>NZ_JBFAOV010000008.1:0-360129 GCF_040675375.1 Nonomuraea sp. NPDC049607
ACCGATTTCATTCTGGTTGTTATTGTTTTACTCAGGTGTGATATTCCCATCACGTAGGGGCAGGGCGTCGCCGCCGAGGGACGTCGCCGCCACGTAGGGGCGGCGACGTGACCGCTGAAGAGGTGGTGTGGCTGCGGGTGTGGGAGGTGTCCGTGGATGGGTCGACTTCGGCGGTCGACGCGAGGAGTTTCGGATGCGACGGCCGCCTCATCCCCTCCGCGATGCCACTGCACCCATCCGTCTGGTCGTCGAGGGGGCGTACGAGCTGGTTCTCCAGACGCTCGCCAGTGGACGGCGCGGGCCCATGCGTGACGAACCGTTCAGGGCCGGGGACCCGCGTTCCCCTCGGCCGGCTCTACGGCAGGCGAAGGCGTTCGAGGTCGGGATCGGCCGTCCCCGGCACGACGGCGGTCAGCACTTCGGACGCCTTCCCTGACGTGACCGTCACCGCCTCCTCGGTGCGCAGGTAGCCGGAGGAGACGGTGGCCGTCCCCACCTCCATCCCCGTCGCGGGCCACTGCAGCAGCGTGACCCGCCAGTCGCCGTCGCCGAGCACCACGGCGCCCGCCCGCCGCTCGACCACCCGCAGCGCGGGGTCGAAGTGCCACAGGCTGCGCAGTGTCCCGGACGGCACCGAGTCGCGTACGGCCATCACGTCGTCGCCGTGCCCGACCAGGACGCGGCGGGTCCTGGTCACCCCGTAGGCGTCGTCGGCCAGCTCGAACACCTGACGTTCCGGGCCGAGGTCGGCGCTCAGCAGGTGGGTGTCCGTGCCGGGACGGAAGTCCCCGTCCGGGATCAGCACGTTGTGGGCCTGCGGGGTACGGGTCCAGGCGGCGTAGTCGGTCCGCTCGTAGGAGTGGAACCCGGCCTCGACCAGGATGCGGCGGCCCTGGGCGGAGTAGGTGACGCCGAGGTGGTCCTCGTGGCCGTGCAGGCGGCGGCCAGGGCCGAACCTGATCGAGTAGTGGGCCGAGCGCGGGTCGTCCCAGGCGGTCCGGCCGAAGACGTAGCCGGCGTCGAAGACCCGTACGAGGGGGCCGTCGTGGGGGAAGCCGGGGGCGCGGGTGCCGGCCGGGCTGTCGCCGATGGGGGTCAGGCAGCCGTCGGGCTGGGTGGCGTGCGCGACGTAGCTCTCCAGGGCGGTTCTGCGCTCGGTGAGGCGGGTGGGGGGCTGGGCGCCGCTCTCGCTGATGGCGCGCAGGGCCACGCCGAGGCGGCGGTGCACGTACAGGCCATAGCGGGGGGCCTGCTCGTGCAGGGCGCCCTGGGCGTCGACGGCCAGCTCGGCCGAGCCGGTCATCCTGCGTACGGCCAGCTCGCGCCACCTGGCGCGGCCAAGGCGGCAGGCGATGACCAACAGCCCGATGTCCTGGTCCAGGCCGTGGTTGTGGCCCGCGCGGTAGAACGCGGGGTCGGCCAGGATCTCGCCGTGCTCGGCCAGGCTCTCCCACAGCAGCGGCGTGCGTACGTGCTCGCTCAGGCAGACCAGCACGGGGGCGCGCAGCGCGACGGCGTGCTCGGCCCACGCCCACTCGCTCACCTCGCGCCCGCCGCGCGGGTTCCGGCTGATCCACTGCGCGGTCACGTCGGCGGCGCGCTCCAGGTACGACCGTTCGCCGGTGCGCTCGTACGCGGTGACCAGGCGGCCGGCCCAGCGCAGCGTGTGCAGGTTCAGCGACCAGGAGCGGTTGCCGTACGGGTCGGCGGTCCAGTCGATCTCCGTGCCGAGGTCGGCGGGCGGCAGGCCGGCGAACCTGACACGTCCGTCCATCACCTCCGCCACGTCTGCGGCGGGGAACTGGTCGCTCAGGCAGATGGCCCTGCCGGTGGTCGTGCGGGCACGCCAGAACACGTCGCGGCTCCTGTTTTCGGGCGCGCCGAACTCGCCGCGTGGCGGGTCACGCACCTGTCGAGGGTGGGATCAGTGCAGGTCGGGGGCCTGGTCGGTCCAGCCCGCCGTGAGGACGATCTGCGAGCCGCCCGTCCCGCCCGTGTCGGTGCCGGCGAGGACCTGGGAGGTGGCCGGATCGATGATCAACGTCCGCCGGACTCCGGCGGGGAGCGGATAGCTGAACGCCTCGCCGGAGCGTCCCCTGGGGTCGGCGCGGCGTCCCAGGTAGCGGACGTCGGGCAGGTCGGCGAGCGCCCGGTAGGCGGCGGCGCGGACGGCGGGCGGTGACGGCTTGCTCCACAGCAGGCCGCTGAGCGCGTCGGCCAGCAGGTCCGACGAGCCGGTGGGCAACATCGAGGCGACCCGTTCCCTGAGGGCTACGGGGTCGTCGGGCAGCTGCTGGATCTGCCGGAACGTCAGGTCGCGGCCCGCCATGCTGAACGGCGCCCGGCCGGTCACGGGCACGGCACGCCCCGCACAACTCTCCTCGGCGGCCGAACCCGAGGTGCAGGTCCACGCTTGGCCGGTGCTGGTGGCCCAGAGCTCGGTCAGGCGGTCGCCGTCGTGCAGCCGGCTGATGTGCCAGTAGGCGGCCTGCTGCCCGGAGGCCGCCGTACTGGCCGCCGCGAGCAGGATCGAGCGGCCCGGCGCGGCGGACGGCGTGCCCCGGACCAGCATGAGCGCCACGGCGAGTGCGGCGGCCGTGGCCAGGGACAGCGCCGACAGCCGGGCCAGGCGCCTGCGGCGGCGCGCGGCCGCCACTCGCCGCCACACCCTGGCCTGGGCGTAGGGTGCGGGCGCCGGATGCCCGTACAGGTCACGAACGGCCCCCAGGTCGTCGGGCGCGGGGGGCGGGGTGGGGGTGCGGAGGTGGGGGTCAGGCATGGGTGGCCTCCTCCAGGACGTGGGTGCCGAGCCGGCCGCGCAGCTTCCTGCGGGCGCGGCTGAGGCGCGACCCGACGGTTCCGTACGGGATGCCGAGCGCGGTGGCGATCTCGTCGTGGCTCAGCCCGGCGAGCGCGACGAGCAGCAGCACGTCGCGGTCGCGCCGGTCGAGCTCGGCCAGGGCGGCGGCCAGGTTCGGGCGCAGGCTCTGGGCGCTGACCCGCAGGGCGACGGCCTCCTCGTGGCCGGGCGCGTCGGCGTCGGGACCGAACCGGCCGAGTGCCCGCAGGGTGCGGGCCTCCAGTCTGCGCTGCTTGCCGATGAGGTTCGTGGCGATGCCGTAGAGCCAGGCGCGTACGCCCGCCCGCGACGGGTCGTAGTGAGCGCGCTTGCGGAAGGCCGTCAGGAAGGTCTCGGCGACGATGTCCTCGGCGTGGTCGGGGCCGAGCCGCTGGGCGACGTAGGCGTGGATCTCGCCGAAGTACTGGTCGAACACCTCCTCGAAGCGCTCGTCGAGCGTGCGCTCGCCGGGTGCGCGGGCGGCCCACGGCACCGCCGTCGCGATGGTCTCCCCCGTCATGTCCAGCCTCCGTGCGTCAAGTGGTTCATCTCTTATCACCCGACGCGCCGGATCACTTTCACGAAAGTTCGGCGAGGAAGCGGCGGATGTCCGCGATCTCGTCCTGGACCGGGCCCTCGGGCAGCTCGTCGAACGGCTGCACGCTCACCTGCGCCCCCTTCCTGGACCACACGCCCCTGACCATCCCGCCGGCCAGCACGACCGGCCGCAGGACGCCGCCGCCGGGGAACACCTTCGCGGCGTGCTCGGGGGCCAGGACGCCGTCCCTGCCGCGCCAGCCCATCAGGTACTCGTCGAAGGCGGGCGCGAGGCGCAGCACGGGCTCGCCCGGCTCGGGCGGGTCCTGGGCGGCGCTCGTACGCCAGGCCGTGCGGGCCTCGCCGAGCGGCAGGCCCGACCAGGCGGCCAGGTCCTCGGGGGTCGCCGGGTGGTGGGCGCGCCGGTAGCGCACCGCCAGCTCCTTCAGCGCCTTCCCGCGGTCGGACTCGGGGACGACGGGCGCGCCGAGCCAGTCGCCCGCGTGCACGTACGTCGGCTTGCCCGCCCGGGACGGGCCGAGCACGGCCAGGCCATGATGGGCGGCCAGGGCCATCAGGTGCACGACGCCCTGGCCTCGGGCCCGTCCGGCGAGGCGCTCCTCAAGCTGGGCCTTGGTCAGCGGGCCCTGGCCGGCGAGGGCCCCCTCGGCGAGCGGGAGCAGGTCGTCGCCCGTGACGCCCTCCTGGCGCAGGCGGCGCAGGGCACTGGTGTCGCTGCTGGTGAGGGTGTGGATCCAGGGGAGGTCGTCGGCGTGCACGAAGTGCAGCGTGCCGCGCGGGCCCCACGTCCTGACGATCTCGCGGGCCTGCCAGGCGTCCTCGACGGCGGACGGCGTGAGGGTGGCCGAGCGGGCGCGGAAGGCCAGCAGGGCGGAGGGCACGTCCTGGGCCTGGATCGCGGTCAGGTGCCTGACGACGTCGGCCGCGGCGAGGCCGGGCGGGCGGTGCAGGAGCTGGGCCTCGGCGCTTCTCATGGTCTGGATCATCGCAGGAGGAGGCGGTCGCGCAGGCGGGCGGGGAGGGGGGTGCGCGACCGGGCGGCGCGGCGGACGGCGTCGCTGTGGTCCCATGCGCGGGCGGCGTCGGCGTCGGTGACGTCGTCGGGGGCGTACCGGACGAAGTTTGAAATTTCGGCCAACGGCCCGAGATGGGGGGTGATGTCGGGTGATTGGCCGGTCAGGACGTCCTCGGCGGTCAGCGTCCGCCTGCCGCCCAGCCGCAGGTCGTCGCAGGTCTGCCGCCAGGCGCCGAGCACGCGTTCACCGGGCGCTCCACCGCTCCGCCTGGACCGCCTGCGCCACCAGGGCAGCACGGCGGCCGTCACCGCGTACGCCACCAGCAGGCCCCCGCCCACGGCGGCGCCGAGCACCCAGGGGGACGGCCCGCCGCCGGGCCGGACGTCCTCACTGCGAGCCTTCGGCCGCGACGTGCCGGACCGGTCGCCGTCCCCACGCGTGAACTCGCCTTCCAGCTGCTCGCTCTCCTCGATCGCCGAGGAGACGACGTCATGATCGTCCTTGGCGCCGCTGCGGCCCGGCGTGGGGTAGAACGGCCGCCAGCCCAGCTTCTCGAACTTGATCTCCGCCCAGGCCATGACGTGCCCCGACTTGACGCGATAGATCCCCCCGGACGCCTGCCCCGGCCGGAAGCCCACCACCACCCGCGACGGCAGCCCGAGCGTCCTGGCCATGAGCGCGAACGTCGCCGCGAACTGCTCCGACGTGCCCCGGTGCGTGGTCCGCAGGAAGAACTCCAGGCCCTTGAGCGAGTGACCGGGCGGCGCGGTGACGTCGTAGGAGGCGCTGGTGCGGAGGTAGCTCTGCAACCGGTACGCCTGCTTGATCGGCGCGTCCGCCCCCTTGGTCGCCTCCTGCGCGAGCTCGCGGAACAGCGCCTCCTGCGGACCCGCCGGGAACGCGGTCAGCTCGGGGTCGTCGTGCGCCGGGGTGGCCGCCAGCAGGTCCGCCTTGGACGGCTGCGGCACCTTCGAGGTCACCTCGTAGGTGAAGCCCTTGCCGGGGCTCGGGCCCGTCCCCGGGGCGGGGTCGGCCAGCAGGGCGCCGCTCCGCAGGTCGGTGGCCAGCCCGCGTACCCCGGTGACCTCGACCGGCCGTTCGGCGGCGGGCAGCCACGTCCCCGGCAGCCCGGCGAAGGTCACCCGCTGGCGTACGAGCCGCGCGGCCCCCGTCCACTCGCCCTCGGGGATCCGGCCGCCCGTGGGCTGGAAGCGGGCCCCGGACGTCCAGCGCACGCCGTCGTAGCGGTCGAGCACGGCCAGCCGCCAGTTGAGCGGTTTGTCCGCCCTGACGGTGAACAGTTCCCTGTCGGGGATCTGCAGCCAGCCCGACACGCGGTCCAGCGGGCTGACGCTGTCCACCCGCCGGGGCGGCGGCAGGTCCGCGTCCTGCCTCGGGTCGTACGGCTGCGCCGCCACGGGCAGCAGCGGGCCCAGCACCAGGGCCAGGGCCGCCAGCGCGGCGGCGACCGGCAGGCCGCCGAGCAGCCAGAGCGGTGAGCGGTCGTCGCGGATCAGGGCGAGGGCCGCGACGAGCACGAACAGGGCGGCGGCGACCGGCAGGTTCGAGCCCTCGCCGTGCACGCCGAGCAGCAGCGCGGCGGCGTACACGGCCAGGGCGGGGACGGCGGCGGCGATCCTCGTGCGGGTACGGGTGAGGGTCTCGGCGCCGATGACGGCGGCTGCCCAGACGAGCGTGTGCACGAGGACGAGCAGGCGCGGCTCGGGCTGGGCGGGGAGCAGCGTGGTGAGCAGCGCCTGCCAGGCGTTGGCCACGTCGGCGAGCACGCCGGGGGCCAGGCCGTGGTAGAGCGGGATCGTCCCGGCGAACCAGGCGACGAGGTCGAGCGCGAGCGCCGGCCACAGGGGGCGTCGCGCGGTGAGCGCCGCCACCAAGGCCGGGGCGACGGCCGCGGGGACGACGGCGAGCAGCAGGTCGCCGCCGGGGAAGACCCGGTGAAACCCCCACCCGGCGACCCCGCAGACCGCGGCCACCACCCCAAGCCCGACACCCCCACGCCACCCCACCCCGGACGCGGAAGCAACGGACGCAGAAGCAACAGGCGCGGAGACGACAGGCGCGGGGGATTCGGGGGTTCTGGTTCGGTGTGCCCTCGGCGCGGGGTCCGGGGGTGTCATCGGGGGGCCCAGGCGAAGGGGAGGGTGGCGAGGTCGGTGAGGGGGATGACCGTGACGCCGGGCGCGGCCGCCGTACCCGGCCCGGTGTGGACGCAGATGACCCGGTCGAACCGCCGCCGGACGCCGGCCGCCCGTCCCACCTCGGCCGCGTCACCGGTGACCAGCACCAGCGACCCGCCCCCACGCGCCACCCGCATCGTCTCCGCCACGCCCGCCGGGCCGGGCCGGGCGAGGGCGAGCCGGTCGAGGATCGTGTCGGGATCGGCCTTGGCGTCGGTCGCGACCCCCTCTCCGGCCTGCACCCGCACCGGGAACCCCGCGAGGGCCGCCGCCACCGCCACGGACGCCGCCGCGTCCACCGCCAGTTCCGTCAGCTCCCGCGTGTCCAGGACGACGGTCGTGGTGGGCAGGCTTGCGTCGATGAGCTGGCGGACCATCAGCGTGCCGGTCCTGGCGCTGGAGCGCCAGTGGACGTGCCGCAGGTCGTCGCCCACGACGTACTCGCGCAGGGTGTGGAAGGTGACCGTGCCGCTGGGGGCGTTGTCGCTGGTGGGCCCCTCCAGGTGGTGGGCCTTGCCGGACGGCGGCACGGGCAGCGCGACGGTGCGCGGGCGGACGAGGAGGGTGACGGCGTCGCCGTACCGGCGCACCCGGCGCGTGAGGCCGAACGGGTCGGCCCGGACCAGCAGCAGCGGCCCGACCGGGATCTCCCCGCGCACGTCGGTGGGCAGCGGGTACGACACCGTGCGCGCGGCGTTCCTGGGCAGCCGCGGCAGGCCGATCAGGTGCTCCGACGCCCCGACGCGGTCCTGGACGCGCAGCCCCGACAGGCCGCGCCGGCCCCGGTTGACCACGTTCAGCACGGCGACCGCCGCCTCGCCCCGCGGCACCTTGAGCGGCGTCACCTCGCGCCGCACCTCCAGGTCGGGCGCGGGGGCCGTCCAGGCGAGCGCGGCGGCCAGCGCGAGCACGCCGCCGCTGGCGAGCACGACCGGCTCGGGGTAGCCCAGCGCGAACCCCGCCGCGTAGAGCGCCGCCGAGCCCGCGAGCGTGGCCCACCCGAGCGGGGTGAACAGGGCCGTGAGCCGCATCTACGCCGCCTGCGGCACCGGCGTCCCGGCGAGGATCTCGCCGAGCGCCGACGCTGCGCCGACCTCGCGCAGCTCGGCCTCGGGCGTCAGGATCAGCCGGTGGGCCAGCACCGGGACGGCCAGCGCCTTGACGTCCTCGGGCACCACGTAGTGCCGTCCGGCGGCGGCCGCCTTGACGCGGGCGGCGCGCAGCAGCGCGAGGCTGCCCCGCGGGCTCGCGCCCAGCCGCAGGTGCGGGCTGGTACGGGTGGCCCCGCACAGCCCGACGATGTAGTCATAGACGGGGTCGGCCACGTGGATGCGGGAGGCGAAGTCGATCATCCCGGCCACGTCCGTCGCCCGCGCCACCACCGGCAGCCGTTCGACCTGCGGCCCGGTCGGCCCGCCCTTGAGCACCTCGACCTCCGACACGTGGTCGGGGTACCCGACGGAGATCTTCATCAGGAACCGGTCGAGCTGGGCCTCGGGCAGCGGGTACGTGCCGTCCATGTCCACCGGGTTCTGCGTGGCCACCACCAGGAACGGCCGCGGTACCGGGTGCGGCTCGGCGTCCACCGTGACGCGGCGCTCCTCCATGACCTCCAGCAGGGCCGACTGGGTCTTGGGCGAGGCCCGGTTGATCTCGTCGGCGAGCACGATGTTGGCGAACACCGGCCCCTGGTGGAACTCGAACCTCTGGTGCGCCTGGTTGAAGATGGACACGCCGGTGATGTCGCTGGGCAGCAGGTCGGGGGTGAACTGGATGCGCCGCCACTCGGCGTCCACGCTGGCGGCGATCGAGCGGGCCAGGGTGGTCTTGCCGGTGCCGGGGACGTCCTCGATGAGCAGGTGGCCCTCGGCGAACAGGCAGATCAGGGCCAGTTCAATGGCCTCGTGCTTGCCGCGGATGACGCGTTCGATGTTGCCGGCCAGGAGCTGGAACCGCTGGGCGAACTGGCCCGCCATGGCGGCGGACTGTTGCGGCGGGGGTTGCTGCGGGTAGGCGTGGGCGGTCTGCTCGAACTGGTCCTGGTAGTTGTACTGGGTCAACCGAGTCCCCCTCCTCAGTCGGTGCACTCGAAGAGCGGTGGCGCCGGGAACGAGCCGCGGGGCGTGGTCATGAGCGTCTCGCTCAGGTAGGCCACACCACCGTTCCACTCGATCCTGTTCCAGACGACGCTGGTCTCCTTGCTCTCGTCCTCGGTCACGCTCTGGCCCTTGACCTGGCAGATGACGGTGATCGTGAGGTACTGCCCCTTGGGGATGCGGCCCGCCTCGCCGGTCTTCGTCGCGGCGGGGCGGACCAGCGTGTCCACCACGTTGTTGTTGGCGTTCTTGTACTGCTGCCTCGGATAGGCCAGGTCCACGTCGGCGGTGGCGACGTCGGGGCTCTCCCCGGCCGCGTTCGTGGCCTTGAGCCTGAAGGAGTACTTCGCGTTGTTCTTCAGCCCGTCCACGGTGAACGACGTGCCCTTGATCGCGTCGTTCGCGGCCCCGCCGCTGAGCTGGTACGTCACGTCCGGATCGCCGTTCTCGGGGGCGTTCCAGGTCAGTTCGGCGCCCCGGTTCCTGGGCTTGGCGGCGAAGTTCGACGGCGCGCCCGGCGCCACGCACGGCCTGGCCCCGGCGCTCTGCTCCGACTCCACCTCGCCGCCCTTCCAGTGGGCGACGACGACGAAGGTGTACTCCCGCGCGCAGTCCCCGCCGGTGAACTCGAACTGTAAGGGCCCGTCGCCGGGCACCGACTCCGGTTCCGGCCGTCCCTCGCCGGACGCCTTGAGCGTGTAGCGCTCGACCTCGCCGCCGGCGGACGGGCTGAAGGTGACGATCACCCGGCCGGGGCCCGACCGCGCGGTCACCGCGCCGGGCGCGCCGGGCGCGGTGCCGGTGGTGGGCGTCGGTGTGGACGTCGGGGTCGGGGTGGGGGCCGGCGTGGCCGTCCTGGCCGGGCGGCGGGGCCGTTCGGCGTCCTTCGTCCTGGTCGGGTCGGGTTCGCTGGTCTCGGGCGGGTCGTCCGGCGGCGGTGGGTCGGTGTTCGTGGGGTCGGGGCGCGGGGTCTGCTTGGGCTTGGGGGTGTTGGTCGGCCCCGGTACGTCGGAGTCGTCCTTGTCCACGTCGTGCTTGCGGCCCTCGGGGTCGATGACCACGGCCTTGTCGCCGTTCTCGTCGTTGGCCCAGAGCAGGCCGTCCTTGACGAACACGTCCACCGGGCCCGGCCGGTCCGCCACCTGGAGCGTGGTGGGCTGCCCGCCGGCGGCGCTGTCCCAGACGATCAGCGCGCCACGGCCCTTGTCCGGTACGTACACCTTCGCCCCCAGCACGTGCGGCACCCCGAGCCCCGCGGGGTCGTCGATCGCGAACTTGGTGCTGAGGACGGCGTTCGAGGAGGTGTCGATCACGACGAGCAGCCCCGAGTCGCCCGGCGTCAGCACCGGGACGAGCGGGCCCTCGGTCGTGGCCGGGGTGAGCACGCCGCCCTTGGCCGCCCGCGCGACCTCCTTGGGCAGGGTGATCTCGCCGACGCCGCCGTCCGAGCCGATGGTGACGGCGGTGGCGGCCCGCGTGTTGACCACGACGGGCAGGCCACCGGCGATGGTGACGGCCAGTTCCTCGCCCGGTTCGCCCACCTTGACGGGGGTCGCGGCGACGCCGCCGGACACCGGCACGACCTCGCCCCTGGCGGTCACCGGCACCCACAGCCGGCCGCCGCCGTCGATGCGGGCCGCGCCGAGCGGTCCCGGCAGCGTGATCGGCGCGCCCACGGCGTTCAGCGTGACCGGGTCGATGCGCTGGACGCGGCCCGCCGCCGGATCGACGGCGTACGCGGTGCCGCCGGAGACGGCGAGCTGCATCCCGGCCGCGCCGAGGTCACGGGTCTGCGTGACGGTGAGCTGGCTGGGCTCGACCCGGCTGACGAAGCCGGTGCCGTCGTCGACGAGCAGCACGTTCGTGCCGTCCTGGACGACGCGCAGCCGTTTGCCGGCCTTGTCGTCGAGGTAGCCGTCCACCTCGCCGGACAGGCCGTTGACGTGCACGACCTTGCCCCGGGCCGTGGTCCACAGCCACGCGCCGACGTCGGCCAGCTTGGGATTGGCGCTGGAGACGCCCACGCCGAACCACGCCGCCGCGGCCACCAGGACCACGGCCGCTCCCCCGGCTATCAAG
Organism: Nonomuraea sp. NPDC049607; assembly: GCF_040675375.1. Taxonomy (NCBI): domain Bacteria; kingdom Bacillati; phylum Actinomycetota; class Actinomycetes; order Streptosporangiales; family Streptosporangiaceae; genus Nonomuraea; species Nonomuraea sp. NPDC049607. Next base: position 10,787 of record NZ_JBFAOV010000008.1, read on the forward strand.
GCCGTCGCCCGGTCACCTCGGAGCACACGGATGGACAACCGTCACTCACCCCGTATGTACGATCACAGAGAGTTTGCCCCGCTTTTACCGGGGATCACCCTAGCGGGCAGGAGTCCCATCTGCGCCCGTACCGACTGGTAGCCCGCGTCGGGTTCCGAGTCTGTCGGTGTGAAGCCGTACCTTAGTGCGCGTGTCCGAACAGCCCCTGACCCTCGACGCCGCCCTCTCCGAGGAGGCGGTCCTGTCGACCTACCGCCGCATGTTCGCCGCGCTGGCCCGTGACAGCGGCGCGGTGGTCGACGACCCCGCCCTGGTCGACATCGCCGAGACGCTGTTCGCGGCGTTCGCCGAGGCGGGCGAGGAGTGGCTGACGCACGAGCAGATGCGCTTCGCCTGCCGGGCCTACCCGAGCGACCAGTTCGACAACCGGCTGCGAGTGCTCAAGGGGCTCGGCGCGATCCGCGAGGTGTTCCCCAAGCCCAACCAGCTCCGCTACCGCGCCTCGTTCACCAGCGTGGTCGGCCTGATGTTCATCCGCCGCATGATGGACGACGGCGGCCAGTCCGAGATGCACCGCCTGCTCGCCCTGGAAGACCTCAACGTCGCCGACCCCCGCACCACGATGGAGGAGGCCCGGCAGAGCGCGGTCAACCTGGCCCGCGCGTTCCGCCTGTGGGCCCTGGAGCTGATCACGCTGACCACGGGCACGATCGAGGAGCTGCGCGAGCAGGCCCCCAAGCTGTGGGGCACCGAGGAGATCGCCCGGCGCGCCCAGGGCCTCCACGGCACGATCCTGACCCGCTGGCCCGAGCTCGACCGGGTCTGCACCGACCTGCGCGCGTCCATCTACTCCTACAGCGACGCCTCGCGCCGCGCCGCCGGCCGTCTGGCCGACTCGGCGGGCACCACCCGCAACCTGACGCTGCTGCCCACCGAGACGTGGCGCACGTTCTCCCAGACCGCCTCCAAGGAACGCCTGGCCTCGGTCCTCGACGGGTTCGTCTTCGACGCGCCCGCGCCGTGGCACGATCCGGCCGCCGTCGCGCGGGCGGTCGACGAGGCGCCGCGGCCGGCGCCCGTCCAGCCCACTCCCCCGCGTTCGGCGCTGCCCGACCCCGGGCCGGAGGGCTCGCTCGACTCCTCGCCCGGGGCCGCCGTCGAGCGCCTCACCCAGGTGGCCGAGTCGCTGCTCGGCACGGCCTCGCGGGTCGCGCTGGCCGACGTGATCGGCTCCGACTGGCCCTCGGCCCGCCGCCTGCTCGCCGACCTGACCACCGCCGACCTGCGCCCCGAGCTGCCCTACCGGCTGGCCTGGTCCGACGGCCTGACCGTCGATCCCGACGGCGAGCCCGCGTGGCTCTCCCACGGCTACCTGGAGCGCACCTCATGACGTCCACCGGTTCTTCCGCGGGCCAGGCGCTCGCCCACGCGCGGGCGCGCTCCGGCGGGCCGCTGCGGCTGGGGGCCGGGGTGCCCGCGCCCGCCGGGATGACCCGGCTGACCCGTCCCGACTCCACCGGGCACGCGCTGCCGGTGTGGCCCGACGGGGTGACACCGTCGCTGCTGGAGGAGTACCAGGTCGCCGCCGTGCCGGTGGAGCGGGCCGGTGAGACGCGGCGGGTGCTGGCGGCCACGCTCAAGTGCTGCTGGAACGATCTTTCCGTCGATCCCTGGCCGGGCGATCCGGCGCCCGTCGAGCTGGTGCTCGACACGTACCGGGCGTTGATCGGGCGTACCGACGACCTGATGCGCAACTGGGCGCGGGGCGCGCTGCGGCGGCTGCACGACTCGGCGTGGATCGTCCTCGACGACGGGGTGGTGACGCTCGGGCCGCGCTGCGCGCTGTGGCCGGTGGAGTCGCACGCCCAGTTGCAGGAGCTGGTCCGCCGCCTGCCGGAGCCCGAGCGGCCGGAGCTCACCGTGGTGGCCGACGCCGACATCGTGGCCGCGGCGGTCCTGCCCCTGCCCGGCGCCGGTGGGCGGGCCGAGCCCGGCCTGGCGGAGTTCGACGACCTGCTGGGGGCCTACGACGAGCGGCGGCGGGCCGAGCTGGTGGCGGCGTTCATGGTGGTCGAGCACGCGGCCGATCCGGTCCCGGAGGGCCGATTCGCCGCGCTGCGCGATCCGGCGCTGCGCCACACGCTGGGCGAGATGCTGGCCCGCCGCGGCCGCGCCCTCATCCAGCTCCGCGAACGCTGGACCTCCGGCTACGACGACACCCACACGGCCGCCCTGGCCCGGCCCCAGGCCCCCGAGCCCCCGCCCGTCTCCCCGGCCGGAGATCCGCCCGCGCCCGAGGAAGAGGCCGAGAGGTCGGCGGATGCCGGGAGCGCGGGGCTCGGGGTCGGTGAGCGTGCGGTGCTGACGCTGGTGCTGGTGCACTCGGTCGCGATCCCCAGGGCCGAGGGCCTGCTGCCGGAGGACTCGTGGCTGTCGCCGCACCCCACCCCGGTCGACGAGCTGCGCCGCCACACCCAGGTCCCGATCGGCGAGCTGGAGTCGGCGCTGCGCACGTTGCGGCACGCCGGCCTGCTGGCCCAGGTGAAGGCCGGCGAGGAGGCGGGCGGCTACGTCCCGGGGCCGCAGTTCCACCGGCTCACGCCGGCGGCCAGGCGGCGGTTGCAGGAGGAGCTGATCCTGGCCGCCGGCCCGCACACGCCGCTCGCGGCGGCCGTACGCGCCCGCAGGTCGGCGCAGTGAACGTCATGACAGATGGAAGGGTTACGGGGGTTCGGGTGTCGCAGATGGAGAACGTCGTCGGAGACCGGGTGCTGATCGCCGTGCAGGCGGTCAACATCTCACGGCTCTCGACCCATCCGGTGCCCACGGTCCCCGGCACGCTCATCGTCGTCGCGGGCGCGGGCCCCAAAGACTCCAACGGCGCGGGCAAGTCGTCGTTCATCGCCTCGATCACGGCGCTGCTCGGCGACGAGCAGTGGCGGTTCGCCTCGGGCGCCAAGGCGGTCTCCGAGCTGCTCTTCAACGCAGAGCTGGCCAGCGGCGCGGGCGCCCGTCAGTGGGCGAGCGCCGACCACGGCTACATCGTGGGCGTCTTCGGCCCGCCCGGCATGGACTCCTTCTCCCCGCCGCCCGCCCCGGCTCCGGTCGAGCAGGTCGCCGCGCAGGACCTCACCCTGACCGAGGAGGGCGAGGAGGTCGAGGAGGACAGCGCGGAGCTGTTCGAGGTGCCCGACACCTCCGGCGGGGCGATCACCGTGTGGCTCAAGGTCAACCAGGAGGCCCCCCACCTGGAGATCCGCTGGCGGGAGGGCGTCCACCTGGCCGCCTCGCCGTCCGAGGCCGAGCGGGTGGCGCGGGCCGACGAGATCTGGGCGTCGCTGCCCAGGTCCGCCGGCAAGCGCGACGTCGTGGCCCGCGACCTGACCAAGGTGCTCTACGGCGACCGGGTCAGGTGCGTGTCGTTCCTGTCCACGTCCGTGCGCAGCAAGGTCGCCACCAACCTGCTCTCCCAGCCGCTCAACGAGATCTCCCCCGAGCGCGTCTTCGAGGCCATCGCCGCGCTCACCGGCCTCGACGCCGAGCTGGAGCAGGAGCGCGAGGCCCGCCGCGACGAGCACGCCAAGCGGGTGCGGGCGGCGCAGGCGGCCGACCGGCTGGCCGAGTTCGAGGTGGAGTCGAAGGCGCTGCTCGGCACGTTCGACCGGCGCGACCAGGCCCGGGTGCGCCTGGCCGAGGCGTTGCGCTGCTGGCGCGGCAGGCAGGCGCGCAAGCTCGCCGACGCCGCCGCCAAGGACGAGCTGCTGGCCGCCGACCTCGGACGCCACCGCGCGGCCGGCGAGTCGGCGGCCGAGGCGATCGCGCTGGTCAAGGCCGAGATCACCACGCTGCGCGAGGACACCCTCGACCGCCAGGTGTCCCAGGCCCGCAAGGAGCTGGCCGCCCTGCAGGCCCGTACCACCAAGCTCGACGCCGACCGCGCGGTGGCCGAGAACTCCGCCGACGAGCTGCGGGCCGCGATCCCGGCCCTGGAGGAGACGCGCAGGTTCGCCGACGGGCGCGACGTGCCCGCCGCCGAGGGCGAGCTGCGGGAGGCCGGGCTCCGGCTCAACCAGGCGCTCAAGGCGCTCGGCGTGGCCGACCAGGAGGTGGCCTCGGCGCGGGCGGCGCTCGACGACGCGGAGGGCGGCCCGGCCGCGGCCCAGCTCGACGCCCTGTCGGCGGCGGGCGTCGGGGCGACCGGCCTGCTCGATGCCCTCGACGTGGCCGAGCAGGCCCGCGACGCCGCCCTTCCCGGCGGTGGCCTGCGCGGCTGGCCGCACGAGCACGCCGTCATCGTCGACGCCGCGCGGCTCGGCGAGGCGGCCCGCGCCCTGGCCGGCCTGCCGGGGTCAGTGCTGGTCAGCGCGGCCGGGGTGAGCGTGGTGGGGGCGTTCGACGGGGTGGCGACCGGGCGGGAGGCCCGGATCAAGGCCGCCGGGCAGCGGCTCAACCGGGCCGAGGACGCGCAGGAGAGCGCCGCGGAGGTGGTGCGCGAGGCCGAGGAGGCCGTCGCCGAGGCGCAGCGGCGGCTGGAGGGCGCGCGGGCCGGGGTGCGGCTGGCGGAGCTGGAGGACCGGCTCGCTGAGCGGCGTGAGCGGCTCGTCGGGCTCAACGCGGCGATCGAGGAGCTGGCGCCGAAGGTGGCCGAGGCCGAGCGGCAGGCGGGCGCGCTCGACTTCCGGGCCCGTACCCGGGACATGGAGATCGAGCGGCTCGACGGGCGGCGGCAGCGGCACGAGAGCGAGCGGGCGCAGGCCCGCGAGCAGGAGGCCAAGGTCACGGGCGAGCGCGAGGCGCTCAGGCTCGACGCGCTGGCCGCCGACTGGGGCGGCACGGTGGAGACGGCCCGCGAGTGGATCGCGGCGCTGCCCGAGGAGGAGCGTCCGCGGGCGGCCGAGGAGTGGTGGCGGATCGCCGAGCGCCACTTCGACCAGGCGCTGCGCGACACCTTCCCCGAGGAGGACGCGGAGATCCCGGAGGAGCTGGCGTTCCTGCTGTCCGAGCGGGGCGGCAGCACGGCGCGCGAGCAGGCGACGTTCGCGGCGGTGTGCGGGGCGCTGGCCTCCTACCTGCGCGGCCAGGAGGAGTACGAGAAGCACCAGCGGCGGCAGATCGAGGCGCAGGTCGTCTCCCGGCAGCGCGACCTGGCGGCGGCGGCCCGGGGCGCGGAGGAGGCGGCGCAGTCGACGGCCGTGCACCGGGCGGCGCTGACGGCGGCGATCAAGGCGCGGCTGACGCGGGTGGCCGAGGAGTTCGAGAAGCTCGACACCTCCTACGGCGGCTACGGCGCGACGCTGGAGTTCCCGGTGCCGCCCGCACCCGCCGACCCCGAGCAGCGCTGGCAGTGGCGGGTGACGCCGAAGTGGCGGCGGGGCGAGGGGCAGGGGTTCGTGCCGTACAACCGGCGGGCCAACACCGCGCTCATGGACGAGAAGGCCGTCAAGCTGGTGTGCGCGGCGGCCATCGCCTCCTCCGGCGGCGGCCATCTGTGCCTGGTGCTCGACGAGCTGGGCCGCAACCTGGGCAAGGAGCACCGCAGGGAGGCGGTCGCGCTGTTCCGGCGGATCGGCGAGACGTACGGGATCACGGTGATCGGGGCGTTGCAGGACGACATGGAGCCGTACGCGATCGACGCCTGCGGCCAGTACGTCAAGCTACGGCGGTCGTCGGACGCGATGCCGTACAACGAGCCGCCGGTGATCGTGGGCCATGACCAGCACGCCGAGCGGGTGCGCTCGCTGGCCGCGTACGTCGACCGGGGTCAGCCGGTCGAGCACGCGGTCTAGCAGGCCCGCGGGGCAGGTACGCGGGGGCGGGTGGGTCAGGCGGCGCGGTCGAGGTCGTCCGGGGCCAGGGCCTGGCGGAAGTCCTCCTCCGCGTGCTCGATGGCGGCGAGCTGCACCGCCTCCCGCCGGAACACCATCGACAGCCCCCAGTCGGCCAGCACCCGCGCCTTGTGGTTGAACGTCGGCACCCACGCCAGGTGGTAGGCCCGGTGCGCCAGCCACCCCAGGAACCCGGTCAGCCTGATCGAGTACACCTGGGCCACGCCCTGGTGATGGCCGAGCCCGGCCACCGACCCCAGGTACGCGTGCCGGTACGCCTTCAGCTTCCGCCCCCTGACGTATGCCACCAGGTTGCGGGCCAGCAGCTTGGCCTGGCGCACCGCGTGCTGGGCGTTGGGCGCCGTGAACCGTCCCGGACTGGTCAGGTCGGGCACCGCCGCGCCGTCGCCGGCCGTGAACGCGTCCTCCAGGCCCGCCACCGTGAGGTATTCGGTGGCCTGCAACCGTCCGGCGGCGTCCACGGGCAGCCCGCTGCCGGCGGCGAGCGGGCTGGGCCGGCCGCCGGCCGCCCACACCAGCGTCCCGGCCTCCAGCGACGTGCCGTCCGACAATGTCGCCACGCCGCCCTCGGCCGAGGCCAGCCGGGTCTCCAGCCGCACGTCCACGCCTCGGGCGCGCAGCGCGTCCACGGTCCAGCGGCCGAGGTCGGGGTGGAGTTCGGGCAGGATGCCGCCGGTCGCCTCGACCAGTGTCCAGCTCAGCTCGGCGGGCGCGATCCCATCGTGGTAGCGCAGCGCCTCGTCGGCCAGCCCCTGCATCTCGGCCAGCGCCTCGACGCCCGAGAACCCGCCGCCGACCACCACGAACGTCAGCGCCCTGCGCCGCACCTGCGGGTCGTCGGTCGAGGCGGCCGCGGCGAGCTGGGTCAGGACGTGGTTGCGCAGGTGCACGGCCTCGCCGAGGCTCTTGAACCCGACCGCGTGCTCGGCCAGCCCGGGGATGGGCAGCGCGCGGGTGATCGACCCGGCCGCCATCACGAGGATGTCGTACGTGAGCGTCCTGGCCGGCCCCTGGACCGGCTGGAACCGCGCGGTGCGGTTCTCGTGGAACACGCGGGTGACGCGGCCCGTGAGCACCTGCGCGCCCTTGAGCACCCGGTTGAGCGGGGCGACGACGTGGCGGGGCTCGATCGTCCCGCCGACCGCCTCGGCCAGGAACGGCTGGTACGTCATGTACCCCCGCGGATCGACCACGGTGACCGTCACCTCGCCCGACCGGATCAGCCGCCGCAGCCCGAGGGCCGTGTACATCCCGACATATCCACCGCCGACGATCAGAATGTGCTTGCTCATCGCCCGCTCCTCCTTCATCAGGTTCTGCATCAGGAGGACGAGACAGCCCCGGCGAATGTGACCGGAAAAATAGAGTTATTTGAGTGATGTGCCGCCGGTCTCCGGCAGGGCGAACAGGCACAGCAGGCTCAGCAGGGCCATCGCCGAGACGTACAGGCCGACGCCCATGACGCCGAGGGCGCTCGTCTGCAGGCTGGTGGCGACCAGCGGCGGCACCGCGCCGCCCAGGACGCCGCCGAGGCTGTAGGCGACCGAGGCGCCGCTGTAGCGGAACTCCGTCCTGAACAGCTCGGGCAGGTACGCCCCCATCGGCCCGAAGATCAACCCCATCAGCCCGAGCGCGCCGGCCAGCGCCAGCCCGGCCAGGACGACCGACCCGGTCTCCATCAGCGGGAACATCACCAGGCCCCACGCGACGGCGGCGGCCGTGCCGACGAGGAGGGTGCGGCGGCGGCCCAGCCGGTCGCTGACCACCGCCGAGACGACCGTGCCCGCGCCCATGAACAGCACGCCGATCATGGTCAGGCTCAGCATGGTCGTCTTCGGGATGCCGAGGGTGGCGGTGCCGTAGGACAGGCAGTAGGTGGTGGCGGTGTAGAAGAGCGTGTAGGCGACGGTCATTGCGCCGGCGGCGAGCAGCACCCGCCGCCACTGGTGGCGCATCAGGCCGGCGAACGGCACCTTGGCGATGCGGCGCTCGTCCATGGCGGCCCGGAAGACCGGCGTCTCGGAGATCCTCAGGCGCACGTAGAGGCCGACGACGACGAGGAGCAGGCTGGCCACGAACGGCAGCCGCCATCCCCAGTCGCCGAACTGCTCGTCGGTCAGCGTCTCGCCGAGGATCAGGAACAGCCCGTTGGCCACGATGAACCCGGCCGACGGGCCGAGCTGGGGGAACATCGCGTACAGGCCGCGCTTGCCGGGCGGGGCGTGCTCGGTGGCCAGCAGCGCCGCGCCGCCCCACTCGCCACCCAGGCCGATGCCCTGGGTGAACCGCAGCAGCACCAGCAGCACGGGCGCGGCCACGCCGATGGCGGCGTAGCCGGGCAGCAGGCCGATCGCCACCGTGGACAGGCCCATCACCAGCAGCGAGACGACCAGCATCGACTTGCGCCCCACGCGGTCGCCCCAGTGGCCGAACACCGCCGACCCGAGCGGGCGCGAGACGAACGCCACCGCGAACGTCGAGAACGCGGCCAGGCGGCCGGCCACCGGGTCCATGCCGGGGAAGAACGCGGTGTTGAGCACCAGCGCGGCGGCGGTCCCGTAGATGTAGAAGTCGTAGAACTCGATCGCGGTGCCCATGAGGCTGGCCATGGCGATCCTGGTCGTGCTGGGCGCCGCGGCCCGGGGGGAGGTCTTCACATCGCTTCTCACTATCCGGACTGACATCTTGTCAAGTGATACAACGACGCTACCACCTGCGCAATGTCACACAGCCGCCCGATAGATTCGACCGCAAACGTCACTTTTTGGGAGGTTCACACCTTGGCCGTCGAACTGGTCATCTTCGACTGTGACGGGGTGCTCGTCGACAGCGAGCGCATCTCGGTACGTGTGGGCACCGCCGCCCTGCGCCGCCTGGGCTGGACGATCGACGAGACCGAGTACGCCGAGCGCTTCGTCGGCTGCAGCAACGAATACTGGGACGAGCAGGTCGGCGAGACGCCCCCGGGCTGGCGCGACCAGATCACCCAGGAGTACCTGGCCGCGATGGCGGCCGAACTGTGCGCGATCGAGGGCATCGAGTCCGCCCTTGACCGCCTGGACATCCCCAAGTGCGTGGCCTCCAACGGCCGGCACGCCAACGTCCGCAAGAGCCTGGAGCTGACCGGGCTCGCCCGGCACTTCGACGGCCGCGTCTTCAGCGCCGAGGACGTGGCCCGCGGCAAGCCCGCCCCCGACCTGTTCCTGCACGCGGCGGCCACGATGGGCGCGGCCCCCGAGGGGTGCGTGGTGATCGAGGACAGCCCGTTCGGCGTGCGGGCGGCGACGAGCGCGGGGATGCGGTGCCTGGCGTTCGCGGGCGGCCTGACGCCGCCCTCGCGCCTCACCGGCCTGGGCGCCACCCTCTTCCACGACCCCACCACCATCCCCGACCTGATCGCCACCCTCCCCTGACGCCCCGGACCGGCCCCCTCCCTCGCGACGCCCGAACCGGCTCCCGGCCCGCCCCAACCTGACGCCCCGCCGTCCCAGCTACCCCAGCGGAGGCGGGGCGGCGGGGCTGGGCGACTGGCGGGTGGGCATATCGGGACTGCCCGGGGCGCACGAGCAGGGCGTCACGCCTCGCCGTATCGGGCGGGTGGGCAGGTGGGGTCGAGGCGGTCGGCGGTGCGGCGCAGCGAGTGTGCGAGCCGGGCCCGTACGGCGACCCGTTCCGGATCCCGTCTGCGCGGCGCCCCCGGCAGGGCCGCGTCGAGCGAGTCGCGGAACCCCATCGCCGTCCGGTGCGCGAGAACCTGCATGGCATCCATGTCTCTCCTCCTTAATCAATTAAGACCTTAATCAATTAAGAGCGCACCGGCAAGGCCGTTCGATACGGTTGGACGATGGCAAGGGTCACCCTGCAGACGATCGCCGACAGGCTCGGCGTGTCCCGCGCCACCGTGTCGTACGCCTTCTCCCGGCCCGACCAGCTCAGCGACGGGCTGCGGCGGCGCATCCTGGAGGTGGCCGACGAACTCGGCTACGCGGGCCCCAACCCGACGGCGCGCTCGCTCCGGCTCGGCCGCGCCGGCGCGCTCGGCCTGCTGTTCAGCGAGACGCTGGCCTACGCCTTCGCCGACCCGTACGCGCTCGGGTTCTTCCGGGGGCTCGCCACGGCGGCCGAGGAGGCGGGCGTCGGCCTGCTCATCCTGCCGCTGCCGCACGGCGACCGGCGCAGCGACACCGTGCGTGACGCGGTGGTCGACGCGTTCTGCGTGGTCTCGCTGCCCGACGGCCATCCGGCGCTGGCCGAGGTGCTGGCCAGGAAGCTGCCCGTCGTCGTGGTGGACGAGCCGTACGTGCCCGGCCACCCCTTCGTCGGCATCGACGAGCCCGCCGCCGGGGCCGCCGCCGCCGCGCACGTGCTCGGCCTCGGGCACCGGCGGGTCGCGGTGGCGATGGTCGGCCTGCACGACGACGGCCACACCGGCTGGGCCGACCGCGCCCGCCAGGAGGGCGCGGTGTTCGCGGCGATGCGCGCCCGGCGCGGCGGCTACCAGGCCGCCTGCGAACGGGCCGGCCTCGACTGGGACGACGTGCCCTGCTACGAGGTCGCCAGGAACTCGCGGGAGGCGGGCAGGAAGGCCGGCCACGCGCTGCTGCGGCTGGACCCCCGCCCCACGGCGATCCTGACCAACACCGACGTGCTCGCCCTCGGCGTTCTCGACGCCGCCGCGGACCTGGACCTCGACGTGCCGGGCGAGTTGTCGGTCGTCGGGTTCTCCGACAGCGCGGCCGAGGAGGCGGGGCTCACCACGATCCGGCAGGCAAAGCAGGAGATCGGGGAGGCGGCCGGGCGGCTGCTGCTGTCGGGGGCCGCGGCCCGGCCGGAGCGGCGGCTGTTCCCGTACGAGCTGATCGTGCGCGCCTCGACCGCGCCGCCGGCTAGCTGACCAGTGTCGAGCCTCTGCGGGTCTTGCCCACCTTGAGCTGCACGGGGATGCGCGTGCGCAGCTCGCCGACGTGGCTGACGATGCCGACCGCGCGGCCGCCGTCGCGCAGCCCGTCGAGGATGTCGAGCACGTCGTCGAGGGTGTCCTCGTCGAGGGTGCCGAAGCCCTCGTCCACGAACAGCGTGCCGACCTCCGCGCCACCCGCCTCGGCCGTGACCACGTCGGCCAGGCCGAGCGCGAGCGCGAGCGAGGTGATGAAGCTCTCGCCGCCCGACAGGGTCGCCGGGTCGCGGTCGACGCCGGTCCAGGCGTCGGCCACCTTCAGGCCCAGCCCGCCGCCCGAACGCGCCCGCGATCCGGCGGTCTTGCGCAGGTCGTGCCGGAGCAGGTAGCGGCCGGACGACATGTGGTCGAGGCGTTCGTTGGCGGCGTCGACGACCTGCCTGAGCCGCTCCCCCAGCACGAACGACGTCAGGCTCATGTTCCACTGGTTGTCGCCGGACGTGCCCGAGGCCAGCGCTGCCATGCGTTCGGCCAGCCGGTGCCGCTCGGCCGCGGGGCGCCACCGCCCGATGCGCGCCGCCAGCTCCTCGCGCAGCTCGGCGAGGCGTCCGGCCCTGGCCACCGCCCGGTCGCGCTCGCTGGCCAGCCGCGTGTACGCCTCCTCCGCCGTGTCCCGCTCGGCCCCGGCCGCCGCCAGGTCCGGCTCGGGCTCGGCGGCGGCGGCGACCAGCTCGGGGTCGGCCAGCAGGGCGGTGACGGCGGCGTGCTGATCGTCCAGCCGCCGCAGCAGCTCCGCCCTGCCCTCCCGCTCGGCCGGGCTCCGGTACGCCTCCTCCGCCTCCCGCGCGTCGGCGAACCCGGCCTCGGCCGCCGCCCGCTCGGCCGCCTCGACGGCGGAGTCGAGTTCGCCGGCCGCCGCGACCGACGCCCTGGTGGCCTCCAGCGCCTCGCGCAACAGCTCGGCCTCGTCGTGGAGCCTGGACAGGCGGGCCGTCAGGGTCGGGTCTCCGCCCCGGGCCGCGTCGAGCCGTGCCGTCAACCGCCCGGCGTCGCCGCTCAACTCCTCATGCCTGGTGCGTCCGGCCGCCAGCCGCGCCGTGACGCGCCGCCCCTGTTCCTCCAGCTCGGCACGTTCGCGGCCGAGCGCGGCCACCTCGGCCGCCGCGCCCGGTTCCCTGGCCGCCACCGCCGCCAGCCGCCGCAGCTCCTCCTCGGCTGCCCTCAGCACCCGCACCCCGTCGACCTCGGAACCCGTGTCGGCGTCGGCCGCCCCGGGCCCGTCCGCCGCGAGGGGGCCGTCCGGCTGGGAGGGGTGGAGGGTCTGGGCGAGCCGGGTGTGCAGACGGGTGCGCTCGGCGGTGAGCCGGGTGCGATGGGCGTGGTGGGCGGCGAGCGCCTCGGCGATCTCCCTGGCCTGGTCTCTGACGTGGTCGCGCTCGCCTTCGAGGCGGTCGAGCGCGTCGGCGAGGACGGGCTCCCGGTCGGCGACCGACCGCAGCCGGGCCAGCTCCCGCTCGGCCGCGAGCACGCGTTCGGAGGCGGAGTCGGCGGACAACCCCTCGGTGGCCTCCGAGGCGTCGGCGAGCCGGGACTCGATCGAGGCCAGAGCGCGCTCGGCGGCCTCCCGGTCGGCCGCGGCCGACTCGTGGGCGGTCTCGGCGGCGTGCTCGTCCTCGGGCGAGGGGGCGCTGGGGGCCGGTGAGGCGGGCATGGGGTGGTGCTCGGAGCCGCAGACCGCGCACGGACGCCCGTCGGCCAGGTCGCGGGCCAGCTCCGCCGCCATGCCGTCGATCCTGGCCTGGCGCAGGTCGAGCCAGCGTTCGCGGGTCTCCTGGGCACGGTCGACCAGGGCCTGGTGGGCGGCGGCGGCCGACTCCAGCTCGGCGGCCAGGGTGTCACGGCGGTGCGCGGCCTCCAGGGCGGAACGGGCGGCGTCGAGCTGCGCGGCGGCGGCGGGGACGGCCGCCGCCTCGGCGCGTACCTCGGCCAGGGCGGCGCTCGCCTCGGCCAGCCGGGCGGGGAGCTCGGCCTCGGCCGCCGACACCTCGGCCTCGCGCCGCGCCAGCGTTTCGAGCTCGCCGGCCAGGGCGGTGAGCTCGCGGTCGACGTCGATCAGGTCGGCGGCGGCGTCGCGTACGGCCTGGGCCGCCGGGATGCGCGCCGCGGCCACCCGCGCGCCGGCGAGCCTGCCCTCGGCCTCCTCGATCAGCCCCGGCAGGACGCCGAGCCGCGCGGCCACGGCCGCGTCGGCTCCGACCAGCTCGGCCAGCTCCTGCTCCACCCGCAGCAGGTCGCGCCGGACGACCGACAGCCGGGCCTCCTCGGTGAGCAGCTCGGACAACCGGGCCGGCTCGGCCCGCCGCTCCCGTTCCAGGCTCTCCAGCTCCTCCACCGACGGCTCCCCGCCGCCCGCGGGCCCGCCGTCGCGCCGGGCCGGTGGGGTGAGGAGGTGGCGGGCGCGGGCCAGGGCGTCGGCGACCATGGCGCGGGCCTTGGCTGCGGCCTCGGCGCGCTGCCCGGCGGCCGTGACCAGCGGGAGCACCCGGTCGGCGCGGACGGCGTCGTCGAGGACGGCCTGGAGGTCGGCGCGTTCGTCGGCGCGCTCGTCGAGGGTGCGGCGCAGGGTCAGGGCCTCGGCGTGGCGGCGCCGGCGTTCGGCGAGGGCGGCGGCCTGCTCGAACCGCGACCGCGCCGCCCGCGCGGCCTCGCCCGCGGCGGCGTGCCGCTCCTCGCACCGGTGGACGACGGCCCGCGCCGCGTCGAGCAGCGCGCCCGCCCACGCGAGCGGATCGTCGTCCGCCGACGGCGGCCCGCCGTCGGCGAGCACGTCGAAGAGGGCGGGCGGGACGTCGGCGGGCCGCCCTTCGGGAGCCGGGGCACCGTCCGGCCCGGAGGGACGCGGCGCGAGGGAGAAGGCGGGGTCGGAAGGGTGCGACGTCAGGGCGGGCCCGGCGGCCTCTTCCAGGCGCTTGACGGCGAAGGCCACCTCCCGCCCCAGCTCCTGCTCCTCCCGCCCCGTGGCCCGCCGCAGCTCGGCCAGCCACGACTCGGCCTGGGTGAACACCTTGACGGTGAACAGCCGCTCCAGCAGCCGGGAGCGGTCGTCGCCGTCGGCGCGCAGGAACTTGGCGAAGTCGCCCTGCGGCAGCATCACCACCTGGCAGAACTGCTCGGCGTTCATCCCGAGCAGCCCGCCCACCAGGTCGCCCGCCTCGTCGAGCCGGGTCGTGAGCCCCTGCCAGGCCGACCCGTGGCGCTCCTCGACGACGACCTTGGCCTTCTCCTCGGTGAACCCGGCGCCGCGCAGCTTGGGACGCTGCCACGACGGCGACCGCCGGATGCGCAGCGACCGGCCCCGGATCGAGACCTCCAGCGTCACCGACGGCCCGGTGCCGGCGGGCGCGTGGTCGCAGCGCAGGCTGCGGGCGCTGTTGCGCTGGCCGGGCACGACGCCGTAGAGGGCGAAGCAGAGCGCGTCGAGGATCGTGGTCTTGCCCGCCCCGGTGGGCCCGTGGATGAGGAACAGGCCGGCCTCGGTCAGGGCGTCGAAGTCGACCGTCTCGGTGCCGGGGAAGGAGCCGAAGGCGGTGAGGGAGAGCCGGTGGGGTCGCATCTACGCCATCACCTCCTTCACCCGCGACGCCTCGATCGCCCGTCTGAGCAGGTCTTCCTCCTCGGGCGCGGCGGGCTCGCCGCGCACCTCGCGGACGAAGTCGAGGGCGACCTCCGCCTCGGGCCGTCCGCTGACCTTCACCGGCCCGGCGGCCGGCGCGGCGCCCACCGGCTCGAAGGACAGCGCGAGGGCGTGCGGGAAGCGGGCGCGCAGCCGGTCCATGGCCTGCTTGGGACGGACGGCGTCGGTCAGGGTGATCTGCAGCCAGTGGTCTTCGTAGGAGGCGAAGGCGGGCTGCGTGAGCAGGTCGTCGAGGTCGCCTCGGAGCCGCCCGACCGGCCGGGGCACGGGCGCGGGCACGAACTCCGCGCCCGACCCGAGTGTGACCAGCCAGCAGCCCTTGACGTGGCCGGTCTCGGAGAAGGAGTAGGCCAGCGGGGAGCCGGAGTAGCGGACGGTCTCGGACATGCGCTGGCGGCCGTGCAGGTGGCCGAGCGCGACGTAGTCGACGCCGTCGAAGGCCGACAGGGGCACGTGGGAGACGCCGCCCACGCTGATGTCGCGCTCGCTGTCGCTGGCCTGCCCACCGGTCACGAAGCAGTGGGCCAGCACGACGGCGGCCCGATGGCGTACGGCGTCGGCGCGGACGCGGCTCATCGCGTGGGAGAGCGCGGCGGTGTGGCCGCGGTCGGGCAGTTGCCAGGGGGCGCGCACCAGCTCCGGTTCCAGGTAGGGGATGCCGTAGAAGGCGACGTCGCCGACCAGCACCGGCTCCCACGACCGGTCGGGCTCGGTGCGGACGTGCACCCCCGAGGACTCGAACAGCGCCGACCCGAACCCCAGCCGCAGCGCCGAGTCGTGGTTGCCGCTGATCAGGACCACCCGCGCCCCGGCGGCGCGCAGGCGGGCGAGCGCGTCGGAGAGCAGGGCCACCGCGTCGACCGGCGGCAGGGCGCGGTCGTAGACGTCGCCGGAGACGGCCACGACGTCGACCCGCTCGGCGCGCACCGTCTCGACCAGGTGGTCCATGAACGCGGCCTGCGCCCCGAGCAGGCTCTCCCGATGGAAGGAGCGCCCGAGGTGCCAGTCGGAGGTGTGCAGGATCCGCATGTCGCAGGAAGCTAACATCTCTCACCGACAAATGCGGCCCCTCCCGTCACAGAAGCCGGGAGTAGGCTGGATGATCAGCGGGCAAACCAACGCACATGGGGAGGCCGATGCGCACTGGCCGTGGCACCTTGAGCGTCGCCGCCGGCCTGGTGCTGGTGGCTCTTGCGTCAGTCGGTTACGTGCTGCCGCCCGCGTTCGACCCGCCGCCCCTGAAGGCGGACCCGGCGTTCGCGGCGATCCCGGCGCAACCGGCGGACGAGCTGCGCCCGGTGGTCTCCGCCGACCCCGTGCGGCGGGAGGAGATCTCGCTGCCGGCCGAGGGCCAGCGTCTGGAGGGCACCTTACGCGTCCCGCTCACGCCCGGCCGGCACCCGGCGATGGTGTTCGTGTCGGGATCGGGCAACGGGTCGCGGACGGAGTTCACGCCGCAGGCGGAGTTCCTGGCCAGGGCGGGCGTGGCGACGATCGCGTTCGACAAGCGCACGGTCGGCTACGACTTCCGGGAACGCGACTTCGGCCTGCTCGCCGACGACGCGCTGCGCATGGTGGAGTACCTGCGCACCCGGCCGGAGGTGGACGCCGCGCGCGTCGGGCTGTGGGGGGTCAGCGAGGGCGGCTGGGTCGTCCCGATCGCGGCGGCCAAGAGCGCGGCGGTGGGCTTCACGGTGCTGGTCTCCTCGCCGAACGTCTCGCCGCTGCGGCAGGTCGCCTGGGCCCTGAACGAGCAGCTGGTACGGCTGCACGCCCCCATCGGCGCCCGTGACCTGCTGACCAGGGCGATGGGCGGCGTCGGCTTCAACTTCCTGCGCTACGACGCGATGCCCGCCTTACGGCAGGTCAGGCAGCCGGTCCTGGCGTTCTACGGCACGACCGACCCCTCGATCCCCTTCGTGGAGTCCACCAGGGCGCTGGTCACGGCGCTCACCGAGGCGGGCAACGACCGGTACACGATCCGTTTCATGGACAAGGGCGACCACGCGATGCGGGTCAACGGCGGCCCGTTCACCAGGGGCTACCTGGAGACCCTGGCCAACTGGATCACCGGCCTGCCCGCCACCGCCAGGCCGTCCGTGCACATGGCGGGCAGCACGCCGGTCCAGCGGTTCGAGGCCAGCGACGTGCCCGCGGCCCCCTGGTACGCCGGCGGCACGATGCTCGGGCTGACCATCTGCCTGGCCGCCGTCGGGTACGTGGCGGGCCCGGTGGCGGCGATGGTCGTCCGGCTGCGCGGCCACGGCAGGCCGCCCGTGGAGACCAACGCCCGGTTGTGGCCGCCGATCCGGCGCAGGCTGCGCAGGATGGCGTGGACGGGCCTCGGCCTGCTGGCGTCGGTCGTGGCGTTCATCACGCTGCTGGTGCTGTTCTCGGTGAACCAGGCGGGCGCCTGGCCGGCCGTGCTGGCGGGCTGGCTGGTGGTCCGCGTGCTGGCCGTGCTCATGCTGGTCCAGGAGGTCACGGCGGTGGCCGCGTACGTGTCGGCGCTGCGCGAGGGCATGCAGCCGACCCGGTGGCAGTACGTGGCGATCGGCGGCGTGCTCGGCGGCACCGGGCTGCTGCTGGTGGCGGCGGCCTACTACGGCCTGTTCGCGTTCCCCTGGTAGGCGTTCATCCAGCGGTCCAGCTCGGCGAAGACCTGCTTGCGCGCGGGCTCGGCCGACAGCACCAGGTCGTGCAGGCCGTCCTGGATCCGCACGCAGGTGACGTGGGGGCCGATCGAGGTGGCCCAGCGGGCCATGTGGGCGGGGTCGAGCACGATGTCGGCCGAGCGCGCCTCGGGCACGAAGTCGCGGACCCGCAGGCCGGTCGAGGAGGCGAGGACGAGCACCGGCACGTCCACCGCCAGCCCCCGGTGCAGCCGCCGCTGGGCCCGCCGGACGGCGGCCAGCCACATGCCGTGCACGGAGAACCCGACCAGCGGCTTGAGCTCCAGGTCGTAGTCCCATTCGCCCTGCTCGGTGCGGTGCAGGCTCTGGCCGTAGGCGGTGCTGATGCCCAGGGGCAGCGGGCGGCGGACGTAGGACATCGGGGTCTTGAGCAGGTCGGCGGCCAGCCGGAGCGGGGCGGGCACGTTGAGGTCGAGGAACGGGCTGTTGAGCACGAGCCCCTGCACCAGCCCCCGGCCGCGGACGCGGTCGGCCCACAGCGCGGCGATCAGGCCGCCGGTGGAGTGGGCGTTGACGGTCAGCTCGTCGTGGTCGCGGCGGATGAGGCGGACTGCCTCGTCGATCTCGGGGAAGTAGTCGGTGATGCTCCTGATCAGTCCCCTGGTCTGGTGCGGGAGCAGTGAGCGGCCGTACTTGCGCAGGTCGAGGGCGTAGAAGTCGATGCCGCGCTGGACGTAGTAGTCGGCCAGATGGTCCTGGAAGAAGTAGTCGGTGAACCCGTGGACGTAGAGCACCGCCCTGCGCGAACCGGCCTTCCTGGCAATCAGGGTCGCGACGACCTCGCCCTCGAAGTCGGGCTGCATGGGGAGAACGGTGATCTCGTACATATCAGACAGAATATGGATTGTCCGGCCATGAGGGGATGCCGGGCGGAAGGTCGGTGCTTACCTTCATCGGGAAGTCGGCCTGACGCTTCTCCAGGAACGCCGTCACCCCCTCCACCGTGTCGGCCGCGCCGCCGAGTTCGGCCATGAGCCTGGAGTCGGCCGCGTGCGCCTCCCACGGTGAGGCCGCCGACAGGCCCGACCACATCAGCCTGCGCACGGCGGCGACGGAGACGGCCGAGGTGTTGCCGGCGATCTCGCGGCCCAGCGCGTACGCGGCGGGCAGCAGCTCGTCGTCGGGCAGCACCCGTGACACCAGTCGGCCCTCCAGCGCCTCGGCGGCGGGGAAGATCCGGCCGGTCACGGCCCACTCCATGGCCCGGGAGATGCCGACCACCCGGGGCAGGAACCAGCCCGACGCCGCCTCGGTGACGATGCCGCGCCGGGCGAACACGAACCCGAACCTGGCACTCTCGGCGGCCAGCCGCACGTCCATGGGCAGTGTCATCGTGACGCCCACGCCCACCGCCGGGCCGTTGATCGCGGCGATGACGGGCTTGAGCGAGGCGGCGATCCGCAGCGCGACCGTGCCGCCGCCGTCGCGCGGCGCGCCGTCGACCAACTCGGCCTTCTCCCCATGGCCGGGCGCCCGGTGGTCGAAGGTGTCGCCGCCGCCGCTCAGGTCGGCCCCGGCACAGAAGGCGCGTCCGGCCCCCGTGACCACCACCGCGCGCACGTCATCGTCGGCGTCGGCGAGGTCGAACGCGCTGATCAGCTCGGCGCGCATGGTCAAGGTGAACGCGTTGAGCCGCTCGGGGCGAGACAGTGTGATGGTGGCGACGCGATCGGCCACGTGGTACTCGATCTCGGAGAAGGCCATGACCCGAATCTTATTCGGTTACCGATGTTCACCCTCCGATAAAGACATATTTCGCATCCAATGCGTAGGCTGCCCGCGCTGTTCGTGCCTGCGGGTTACGGTGGACTTCGGGGAAACGGGGATGGCGTGCAGGATGGCATGCAGGGCAGGAGACCGGTGAGCGCGGCAGCGGTCCTCGGCTGGCTGGCGCTCTCGGCGCTGGCGCCCGGGGCCGCCCATCTGCGCGCCGGCCGGCGCCGGACCGGCCTGATCCTGCTCTCGTGCTACGTCGCCGGGCTGTTTGCACTGCTGGCGGTGGCGCTGACGACCGACAACCTGCTGGGCTCGCTGACCCAGGACTCGTGGCTGACCGCGATCGTCGTCGGGGCCGTGTCGCTGGGCGTCGCCTGGTTCGTCGTGATCGTGCACTCCTTCGTGGTGCTGCGTCCCGGACGGCTGCCGCAGAGCGGCCAGATCCTGGCCGGCACGCTGGCCGGGCTGCTCGCCGTCGTGGTGGTGGTGCCGTTCGGGGTGGTCGCGAACAACGTGTGGACCTACCAGAAGACCCTCGGCGACATCTTCACCGGCCCCGAGCCGGTCGAGTCCCCCGTCCAGGCCGGGCAGAAGCCGCCGGAGGACCCGTGGACCGGGCGGGAGCGGGTCAACCTCCTGCTCCTCGGCGGCGACGCCGACGACAACCGCACCGGCGTGCGCACCGACAGCATGAACGTGGCCAGCATCGACGTGAAGTCCGGCAACACCGTGCTGGTCAGCCTGCCGCGCAACCTGGAGAACGTGCGCTTCCGCCCCGGCACGCCCATGGCCCAGCGGTTCCCCGGCGGCTTCCGCCTGCCGGCCGACCCCGGCGGCGGCCGCAGCGACCTGCTCAACAGCGTCTGGGAGTACGCCGACGCCCACCCGGAGATCTTCGGCGGCCGCCGGCACCAGGGCCCGCAGGTGCTCATGGAGACCATCGGCTACACCCTCGGCCTGGAGATCGACTGGTACGCCCTGGTCAACATGTGGGGCTTCGCCCGTCTCATCGACGCCATCGGCGGCATCACCATCACCGTCGAGCAGGACGTCGTGTTCGGCAAGTACAACGAGGGCCTGGTCAAGGCCGGCACCAGGAAGCTCAAGGGCGCCGACGCGATGTGGTACGCCCGCTCGCGCACGTTCAGCGACGACTACACCAGGATGCGGCGGCAGCGCTGCGTGCTCGGCGCGCTGCTGGGCCAGGCCGACCCGGCGACCGTGCTGGCCCGGTTCAACCGGATCGCGCTGGCCGCCAAGGAGCTGATCAGGACCGACATCCCGCGCTCGATGCTGACGAACCTGGTGCCGCTGGCGCTCAAGGTCAAGAACGCGAAGGTGACGAGCCTGCAGTTCGTGCCGCCGCTGATCAGCACCGGTTACCCCGACTGGGACAAGATCCGCGAGCTGACCGCCAAGGCCGTCCGCGACTCGACCGCGGCCACGTCCGCCGTCGCGGCCTCGGCGACCCCGTCGGCCGGCCCGTCGGCGTCGGACGGCACGTCCTCCCCCAAGCCCGGCAAGTCCGCCGAACCGGGGAAGTCCGGGCCGCCGACGAAGGGGCTCACCGAGGGGTGCGGGGCGGGCTGAGTCCGCGCGAGACGCTCCGGAGCCCCGGTCACCGATGGCATCCTGGACGGACCGGCAAATCTGGAGGAGATTCGCGATGTCCCACCCCCTCGGCACGTCACCCGCCATCCGGCACACCCCTCTCGACGCCGACGAGAGAGCGCGGGCCGAGGCCGGCTTCGTCCCCCTGGTGGCCCAGCAGCTCGCCGAGAACGGGCGGTTCAGGGTGAGTGCCGACACCCCGGAGCTGGTGGAGGTGTTCCAGGGGGTCGCCCGCAAGGTGGGCGAGCTGCTCGGGCGGCCCGTGGTCAGCTACTCCAACGGCCGGTACATGGTGATCACCTTCGGTCAGGGCTCAACGGGCGGCTGAGGCCGGAAGGCGTTCCAGGAGGGCGCGCAGGATCCGGTGGGGGTGCGTCCACAGCAGGGCGCCGCCGACGCCGGGCACGACGTGCCGCACGGCTCCCCGGATGCGGGCGGTCAGCCCCTCCCCCTGGTCGGGCGAGTGGGTGGCGTCATGCTCGCCGTACCAGACGTCGACCGGCACCGTGATCGACGACAGGTCGATGCCCCAGCGGCCCATCGCCAGGACGGTGTCGCGGGCGTAACCGGCCGGCCCCTGCGCGAACGCCTCCCCCAGCGCCTCGCGGTACCCGTCGGCGAACTCCGGGCCCTGGTAGACGGCCAGGTCGCAGGCGGGGCTGCCGCCCATCACCAGGTCCCACATGGCCTGCGGGGTGAAGCCCGCGAAGACCTGCTCGGCGGCCTGCGGATCGTGCGTGGACAGCTCCGTCAGCCGCCGCAGCTCGTCGGGCAGCGCGTCGGCGAAGCGCGGGTCGGCCACCTCGTCGGCGGCGGAGACCAGGGCCAGCGCGCCGACCACGTCTGCGGCGGCGCAGGCCAGCGCGAACGGCGCGCCCTGCGAGTTGCCGACCATGGCGGGACGCCCGAGGCCCAGACGCCCGGCGAAGACCTCCACGTCGGCGGCGAAGTCCGCGAACGTGCGGCCCGGCGCGGGGGTGGAGGCGCCCAGTCCGGGCCGGTCGAGGGAGATCAGGCGCACGCCGAGGTCGCCGGGCGCCGCCGCGCCCATGCCGAGCCGGCGGCTCGTGGCGGCCCCCGGGGAGAGCAGGACCGGCGTCCCGTCCGCCGGCCCCCATTCGGCCCAGCCCAGAAGCCGGCCGCCGGGCAGCCGTTCCGCGCCGGTGCGGGCAGGGCGTTCGATCAAGGTGGTCATGCGCCCATCATCGCGTGAGCACCTCGGAGGGCATCCACCGGTTTTCCGGGCGCGCCGGAGCCGCCGACGGGTGAATCCGCAGGTCATCCGGCACACTTGGCTTGTGCTCATCGATCTGGTCCCGCCCTTTGAAGGGCGTCACTGCGAGACGACCACCGCCGGCACCCTGCTGCGGCACGCGGGCGTGGAGTTGTCTGAGTCGATGCTGTTCGGGCTGGGCGAGGGGCTGAGCTTCGTCTACTGGGACAGCGGCTCGCTGGACGTCCCGCTGATCGGCGGCCGGGTCAAGCCGCACGCGATCACCGAGAAGCTGGCCTCGGCGCTCGGGTTCACGCTGGACACGCAGGAGACGTCCTCCCCCATCACGGCCTGGTCGAACGTCCGCCGCCACCTCGACGAGGGCACCCCCGTCGGGCTCCGGCTCGACTGCTACCACCTCGACTACATCAGGACGCCCTACCACTTCGGCGGCCACTACGTCGCGATGGTCGGCTACGACGAGGGCCACGCCCACCTCGTGGACACCGCCCAGCAGGGCACCCGCAACCGGGTGCCGCTCGACTCGCTCGAACGCGCCCGCGCGGCGACCGGGCCGATGACGGCGCACAACCTGTCGTACACGGTGGGGCCGTGCGCCGAGCCCGACCTGCCGTACGCCATCAAGGAGGCCGTCCGGTCCACCGCCGCCGCCTTCCTCAACCCGGCGATGAGGAACGTCGGCTACCGGGGCATCGAGCAGGCCGCCGCGCTCGTCCCCACCTGGCTGGAACGCGGGCCGACCGCGCAGCTCACGCGTACGGCCAACCTCATGGAGCGGGGCGGCACCGGCGGCGCGTTCTTCCGCAACCTCTACACCGAGTTCCTGGCCGAGGCCCAGACGATCGCGCCCGGCAAGGCCCTGGAGACGGCCTGCCAGGCGTACATGGCGCTGGCGCCCAAGTGGAGCCAGGTGGCGGACCTGCTGGCGCAGGCCGGGGAGACGGGCCGGCAGCAGCCGCTCGACGAGGCCGGGTCGCTGCTGTACGACCTGGCCGAACGCGAGCGGCTGGCCATGGAGACGCTGTACGAGGTGTCCTGAGAATCCCGCCGGACGCCCGGGGCGCGGGTCAGCGGGGGCGGCGGAAGGTGGCGCGCCAGCGGTGGCGACCGCCGTCGCGGAGGTCCTCGATCCGCTCCGCCGTCAGCCCGCCGGTCGCGAACGCCGCGATCTCCGAAGGCGTCAGCGGCCACGGCGGGCCGCCGACCGGGCCGCCGTGCTCGCGGCCCGACGCGATCACCAGCAGCGTGCCTCCGGGACGGACGAACGCGGCGACGCTCTCGGTGGCGCGAGCGTGCAGCGCCTCGGGCAGGGCCTGCACCGTCATGATCTCCACGACCAGGTCGAAGGCGTGCCGCCAGTCGGCGGGCGGGTCGAGCAGGTCGGCGGTGACGTACTCGACGGCACTGTCCGGGAAACGCTCGCGGGCCAGGCGCACGGCCGACTCGCTGACGTCGAAGGCGACCGTCGCGTAACCGAGGGCGGCCACGTGCTCGGCGTCGTCGCCCAGGCCCGCGCCCACCACGAGCGCCCGCCCGTCGCCGGGCTTCCGGTCGGCGGCCCACTCCACGAGCAGGAAGTGCGGGGTACGCGTGTCCCACGGCACGATCGCGTCGCCGGTCGCCGACTCGGCGTAGAGGCGCTCGAACCAGCCGGTCGGATCGCCGTCCGCGAGCGACCGGGCGGCCAGCCGCCGGGCGTCGGCGTCGGGGTCGAGGTCGGAGTCGGCGGCGGGGTCAGGGGCGGTCATGCGTGGAACGACTCCTTGGCGAGGCGGCTCAGGCGGCTCTCGTCGATCGTGTGGCCCAGGCCGGGCTGGGTGAGTGGGACGGCGATGACGCCCGCGTTCGCGCCGACCAGCGGCGTGACGATCTGGTTCTGCTTGGGCGGCTGGGTGACGTCGCACGGCAGCGTGCAGCCCGGCAGGCTCGCGACCGCCACCGTGGCCGCCCTGGCCAGGCCCGCTCCCTGGCCGCCCGTGCACTGGATGTCCCAGCCCGCGGCGGCGGCGCGGTCGTGCGCCCGGCGGGCCTCCGAGAGCGACGGGAAGGCGGTGGGCCGCAGCAGGAGGACCCTGGCGGCGCGCAGGGTCAGGTAGTCGTCCAGCTCCGCGGTCGAGCGCACCTCGACGGCGACCGAGGCGGACACGTCGTCCTGCAGCGCGGCGTGCGCGTGGACGTCGCCGAGCGGGAAGGGCCGCTCGATGACCTCAAGGCCGTAGGAGTCGAGGGCGACGAGCTGGCCGAGGTCGGAGTAGGCGTTGCCGCCGTCGACGGCCAGGGTCAGCGCGGGGTAGGCCTGCCGCACCGCGCGTACGGGCTCGACGTCCCAGCCGGGCCTGATGTCGAGGGTGACGTGCCCGTAACCGGCGCAGACCTGCTGGTTGACGCGGGCGACCAGGCTCTCGACGGACGGGTCGGGCGCCAGCCGCACGGTGGCCATCACCGAGGTTCGGGTGCCGCCGATGGCGTGCGCGAGCGGCACGCCGCGCATCCTGGTCCACAGGTCCCAGCAGGCCATGTCGACGGCCGGGTCGCCGCTCGGCACGGCGTCGGGGTGCTCCCAGTCGACGCCGATCAGCAGCGCGGCCAGTGACTCCTCCAGCCGCGACCAGGCTTTGGGCTCGGGTGAGACGGCCTCGCCCCAGCCGGTCATGCCGCCGTGGTCGGTGAGCTTGACGAGCAGGCTCTCCGTCCTCGCGCCGTACGGCAGGACCAGCCGGAAGACCTCCAGCTCCCGCACTCGCGGCATGAGAACCCCCCTTTAGCCATGACGAGAGAGTCGTCGCGCCTGGTGAAGGCCGTCCACGCCGATGCGTTTGGCAGCGTTCTCAGCACTTTGACGTTCTCATCACTATGACGCGGTCCCTTCCATAGTGCCTGCCTTGGCGGACTGCACAAAACGGGGGGCCAGCACGAAGGCCAGGACGGCGAGCACGACGGTGAATCCGAGCCCCACGGCGTAGTTCTCGCCGGTGGCGGTGAACAGGGCGCCGCTGACCGCGACGGCGACCACGGTGAACACCGACTCACCGACGCCCACGGCCGCGCTGTTCTGCCCCTCCTCGCCCTCCTTGGACATCTCCAGCACCAGCACGGACACCGTGGGGTGCAGAGCGCCGATGCCGAGGCCGGAGATGGCCATGGCGACGTAGGCGACCGCGATGGGCAGGGAGTCGACGAGCACGAGCGACACCAGCGTGATGCCGACGGCGATCATCGCGGCGCCGCCGCGGATGGCGGTCATGTGGCTGATCGTGCCGCGGCCCTTGATCCAGGAGCCGGTGGACCAGCCGAGCGCGCCCACCGTGAGGACGACGCCCGCGCCGGTGGCGGTCAGGCCGCGCTCGTGGATCAGCATGAGCGGGATGAGCACCTCGGCGGCCATGAGCGAGCCGTAGGCCAGGCCGCGCAGCACGGGAGCGGTCGGCAGGCCGCGGGCGGCGCGCAGCGAGCCGGGCAGCAGCAGCTTGGGCAGGGCCACGACCAGCAGCACGATGCCGGCCACGAGCAGCGGCAGGCCGGCCAGCTCCAGGGCGCTGCCGTACTGGATGAGGGCGGCGGCGACGGCGGTCAGCATGGCCCAGACGAGCTTGCGGCCGAGGCCGGGGGCGGGTTCGGCGGAGCCGCGCTCGGCCGAACGCCCGGCGGTGCCGCGCCACAGCAGCAGGGCCGAGGGGATGACCAGGGCGGAGACGCCGAGGAAGATCCACCGCCAGCTCACGTTCTCCACGACGAACCCGGCGATGGCCGGGCCGATCATGGAGGGCACCACCCAGGCGGCCGAGAACAAGGCGAACACCTTGGGATGCATGGCCCCCGGGAAGACCCGGGCGACCAGCACGTACAGGGAGACCTGGATCAACCCGGCGCCGAGCCCCTGCACGAAACGGCCCGCGACCAGCACCTCCATCGTCGGCGCGAATCCGGCCACCAGGAGCCCGGCCACGAAGGTGGCCACGCCGACGGCGATCGGCTGCACCGGCCCCCGCACGTCGCTCCACCGGCCGCCGAGCACGGTCGCGATCACGCTGGCCGCGAGAGTGGCGCTGAAGGCCAGGTTGTACAGGGCCATGCCGCCCAGGTCGCCGGCCACGATGGGCATCGCGGTCGCCACCGCCATCGCCTCGAAGGCCACCAGCATGACGAGCGCGACCAGGCCGACGCTGAGCGCCCGGTACTGCGCGGACAGCACGCCGGCCGGGGCCGGGGCGACGTCTTCGATCGGTTCAACAGTCGTTGTCATGACCGTAAAAGTAGGGGGAACCGCGCGTCGGCACATCGGGCGCGGGGCCTAGGCAATTGGGCCTAAGGCATGCGGGACTCGATGCCGTCGAGGAGCAGTTCGAGGCCGTAGCGGAAACGTTCCTCGCCGTCGGCGGCGATCAGGTCGTCGATGTGCTCGACCAGGTACGGGAAGCGGTCGCGCGGCAGGGCGCGGTAGTAGTCGGCGATCTGGGTCGCGAACGCGGTGAAGTACTCCTCCGGCGTGGACATGTCCGAGGCGCGCAGCCGGCTGATGTGCACCGAGCCCTCGTAGGCGTCGCCGATGAGGTAGAGGGACAGGCGGTCGAGGCACAGGGCGGCCTCGCGCGGCGGCATCCCGGCCTCCACCATCAGCCCGTACACGAACTCGCCGGTGCGCAGCGAGTTCTCGCCCGTGGGGATGTTCGCCAGGGCCGCCCTGGCGACGTCGGCGTGCTTGTTCAGCACCCGGTAGACCTCCAGCGCGTACGCCCTGAGCTGGTCCTTCCACCGGCCGGGGTCGCGCTCGGGCAGCCGGATCTCGCCGAGGACGCGGTCGTAGACGAGTTCGAGCAGCTCCTCCTTGTTCGCGACGTGCGCGTACAAGGAGGCGGGGCCGGTGTCGAGCTCCTGGGCGACGCGTCTCATGCTCAGCGCGTCGAGCCCTTCGGCGTCGAGGACGCGCAGCCCGGTCTCGACGATGAGGTCCTGGCTGAGCTGCCGCCTGATCGGCGCGGGCTTGCGGGACTTGCGCCACGGCGGCACCGGCACGGCTTCTTCCTTGCTCCCCATGGCGAACACTGTACTTGACACGAACGCTGTTCGCTACTAAAACGGTGTTCGTAACGAACAGTGTTCGTATCAAGAACAGCGTTCTTAAGGAGTTCCCCCCGATGACAGTGACCAACTCGGCGCAGGCCACGGAGGCCGTCGCGCCCTACCGGTGGCGCTGGGCCGCCCTTTTCGTGATCCTCGCCGCCGAGGTGATGGACCTGCTCGACGCGTTGATCACCACGATCGCCGCCCCCACCATCCGCGCCGACCTGGGCGGCAGCGACAGCCTCGTACAGTGGCTCGGCGCCGGCTACACGCTGGCCATGGCCGTCGGCCTGGTCACCGGCGGACGGCTCGGCGACCTGTTCGGCCGCAAGCGCATGTTCCTCATCGGCGCCTTCGGGTTCACCGCCGCCTCGCTGCTGTGCGGCGTGGCGGGCAGCCCCGAGATGCTGATCGCCAGCCGGGTGCTGCAGGGCCTGTTCGGCGCCGTGATGTTGCCCCAGGGCCTCGGCCTGATCAAGGAGATGTTCCCGCCGCAGGAGATCGGCAAGGCGTTCGGCATGTTCGGGCCCGTCATGACGATCTCGTCGGTCGGCGGCCCCGTGCTGGCCGGCTGGCTGGTCGACGCCGACTTCTTCGGCACCGGCTGGCGCATGATCTTCCTGATCAACCTGCCGCTCGGCCTGGCCGCCGCGCTGGCCGGCATCCGCTTCCTCCCCGAGTACCGCCTCTCGAACGCCACCAGGCTCGACCTGGTCGGCGTCGGCCTGGTCTCGGTCGCCGGATTCCTGCTGATCTACCCGCTGATCCAGGGCCGCGAGCTCGGCTGGCCCGCCTGGACGTTCGTCTCGATGGCCGCCTCGCTGGTCGTCTTCGCCCTGTTCGGCAGGTACGAGTCGCGCCGCGCCGCCTCCGGCAAGGACCCGCTGGTCACCCCCAGCCTCTTCCGCAAGCGGGCCTTCTCCGGCGGCCTGGTGGCCGGCCTGGCGTTCTTCTCCGGCATGATCGGCCTCAGCCTGGTCTTCAGCATCTACATGCAGGCCGGCCTGCACTTCAGCCCGCTCAAGGCCGGCCTGGCCAGCCTTCCCCAGGCGGTCGGCGGCGTGATCGGCTTCGGCCTGGCCATGTCCGGGCTCCAGGAGAAGCTGGGCCGCGGCCTGCTGCAGATCGGCGTGGTCGTCATGGCCGCCGGCGCGGCCGTGCTCGGGGTGACCATCCACCTGGCCGGCACCGACGTCGGCGTCTGGCAGCTCGCCCCCGGGCTGGCGCTGGTCGGCATCGGCATGGGCCTGACCATGGCGCCGTTCTTCGACATCGTGCTGGCCGGGGTCGAGCCGCACGAGTCGGGGTCGGCCTCGGGCACGATGACCGCCGTCCAGCAGCTCGGCGGCGCGCTCGGCACCGCCGTCCTCGGCACGCTCTTCTTCAACCTGCTCAAGGATCAGTGGAGCTTCGGCTCGGCCATGCAGGTGACCGTCTGGGTCGAGATCGGGCTGCTGGCGATCACCTTCGCCCTGTCGTTCCTCATGCCGCGCAAGGCCCGCCCCGAACAGGCCGGCCACTGAGCGCTGACCCGGCCGCGGCTCCCCTGCGGGGGTGGAGCCGCGGCCTCGGCCTTTCTCAGCCGCCGGCGTGACGCTCGGCCCACCGGGTGATGTCGCGGCGTTCGACGGCGGCGGCCATCAGGTCGGGGAAGGCGTCGGGGGTGCAGGCGAAGGCGGGCACGCCCATCGCGGCCAGCGCGGCGGCGTTCTCGTGGTCGTAGAAGGGCGCGCCCTCGTCGGAGAGCGCGAGCAGCACGATCACCTGCACGCCGGCCTGCGTCATCGCCGCCACCCGGCGCAGCAT
The DNA here is from genome assembly GCF_040675375.1 of Nonomuraea sp. NPDC049607. NCBI lineage: Bacteria > Bacillati > Actinomycetota > Actinomycetes > Streptosporangiales > Streptosporangiaceae > Nonomuraea > Nonomuraea sp. NPDC049607. The sequence continues at coordinate 39,345 of NZ_JBFAOV010000008.1, forward strand.
CTCCTCGCGCACACCGCCCTCGTACAGGTCGCTGATCAAGACGAAGATCGAGTCGGCCGGACGGGTGATGAGACCCTGGGAGTAGGCGATGGCCCTGTTGATGTCGGTGCCGCCGCCGAGCTGGGTGCCGAACAGCAGCTCGACCGGGTCGTGCAACTGCTCGGTCAGGTCGACCACCGCCGTGTCGAACACCACGAGCGACGTCTTCAGCGACCGCATCGAGGCCAGGACCGCCCCGAACACGCTCGAATACACCACCGAGGCCGCCATCGAACCGCTCTGGTCGATGCAGAGCACCACCTCGCGCTGCACCGACCGCTGCCTGCGCGCGTAGCCGACCAGCCGCGACGGGACGACCGTGTTCCGCTCCGGCAGGTAGTTCTTGAGGTTCGCCCGGATCGTGCGGTCCCAGTCGATGTCGGCCACCCGCTTGGGCCGGTGCGTACGCGCCGAACGGTCGAGCGCACCCGTCACCGCCGCCCGCGTACGGTCGGCGAGGCGGCGTTCGAGCTCCTGGACCACCTTGCGCACCACGGCCCTGGCCGACTCGCGGGCCTGGGCGGGCATGACCCGGTTGAGCGCGAGCAGCGTGCCGACCAGGTGCACGTCGGGCTCGACGGCCTCCAGCATCTCCGGTTCGAGCAGCAGCCTGGTGAGGTTCAGCCGCTCGATCGCGTCCTTCTGCATGACCTGGACGACCGTGGACGGGAAGTACGTCCGGATGTCACCCAGCCAGCGGGCCACCCGCGGCGCGGACGCCCCGAGGCCGCCCTCGCGACGGCTCTGCCCCTCGCGGCCGTCCTGGTCGTAGACGGCGGCCAGGGCCGCGTCCATCTGCGCGTCGGCACCCTCCAGGGCGCGGCCGGTGCCGTCGGCGTCGCCGCCCCCGAGCACCAGCCGCCACCTGCGCATGCGCTCATCCACGGTCTCTCCCGATGATCGCCAGCACGGTCGCCACGGCTCCCGCCGCGCGCCGCTCGTCCACGTCCGGCTCCGCCGCGCCGCCGGGGTCGCCCGTGCGGCCCGCCGCGCTCACCCGCTCTCCGACGGCCCGCCGCTCCGGCGCGGCGAACCCGCCGAACGTGCGGCGCAGCAGCGGCAGCACGTCGGTGAACTGGTCGGCGGGCAGCGCGGTCAGCCAGGCGTCGACCAGGCCCAGCAGGCGCGGGTCGTGCACCAGGAGCAGGCCGCCGCCGGACAGGAAGCCCTCGACCCAGGCCGCCGCCCTGACCGGGGTCTGGCCCCGGGACATGGCCCTGGACATGCGGTCGCCCGCGTCGTCGAGCTCGCCGCAGTCGAGCAGGAGGCGGGTGAGCCGGCCCTCGATGAGACCGTGCAGGTCAGGCCGGTCGGCGATGCCCCGCAACGTGCCCAGCCACCGCCCGCGCGGCGACGCCCCCTCACCGGCCGCTCCGCCGTCACCGGCCGCGTCATCAGCGGCCTCGGCGGCAGGTTCGGCGAGGAGGGCGACGGCGGCGTGGACGGCGTCGACGTGCTTCAGCAGCCCGGCCGCCGCGTCGTCGTCGAGCGCGGTGACCGCCACCGGCAGCCCGACGCAGATCCGGTCGAGCATCGAGCGCACGATCACCGCCAGCCCCTCGGCCGAGGTGCCGCGCACGTCGCCGTAGCGGTGGGCGCGCACCATCGCGGGCAGCGCCGCCATCAGGTGCGTGACGTCGGTGTCCAGCGCCGCCTTGGCCGACAGCGCGGCGAGCACGCCGGGCAGCGCCTTCGGCAGGTCGGCCAGCAGGCACAGCTCGACCAGCGCGGTCAGGTCGGCGAGCGCCGCCGACGCCGCCCCGGCCAGGTCGCGGGCCCGCTGCGCGGCCGCGGCGGCGACGGTGGTGCCGAGGGCGGCGTGCTCGATGAGCGCGAGGTCGTGCTCGGGCCGCCACTGCAGCGTCCACGACTCCCTGAACGTGCCCTTGCCGCGCGCCTGGCCCGGCGTGCCCCAGCCCACCTCCAGCATCCGCAGCCGGTGCAGCAGGTGGCTGCGCTCCAGGTCGAGCGGCTTGCGCAGGTCGAGGTCGAGCTCCCGGTCGAGGGCCTCGGGCCGGAGCTTGAGCCGCCGCCGCTGCTCGCGCAGGTCGCGCTGGAGCGGGACCATCGGGGTGCCGTCGGTGACGTGGCCCAGCCGGTCGCCGACGACCATGCGCCGCTGGATCAGCTCGACGGCCAGGTCGTCGCCCTCGCACAGCACCGCCCTGGCCGCCTCGGTGACCTCGCCCAGCCCGGCCAGCGGCCTGCCGCGCAGCCCCGCCAGGGTCGCGGCCAGGCGCACGGATTCGATGACGTGCGCGGACGAGACCGGCAGGCCCTCCTCGCGCAGCACGGCGGCGGCCTCGGTGAGCCAGCGCTCGACCGGCCGGTCGGGGGCGGCGAACAGGTGGTGGTACCAGCCCGGCGAGGTGATGCCCGCGCCGTAGCCGCTCCGGGAGGCCAGCCGTCCGTACGTCCACGGCACCCAGGTCAGCTCGGCCTTCACCTTCGGCATCCCGCGCAGCAGCGCGTTGTCGGCCGAGGCCGGGGGCAGCGGACCGGTCAGCGCGGGCACGTGCCAGGCGCCGCAGACCACCGCGATCGTGCCGAACCCCTCCTTGATCGCCGCGCGCAGCGTCCTGCGCATGTACGCCTCGCGCCTGGCCTCCCGGCCGGTCGGCTCGTGCCCCTCGCGCACGGCGGCCATGGCCTCGGCGATCGCCTCGAAGGGGGTGTCGCCGCGGTGCTCGACGACGTCCTCCCACCAGCGTTCGGGGTCGTCGTGCCCGGCGGCGGCCGCCAGCGCGCCGATGGGGTCGGTACGCAGCCCGTCGCCCCCCGCCTCGGCCTCCTCCTCGCCCTCGGCCTCGTCGGCCAGGGAGTGGGCGGCGGGCAGGTCGCAGAAGCGCACCGGGACGCCGGCGGCGACGCCGTACAGGATCGCCTGCCATTCGGGGGAGAACTCCGCGAACGGCCAGAACGCGGCCTTCGCCGGAGCGCCGGGGACGTGCGCGAGCAGCGCGACCGGCGGCTCCAGGTCGGGGGCGAGCGGCACGAGCGCGTCGGCCTCCGGCGGCCCCTCGACGAGGATCGCGTCGGGGCGCAGGCGTTCGAGCTCACGCCGGAGCGCGCGGGCCGAGCCGGGGCCGTGATGGCGCACGCCCAGGACGGACACGGTGCTCATGACACCTCGCGGCAGGCGCGGTAGAAGTCGCGCCAGTCGGGACGCTCGCGCACCACGGTCTCCAGGTACTCGCGCCACACCACCCGGTCGGAGACCGGTTCCTGCACCACCGCGCCCACGATCCCGGCCGCCACGTCGGACGGCCGCAGCACGCCGTCGCCGAAGTGGGCGGCCAGCGCGATGCCGCTGGTGAGCACCGAGATCGCCTCGGCCGTGGACAGGGTGCCGCTGGGCGACTTGACCTTGGTGCGGCCGTCCTCGGTGACGCCGGCGCGCAGCTCGCGGAAGACGGTCACCACGCGCCGGATCTCGGCCAGGCCGGTGGTGGTCTCCGGCAGCTCCAGCGCACGGCCCAGATCGGTGACGCGGCGGGCGACGATGTGCACCTCCTCCTCGGCGTCGGCGGGCACGGGGAGCACGACGGTGTTGAACCGGCGGCGCAGGGCGCTGGACAGCTCGTTGACGCCCCGGTCGCGGTCGTTGGCGGTGGCGATGACGTTGAAGCCGCGCTCGGCCTGCACCTCGCGGTTGAGCTCGGGGATCGGCAGCGTCTTCTCCGACAGGACGGTGATCAGCGCGTCCTGGACGTCGGAGGGCATGCGGGTCAGCTCCTCGACGCGGGCGACCCGCCCCTCGGCCATGGCCCGCATCACCGGCGAGGGGGTCAGCGCCTCGAACGACGGGCCCTCCGACAGCAGCCTGGCGTAGTTCCAGCCGTACCTGACGGCCTCTTCCGCGGTGCCCGCGGTGCCCTGGACGAGCAGCGTCGAGTCGCCGCTTACCGCGGCGGCCAGGTGCTCCGACAGCCACGTCTTGGCCGTGCCGGGCACGCCGAGCAGCAGCAGCGCGCGGTCGGTCGCGAGCGTGGCCACGGCGACCTCGACGATGCGGCGGGCGCCGACGTATTTGGGGGTGACGCGGTCGCCGTCGCCCAGGATGTACCGGGTCACCGCCCAGGGCGACAGCTTCCAGCCGGGGGGCCGGGGACGGTCGTCGTCCTTGGCCAGGTAGGCCAGCTCCTCGGCGTACTGGTCTTCGGCGTGGGGACGCAGGACGGTCATGCGAGCTCCTTGTACATGTCGGCACGGAAACGCAGGAGGGCGGCGACCTGCTGGATCGGCGCCACCGGCGAGTAGCTCTCGGCCAGCGGGAACAGGGCGGGGTCGATGTGCTCGCCCGCCAGCTTGACCAGCTCGCCGAGGTTCCACGGCTGGACGGCCGCCACCTTGACGATCTTGTGGAGGACGGCCGTCGCCAGCCCCTCCCCCCACTGGGACGAGACGCCGCCGAGAACCATGATCAACTGGCTGTCCAGGTCGTGCTCGACGACGAAGCCGGCGGCGAGCTCCTGCTGCTCGCCCGGCGGGAGCGCTTCGAGCAGGTCGGCGATCGGGTCCCAGCCGAACATCGCGCGCGCCCACTCCGGGTCCTTCTGCAGCACCGCGGCCCGCACCCAGGCGGCCTTCACCTCGGCGTCCCAGTCGGGGACGCGCATCGTGAGCAGCTCGGACGGCGGCCGGCCCCAGACGCCCAGCGGGGCGCGGGCCAGGATCTGCTGCAACCACCAGGCCCGCTCGCCGATGCCGCGCGGCGGCTTGGGACGCACGCCGTCGCGTTCCATCGCCCGGTCGCACTCCAGGGGCGCCTCGACGGCGATGGTCGAGCCGGAGATCGACACGCAGGCCCGCGCCCGCTCGGCCATGCGCCTGGACAGGCGGGAGCCGGGCAGCCGGGTCAGCAGGTTGGCGGCGGCCTGGCGGACCTCGCGGCGGCGGTCGTCGAGCGCCGCTTCGAGGAACGGCTCGTCGCCCATGCCGAGCCCGTCGGCCAGCAGCTCGACGAACTCGGCCCGGTCGTCGGGCGTCTCCCGCTCCCACGTGCTCTCCAGCAGCTCCCTGGCCCCGGCGGGGTCGGCGGCGCGCAGGGCGCGCAGGTGGGCGCGGCGGTCGGCGGCGCCGCCCAGCTCCCACGTCTCGCCGGTGGGCTCCTCCAGCAGGTAGCCCCACGCCGGGTTGAGCCCGGCCAGCCAACGGCCGCGCTGCCCGGCCAGGACGCCCAGATGGGCCCGGATCGAGCGGTCGCGCCTGCCTCTTTCGAGCAGGTCGGGCAGCACGTCGCAGGGCACCCGGCGGCCGGTCGCGGCGGCCGCGGCCAGCCATTCGGGGAGCAGGCGGGCGTACTCGCCGCCCATGATGCGGACCAGCCGCCCGGCCGCGCGCCGGTCGACGGCGGGCAGCTCCTCGGCGGGGGCGGGCGCCGGCGGCGCGGACCCGACCGGGCGGCGGCCCGCGCGCCGCCGGGCCGTCTCGACGGCGGCGGCCTCCAGCAGGTCTCCTCCGTACGGCCTGCGGTCGGTGCCCACGAGGGCCGTGGAGGCCAGGTCGTCCCAGGTCACAGGATCACCGCCGTTCCTTCGTCGTCCCAGGTGGTGAGCGGGCGCAGGCCCTGCGGGGTCCATTCGGCGGCCAGCGTGACGGGATGGCCGCCCGAGACGGCGATCAGCCGCCAGGGGTCACGGGCCCGGGGGTGCAACGGCAGCCCCCCGACCGACGCCCGGCCGGGGACGACGCCGGCCAGCACGACCGGCCACGACTCGGTCCAGGGATCCTCGGCCAGCACCCGCGCCACCTCGTCGAGCGCCTCGTCGGCCGACACCCCGACCGGCCCGGCGGCCCCGGCCGCGAGAGGCGTGGCGGGGTGGCGGGCGGCGACGAGGGCGCGCAGGGGGGCGGCGCCCGGGTAGAAGGCGAGGTCGGCGTCGATCGTGGTGCCCGTGACCAGGGAGGCGTCGAGCGGCTGGCCCTGAGGGGCGAAGGAGAGGATCAGCGCCGCCCGGCCGGTCGCCCGGCCCTTGAGCCAGACGCGGCGGGCGGTCAGCCGGTCGTGCTCGTCGTCGCGCCCGCCGAGCACGTGCCAGTGGTCGCGCACCGCCGGCCCGGCCAGCACCTCTTCCTTCGTGACGGGGAAACCGGTGCGGATCTGGACGGTCTGTGCCAGGGGCCCGGGGAGGTCGGCGCGGCGGCGGTAGGCGACGGCGAGGAGGTTGACCAGCGCGTACTCCTCCAGGAGCCGGCCGGGCCAGTCGTCCTCGGCACGCACCTGGGTCAGCCGGGACACCAGGCCGGCGACGCCGGGGGCCTGGGCGTCGATGAGGCGCTTGGCCAGGCCGTCCCAGTCGTGCTCGGCGGAGGAGGCCAGGCCCTGGCGGATCTGGTCGGCCAGCCAGCGCTCCAGCTCCGCCAGCCCGGCCCCCACCCGCGCGTGCCGCACCGACTCCGCCCGCTCGGCCCGCTCCACCCGCTCCTTCCCGGCAGCCTCGCCATCGGCCACCCCGGCCGCATCGGCGCGGGACGCCTCGACGCGGGCCGCGGACCTGGCGGCGCGCTCGGCGCGGCCGTCGAGCCACTCGGTCACCCACTGCGGCGCGGCCTCCTCGGCGGGCACGCCGTCGGCCGACCACAGCAGCAGCAGGCCCAGCGCGTGCTTGCAGGGGAACTTGCGGCTGGGGCAGCTGCACCGGTAGGCGGGCTCGCTCAGGTCGACGCACGCCAGGTAGGGCTTGGACCCGCTGCCCTTGCACTCGCCGTAGAGGACGCTGCCCGTCGTGCCGCGCGAGGACCACTTGCCCGCCGCGGCCACCCCCTGGGCCGCCTTCTGGGACGAGGCGTCGGGGGCGAGGGCGAGCACCTGATCACGGCTCCACCGTTCGATCACCTGCCGCAGACTAGCCAGGCCGACCGACAGTTCGCGCGGCGAGCACCCCGCCGACGGGCGCCGACGAACACGGGCGTGGGCGAGGTGGTCGGCCCGCGCGCCCGGTTCCTCGTAAGATCGGCCATGTGGAGCTGAGGATCTTTCCCGACGGCGCGCCCACCGAGGTCGCCGACGAGGCGGCCGCCCTGGCGCTGGCCGCGACGTTCGACGGGCAGGCCGTCCTCGACGGCGCCCGTTTCCTGCGGCGCGACGTCACCGGCGCGCCCGTCGCGTTCGTCGCCCGGCCGCCCGTGGCCGCCGAGCTGGACCTGCTTCCCCATCCGGAGGGCGGCTGGTACCGCGAGACCTGGCGGTCGCCCGTCACGATCCGGCCCGACGGCTACCCGGGCCCGCGCGCCAGCGCCACCGGCATCTACTTCCTGCTCCAGCCGGGCGAGGAGTCCGTCCCGCACATGGTGAGGTCGGACGAGGTGTGGCTGTGGCACCGGGGCGGCCCGCTGAGCCTGACCGTCGGCGACCGGGACGTCGTCCTGGGGCCGCTGGTGGAGCGGGGGCAGGTGCCGCAGGCGGTCGTGCCCGGCGGCGTGTGGCAGTCCGCGCGTCCGGCCGGGGACGAGGCGGTGCTGGTGAGCTGCGTCGTGTCGCCGGGGTTCGACTTCGCCGATTTCACCGCGTGACCGGAAAGATCGTCTTATATAGAAGGCATGCCGGGCATCGAGGCGGCCCTGACCGCCGCTGGGAAGAGCATCGCTGAACGTGCCATGCGCGAATGGCTGGCCACCCGGGCCGCGCGCAAGGACCGTACGAGTGAGCTGAAGGATCTCGTCCAGAGCGGGTTCCGTGACCGGCTGGCGCCACGGAAGATCGACAACCAGCTCCAGGGCATCGCGCTGGCCGTCGAGGGCCGGCTGTCGCGGCTCGTCGAGCAGGAGTTCCGCGGGCTGGACGAGTCCGCGCGGGCCGCCGTCCTGCTGGAGGCCGTGGCCGCGCTGCGCGCCGCCGACCTGTCGGACGAGGCCCTGTTCGAGTCGGACGCCGACCCCGCCAAACTCGCCGGACGCATCCTGGCGGCCCTTCCGGAACCCCGCCTCGGGGAGGCCGAGGACCGCCTGTACGCCGTCCTGCTCGCCGAGTCCGTCGACTGCCTGGTCGGTCTCATGCGTCAGCTCCCCCAGTACCTGCCGCGCGCCGCCACCGAGACGCTGGGCCGGCTCAGCAGCCTGGCCGAGGGCGTCGAACGCCTGCTCGCCAGGATGCCGCAACGCACGCTGGAGGCCCCCGAGGGCACCCAGGACGACGCCGCGTTCGCCCGCCTCTACCTCGGTTTCGCCAGCCGCACCCTCGACGAGGTCGAGCTGTTCGGCGTCCGGGTGGAGACCTACCGTCCGCGCACGTCGCTGAGCGTCGCCTACATCAGCCTCAACGTCTCCTCCGGCGAACGCGGCCCGCGCACGCCGGAGCGGCTGTCGGTCGCCGCGCTCACCGGCGTGCACCCCGCCGAGCGCGGCACCGAGCGCATCGAGTCGGCGCTCGGCCGCTCCAGGCTCACGCTGCTGCGCGGCGACGCGGGTTCGGGCAAGAGCACGCTGCTGCGCTGGCTGGCGGTCACCGCCGCGCGCGGCGGCTTCTCGGGCGACCTGGCCGCCTGGAACGGCTGTGTGCCCCTGATGATCAAGCTGAGGAGCCATTCGTCAGGACGGCTGCCCGCGCCCGCCGACTTCCTCGACGACGTCGCGCGGGAGGTCGCCGGCCGCATGCCGCGCGGCTGGGTGGAGCGCGTGCTGGCGTCCGGCCGCGGGTTGCTCCTGGTCGACGGCGTGGACGAGCTGCTCGTACGGCACCGGCCGGCCGTACGGGAGTGGCTGTCGCGGCTGCTGGCGGCCTATCCGGAGCTGCGCGTCGTGGTGACCTCCCGCCCGACCGCCGCCGACGCCCGCTGGCTGGCCGACGAGGGGTTCGCGGCGGCCACGCTGGAGCCCATGACGCCCGACGACCAGCGGGAGCTGATCCGTCAGTGGCACGTCGCGATACGCGACTGCCCGAGCCTGCCGTGCGACCCCGGCGAGCTGGAAGGCTACGAGGTCGCCCTGCTGGCCAGGATGGAGTCCAATCCGCACCTGGGCGTGGTCGCCTCGACCCCGCTGCTGGCCGCCATGCTGTGCGCGCTCAACCTCGACCGCCGCACCCAGCTCCCGCGCAGCCGGATGGGCTTCTACGACGCCGTGCTCGGCCTGCTGCTCGAACGCCGCGACGCCGAGCGGCGGATCGACGACGACGTGTCCCTCGACCCCGGCCAGAAGGTGTGGATCCTGCGCGACCTGGCCTGGCGGCTGGTGTCGATGGGCCGTTCCGAGCTGTCGAAGGCGACCGCGCTGCGGCGGGTCGAGCAGAAGCTCGGCTCGATGACCCGCGTCTCGCACACCGCCTCCGACGTGCTCGAACACCTGTTACGCCGGAGCGGCGTGCTGCGCGAGCCGGTGCCCGGCCGGATCGACTTCGCACACCGGACCGTCCAGGAGTACCTGGCCGCCGGGCAGCTCGTGGAGGACGAGGACGTCGAGGCGGCGGTCGAGCGGGCGCACCTGGACCAGTGGCGCGAGGTCGTGGTGATGGCCGCCGGGCACGCGAACGGCCGGCTGCGCGGCGAGCTGCTGAGCGGCCTGCTGGACCGCGCCGACCAGGGCGGCAAGCACGCCCGCAGGCTGCGGCTGCTGGTGGCGGCGTGCCTGGAGACCGTCCAGGAGATCCCGGCCGGGGTGCGCGACCGGTTCGAGGCGTGCCTGGCGCAGGTGGTCCCGCCGCGCACGGAGGAGGAGGCGACCCTGCTGGCGGCGGCGGGCGAGGAGATCCTGCGCCGCCTGCCCCGCGACCTGACGGGCCTGCCGGCGAGCCGCGCGGCGTGGACGGTCCGCACGACGTTCCTGATCAACGGCCCGGAGGCCCTGGACCGCCTGGCCGGCTACGCGTCCGACCCGCGGTGGCAGGTGCGGGAGCAGCTCCGCCAGGGCTGGGAGTACTTCGACGCCGACGTCTACGCCCGGCGGGTCCTGGCCGACATGGAGGACGTCACCTTCTCCAGCGCCCGCCATCTCCGCAGCGCCGCCCTCCTGAAGGCGTCCGAGGTGCTCGTCACCGTGCCCACCCCCCTCCCCGACCTGCGATTCCTCCGCGACATGCCCCAGACGCAACTGCTGAGCGTGCAGGACGCCCCGATCCGCTCCTTGGACGGGGTGGCGTCGCTGCCCCGGCTGACCGAACTCGGCCTGCACTTCTACGCCACGCCTCACGCCGTGGACCTCGGCCCCCTGGACGGATCGCCGCGTCTGCGCACCATGCGGCTCTGGGGAGTCCGGCTCGACGATCCGGCCTTCCTCGACCGTCTGCCGCGCCTGAGGGAGCTCGTCCTCGACCTGCGCGACGACGACCGGGACGCCTGGCACGCGCCGCTCGCCCGGCAGGACCAGCTGGAGTCACTGCACCTCCGGCGCGACGGCCTGCCGATCCCCGGGACGGTCTTCGCCGGGATGCGGCGACTGGAGAAACTGTGGCTGGACGGCGTCGCGGAAGCCGGCGCCTGCCTCGACGCCGCCTCCCTGACCTGCCCGTCCGTCGCCGACGTGTCCCTCGACGAGGTCGGCGGGCTCGATCTCGCGGCACTCGGCCGCTTCTCCCTGACCCGCCTCCGCCTGCGCCACTGCCCCGCCCTGACGGATCTCACCCCGCTGTGCGGGCAGACGCGGCTCTCCTCCCTGACCCTGGCCGTGTGCCCCGGCGTCACCGACCTGTCCCCGCTCGCCGCTCTGCCCGGGCTGCGCAACCTGAATCTGTTCCTCATGCCCGCCGACCTCGACGTGAGCCCGCTGGCCGGGATGCCGGGGCTCACCGTCCAGCTCGGGCGTACGCAGCGGGTGGTCAACGGGGACGGTGTCAGGGTCAGGAGGCTGTGACGCCCGGCGGTCGGTGGGGGCCGCTTTAACTACCCGGAATTTCGTGCTAAACGTGGCAATATCCCGTTCGGAGTTCCCATCAACCGGCCATGCCGGCCTGGCGCCCTGCTCTGATCACCGTCCAGGCCGTTGTCACAGAACGTCACAGAACGTCACAGAACTTGCACGGCGTACGCGTTCACCCCCCAGGACGCCCGGCGCCCGCCCGCGTGCGGGCGCCGCCTCCTGCTGGACGAGAAGGGGAACCACCATGACCCTGCCCCTCGCCGCCACCCCCGCCGTCGAACCCGCGCCCGCCCGCCGCCGCGGGCTCGTGCTGCTGCTCAGCGCCCTCGCCGGATTCCTGCTGACCGTCGTGTGGTCGGCCGAGTTCGTGGACCAGACGATCGGCTCGACGGTCGCCGACACGATGCTCGGCCACGACGCCGACGCCACCCCCATCGCCGGGACGCTCTCCGGCATCGTGTTCGCCTTCGCCTCCGGCCTGGCGGGCTCGTTCACCGCGTGCAACATCGCCGCGCTCGGCGCGGTCGCGCCCCTCGTCGGGGCCAGGCCGTCGGTCGGCGCCCGGATCCGCGGGACGCTGCGCCCGCTCGGTTGGCTGGCCGCCGGCGCGCTGACCGTGTCCGGCGCGTACGGCGTCGTGGTGGGCATCGTCGGCACCTCCATGCCGCAGTTCGCCACGGCCAGACCCGCGCCGGGCACCCTGTCCCCCGGCCTGGTCCAGGCGATGGTCACGTTCGGGCTGATCGGGCTGGCCTTCCTCTACCTGGGCCTGGCCGCGCTCGGCTACCTGCCCGACCCGCTGTCCCGCCACCCGAGCGCCCGCATGGCCGTCATGGGCGCGCTGATCGGCGGCTTCCTGATCGGCCGCCCGTTCCCGCTGTTCCGCCAGCTCTTCAGGGACGCCGCCGAGAGCCACAACCCCCTGTACGGCGCGCTGGCCTTCATGCTCCAGTCGGCCGGCAACATCGTCGTCATGGCGGTCCTGTTCATGCTGCTCGCCCTGGCCACCGGGGGCCGCGCGCACCGCTGGCTGACCGCGACCCCGGCCCGCCTGGCCCTCATCACCGGCGCGGCGCTGGTCGTGGCCGGGGTCTTCACCCTTCTGTACTGGGACGTCCGGATCCTGGCCCGCCGCGACCTCATCTGGTACCCGACGGCGCCCTGGAGCTGAACGGCGCGGCAGCCCGCTTCCTGGCGGGCTACCCGCCGTTTCTGCGGGAAGGAGGAAGGTGACCGTGGGAGGTGCGCGATGAGGGCCGTCATGAACGCCGCGATGCTGCGGATCCGCAGGCACCGGCCGGACCGCAACCCGTTGCGCCGCCGCTCCGACCGGCTGGAGAGCGCCGGGCTGGCAGTGGCGGTGCTCCTGGTCCTGCTCAGCGTCTGGCCGGCGGTGCTGGCCGGCCGGGTCGCCTTCGAGGGCGGCCTGCGCGACGCCCGCGTGGGCCCCGGCCACCGCCAGCAGGTGACCGCGACGGTGCTGCGGGAGCCGCGGCCCGTGCGGCCGGGGTTCGGCGAGGCCGCGACCTCCACGGTGCCGGCGAGCTGGACCACTCCGGCGGGCTCGGCCAGGACCGGGCAGGTCCAGGTCCCGGCCGGTACGCGGGCGGGCCAGACCGTGCCCCTGTGGATCGACCCCGAGGGCGACCCGACGACGCCGCCGGCCGGCCACACCGACGTGGTCCTGCGCGGCGTGGGCCTGGCGGCGTTCGTCCAGGTGCTGGCGTGCCTGCTGGTGCTGGGGGCGGTCGCGGGGCTGCGCCGGCTGCTGGACCGGCGCAGGTACGCCGACTGGGACGCCGCCTGGCTGCGCGCCGACGACCGGTGGCGCCGTCCTCGCCGCCCGTAGCCGGGCCATCCGGTTTACCGCCGTACGTCCGGGCAGCCGTACGGCGGAGGAGGCGAGAGATGGAAGCCAAGGAGTGGACCGTGCGGATCCGACTCGCCGAGGACGGCGACGACACCTCGGCGCGGGCGGTCCTGACCACCCCGGACGGCACGACGGCCGAGGGCGCGGGCCACGCCCGCCGCAACCCCGCCGACCCGTCCATGCCGGTGGTCGGGGACGAGCTGGCCGTCGCGCGGGCGCTGGCCGACCTGGCCGGCCGGCTGGCCGGCGACGCCCGGCACGAACTGGGTGACGGCGGCCCGGTGCCGACCCGGTCCTGGTGAGAGCGGAGGCGGCGAAAACGGTTTGACGCGCCTGCCCCCGGCCCGCTGACATGGGCCTCGGACCGTACGGACCGAGGGGGAGCGCATGGGCGGCAGGATGCACGCGGACGAGGCCGACATCGACGAGGCCCTCGTGCGGCGGCTGCTGGCCGCGCAGTTCCCGCGCTGGGCCGGCCTCCCGCTGCGCCGCTTCCCCTCCTCCGGCACCGTCAACGCGGTCTTCCGGCTCGGCGACGACCTGGCCGTCCGCCTGCCGCGCGTCGGGAACGGCGTCGGCGACGTCGCCAAGGAGCGGCGGTGGCTGCCGCTGCTGGTCCCCGCGCTGCCCGTCCCGATCCCCTCGGTGCTCGGCCAGGGCTCACCGGGAGAGGGTTTCCCCTGGCCGTGGTCGGTGTGCCGGTGGCTCGACGGCGAGAACCCGGAGGCGGGCGCGCTCTCCGACGCCGAGGCGCTGGCCGCCGACGTGGCGGCGTTCGTCGCCGCGCTGCGCGAGGTCGATCCCGCCGGCGCCCCCGACGCCTACCGGGGCGGCCCGCTGGCCCGCCTCGACGACGCGACCCGGGCCGCGATCGGCGAGCTCGACGGCCTGATCGACACCGCCGCGGCCACGGCGGCCTGGAAGGAGGCGCTGAGCGCGCCCGGATGGCAGGGCGGGCCCGTCTGGGTGCACGCCGACCTGATGCCGGGCAACCTGCTGGTCCGCGACGGGCGGCTGAGCGGGGTCATCGACTGGGGCACGCTCGGCGCGGGCGACCCGGCCTGCGACCTGATCCCGGCCTGGAACCTGCTGCCGCCCGCCGCGCGCGAGGTCTTCCGCGCCGCGCTCGGCGTCGACGACGCCACCTGGGCCCGCGGGCGCGGCCGGGCCCTGTCCATGGCGCTCATCCAGCTCCCCTACTACAAGGACACCAACCCGGCCATGGCGGCCAACGCCCGGCACGTGATCCGCGAGGTGCTCGGCCGGCCCGTACGCTGACGGGATTCTTGGGTTTTTTCCGGCGAGATGATTGTCTGTCCGGAGGAACTACGAGGAGGCCACCGGTGAGCCGTCAGATCGTTTCAATCGTGGGTGGGAAGGACACCACCGGCGAGAGCGTGTACGAGTCGACCAACCCCGCCCGCCCCGGCGAGGTCGTGGCCCGGGTCGGCCTGGCCGACGCCGCCGCGTTCGCCGCCGCCTGCCGCACCGCGAAGGAGGCCCAGCGCGAGTGGGCCAAGGTGCCGGCGCCGGTGCGCGGACGGGTGATCGCCTCCATCGGGCGGCTGGTCGAGGCCAACGCCGAGAGCCTGGCCCGTCTGGTCACCCGGGAGATCGGCAAGCCGTACGCCGAGGCGCTGGGCGAGGTGCGGGAGATCGTCGACACCTGCGACTTCTTCCTGGGCGAGGGCCGCAGGCTCTACGGTCAGACCGTCCCCTCGGAGATGCCGGACAAGAACCTGTTCACCTTCCGCAACCCGGTCGGGGTGGCCGCGGTGATCACGGCGGGCAACTTCCCCGTGGCCGTGCCCTCCTGGTACCTCGTGCCCGCGCTGCTGTGCGGCAACGCCGTGGTGTGGAAGCCCGCCGAGTACGCCGCCGCCTCCGCCGAGGCCATGTACCGGCTGTTCGCCGCCTCGGGGCTGCCCGACGGGGTGCTCAACGTGGTCTTCGCCGACGGCGCCCAGACCTTCGCGGGGCTGGAGCTGGCCCTGGAGGAGGGCAGCGTGCACAAGGTCGGCTTCACCGGGTCGAGCGAGGTCGGCAGGAAGGTCGGCGAGCTGACCGGACGCCACCTGCAGTCGGCGTGCCTGGAGCTCGGCGGCAAGAACCCGATGGTGATCATGCCGGACGCCGACCTCGACCTGGCCGTCGAGGGCGCGCTGTTCTCCGGCTTCGGCACCGCCGGCCAGCGCTGCACCAGCCTCGGCACGGTCATCGTGCACGAGAGCGTGCACGACGAGTTCGTCGAGCGGTTCGCGCGGGCGGCCGGGGAGGCCAGGATCGGCGACCCCGAGCAGGACGTGCTGGCCGGCCCGCTGCTCGACCAGAAGTTCGCCGACCGGTACGAGGAGTACCTGACCTGGATCCAGCCGCACCACGAGGTCGTCTCGGGCCGCACCGGCAGGATCACCAAGGACAACCCGCGCGGCGACTTCGACGGCGACGGCGGCCTGTACTACCACCCGGTCATCGTCGACGGCGTGCGCCCCGGCGACCGGCTGTTCCTGGAGGAGACGTTCGGCCCGCTCGTCGGCGTCACCACCTTCACCACCCTGGACGAGGCCGTCGAGCTGGCCAACCGCCCCGGTTACGGCCTGTCGAGCTCGATCTACACGACCAACCCCAAGCACGCCTTCCGCTTCCGCGAGGGCATCTCGGCGGGCATGGTCAGCGTCAACAACTCCACCTCCGGCGCCGAGGCCCACCTGCCCTTCGGCGGCAACGGCAAGTCGGGCAACGGCAGCCGCCAGTCGGGCGTGTGGGTGCTCGACCAGTTCACCCGCTGGCAGGCGATGAACTGGGACTTCTCGGGCCGTCTGCAGAAGGCGCAGATGGACGTGGCGGAGATCGTCCCGGATCTGGAGTTCCGGATCTGAGAAAGGCGAAGCCGCCCCCGGGAGCCGGGGGCGGCTGTCACGCGTACGGGCGGATCAGACCTGGCCGGCCTTCTCCAGGGCCGCGCAGCAGGTGTTCACCAGCAGGCGGGTGACCACGTACGGGTCGACGTTGGCGTTCGGGCGGCGGTCCTCGATGTAGCCCTTCTTGTCCACCTCGACCTGCCACGGGATGCGTACGGACGCGCCGCGGTTGGACACGCCGTAGGTGTACTTGTTCCACGGGGCGGTCTCGTGGTGGCCGGTCAGGCGCAGCTCGATGTCGGCGCCGTACTGGGAGACGTGCTCCATGGGCTTGTCGCCCTCGCCGAGCGACTCGCAGGCGGTGATGATGGCGTCGTAGCTCTCGCGCATGGCCTTGGTGGAGAAGTTGGTGTGCGCGCCGGCGCCGTTCCAGTCGCCGCGGGCGGGCTTGGCGTCGAGGGTGGCCTCGACGCCGAACTCCTCGGCCGTCCGGTAGAGCAGGTAGCGGGCGACCCACATGTGGTCGGAGACCTCAAGGGGGCCGGCCGGGCCGATCTGGAACTCCCACTGGCCGGGCATGACCTCGGCGTTGATGCCGGAGACGGCCAGGCCGGCCGTCAGGCAGCGGTCGAGGTGCAGCTCGACGATGTCGCGGCCGAACACGGCCTCGGCGCCCACACCGCAGTAGTAGTGGCCCTGCGGGGCGGGGAAGCCGCCCTCGGGGAAGCCGAGCGGGCGGCTGCCCTTGAAGAAGGTGTACTCTTGCTCGATGCCGAACCAGGACTCCTGGTCGGCGTACCGCTCGGCGATCGGGCGGAGCAGAGCGCGGGTGTTGCTGGAGTGGGCCTGCCCGTCGATCTCCTCGACCTCGCACAGGACGAGCACGTTGTCGCCGCCGCGGATCGGGTCGGGGCAGGTGAACACCGGGCGGAGCACGCGGTCGGAGGCGTGGCCCTGGGCCTGGTTGGTGCTGGAGCCGTCGAAGCCCCAGACCGGAGGCTCGGCACCGTCGGCCAGGATCTTCGTCTTAGAGCGCAGCAGAGCCGTGGGCTCGGTGCCGTCGATCCAGATGTACTCAGCCTTGTAGCTCACGGTGTTCCTTTCGGGATTTCTCTCAGCCACGCCGAGTCTTATGGACGGCCATTTCCCGGTTTTTGCCCGAATGTGAACGCCGTGTTAATCGTGCCGCCAACCGCGTCCTTATTAGGGGGTAAATCCAATAAGGGCGGTTAGCTGGGGCAGGTCGGCCGTCCGGGGGACGGCGGCCGTACGACGATCGAGGCCGGGGGATGATGATCATGGAGGATGTCTGGTTCGGCGCGTTCCTCGCGCCCGAGGCGGCGGGCGCCGACCGGGTGATGCGCCACGCGGAGCTGGCCGACCGGCTGGGCCTGGACCTGGTCGGCGTCCAGGACCACCCCTACCAGGCGGGCTTCCTCGACTCCTGGACCCTGCTGGCCTCGATCGCGCAGCGCACCGAGCGCGTCCGGCTGGTGCCCGACGTGGCCAACCTGCCGCTGCGCCCGCCCGCCGTGCTGGCCAGGGCCGCCGCCTCGCTCGACGTCCTCAGCGGCGGCCGGGTGGAGCTGGGCCTCGGCGCGGGCGCGCTCTGGGACGCCATCGCCGCCATGGGCGGGCGCCGCCTCTCCCCCGGCGAGTCGATCGACGCGCTGGCCGAGGCGATCACCGTCATAAGGGCGCTGTGGACGCCGGGCGACCCGGTGACCTTCTCCGGCGCCCACCACCGCCTGGAGGGCGCGCGGCCCGGCCCGTTCCCGCCGCACCCGATCGGGATCTGGATCGGCGCGACCAGGCGGCGGATGCTGGAGCTGACCGGGCGGACGGCCGACGGCTGGCTGACCTCCTCCTTCCACAGCCCGCCCGACGCCGTGACCGCGCAGGCCAAGATCATCGACACGGCCGCCGAGGACGCCGGACGCGACCCGGCCTCGATTCGCAAGGTCTACAACCTCTGCGGCAGCCTGTCGCCACTGCGTGGTGAGGGCTTCCTCGACGGCCCGGCCGCCCTGTGGGCCGAGCAGCTCACGGAGCTGGTGTTCGAGGCGGGCATGAGCGGGTTCGTGCTGGCCCCGGGGGTGGAGGCCGAGCGGGACCTGCGGGTGTTCGCCGAGGAGGTCGCGCCCGCCGTACGGGAGGCCGTGGCCGGGGAACGTGGCCGGCCCGCGCCAGAACCGGTCCGGCGGCCGGTGCTGATCCCCGACCTGGACGAGGCCGGCCGCCCGAGGACGGCGGAACGCGCCCCCGGCCCCCTGCCGCCCGGCCAGGCCCGGCCCGGCCGCCGCCTGGTGGACGTGCACGACGGCTACCGCGCCCAGCTCCGCCAGGTCAGGGACGCCGTCGAGCAGGTCGCGGCCGAGACGGCGGCCCCCCACCCGGACGGCGGCCGGCTCGCGGTGCGCCAGAACCACTGGACGCTGGGCGTGTTCTGCGCGACCTTCCGCCGCCTGCTGACCGTGCACCACGAGATCGAGAACGGCCGGACCTTCCCGGCCCTCACCGAGCACGACCCCGCCCTGGAGCCGGTGGTCAAGAAGCTGGAGCAGGAGCACGAGGTCATCGCCGAACTGCTGGCCCGCCTGGATCGGGCGTGCGCGGAGCTGATCGCCGACCCGGCCAGGATCGACCGCGTGCGGGCCGGCGTCGAACGGCTCTCGCAGGCCCTCGCCTCGCACTTCGCCTACGAGGAGGAGGAACTGGCCGAGGCCGTCGGCCGCCTGGAGATCGGCCTCTAGCCCGAGGAGCCGTCGTGGACGTGTCCGCGCCCGTGTGGTGGCTGACGATCCTGGGGATCGCCGGCCTGCTGCTGTTCGACTTCTTCTTCCACGTACGGCGGGCGCACGTCCCCACGCTGCGCGAGGCGGCCGTCTGGTCGAGCCTGTACGTCGGGATCGCGCTGCTGTTCGGCGTGGGCGTGTGGGCGTTCGGCGGCGCCGAGCCGGGCGCGGAGTACTTCGCCGGGTACGTGACCGAGAAGGCGCTGTCGGTCGACAACCTGTTCGTCTTCCTCGTCATCATGGCGAGCTTCCGGGTGCCGCGCGCCGACCAGCAGAAGGCCCTGCTGTTCGGGATCGTGTTCTCGCTGATCGCCCGGACCGGGTTCATCCTCATCGGGGCCGCGATGATCGAGACGTTCGCCTGGGTGTTCTACGTCTTCAGCCTGATCCTGCTGCTCACCGCGGGCAACCTGCTGCGGCCCGAGGGCAGCGAGGGCCACACCGACAACTTCATGGTCCGCCTGGCCCGCAGGGTGTTCCGCGCTTCCGACACCTACGACGGCGACCGGCTGTTCACGGTGCGGGACGGCAAGCGGGTGATGACGCCGATGCTGCTGGTCATGGTCGCCCTGGCCGGCACCGACGTGCTGTTCGCGCTCGACTCCATCCCGGCCATCTTCGGCCTCACCCAGAACGTCTACCTGGTCTTCACCGCCACCGCCTTCTCCCTGCTGGGGCTGCGCCAGCTCTACTTCCTCATCGACGGCCTGCTCGACCGGCTCATCTACCTCGCCTACGGGCTGGCTGTCATCCTGGCCTTCATCGGCGTCAAGCTCGGGCTGCACGCGCTGCACGAGAACAACGTGCCGTTCGTCAACGACGGCGAGCCGGTGAACGTGACCGAGATCAGCACCGGGCTGTCCCTGTCGGTGATCGTCGGCGTGCTGCTCGTCACCGTGGCCGCCTCGCTGGCCAGCCCCCGCGGCCGGGCGCAGAACGTGCTGTCGGCCGTGCGCCGGCACGCCCAGGACTACCTCGACGTGGAGAAGGACCCGGCGCGACGCGAGGAGGTCTACCGCGACCTGCTCGCGGCCGAGGCGCGGCTGGGCGAGCTGCCGGACCGCCAGCGGGCCCACGCCGCCCGGGACGAGTCGCTGGCGGCCCTGGTGGCCCGGGCGCACGCCGAGCACGACGCTTCTACGTCTGGGTGACCTGACGGGAGGTCAGCGGCGCCGCGATGTGCTCCAGCGGGGTGCGCTCCGCCTTCACCCCGAACGCGATCTCCACCAGCCCCGCCGCCACCATCATCGCCGCGCCGAAGCAGTAGCCGTAGAACAGCCTGGTCGGGTCGGGGTTGTGCTGGTCGCCGATGAGCGAGGCGAAGACGGTCGGCCCGAACGCCCCCGCGACCTGCCCGAGCGCGAAGAAGATCGCGATGGCCTGCGCCCGCAGCTCGATCGGGAAGATCTCGCTCACGGTCAGGTACGCCGAGCTGGCCGCCGCCGAGGCGATGAAGAAGATCACCGACCAGAGCACGGTCTGCGTGACCGCCGTCAGCAGCCCCTCCTTGAACAGCCACCCGGTCACCGCCAGCAGCAGCCCTGAGGCGATGTACGTGCCCGAGATCATCTGCCTGCGCCCGACCGTGTCGAACAGCCTGCCCAGCAGCAGCGGCCCGAGCAGGTTCCCGGCCGCGAAGGCGAACATGTACTGCGGCACCGAACCCGCCGGGACGCCGTAGAAGTGCGTCAGCACCAGCGCGTACGTGAAGAAGATGGCGTTGTAGAGGAACGACTGGCAGATCATCAGCGTCGCCCCCAGCACCGAACGCTGCGGGTAGGTGCGGAACAACGTCCTGGCGACCTGCGACAGCGGCGCGTGGTGCTCGGGGACGACCTCCAGCGCCTGGTCCTGCGGCACCGGCTCCAGCCTGACCCGGTCCTCCCGCTCGACCTCCCGCTCGATGCGGCCGACGACCTCCTCGGCCTCCTCCTCGCGGCCGTGCGTCATCAGCCAGCGCGGGCTCTCCGGCAGGTGCCTGCGCAGCCGCCAGATGGCCAGGCCGATCACCGGCCCGACCACGAACCCCAGCCGCCAGGCCCAGTCGGGGTCCAGCGGCCCGCCCGGGTGCAGCAGCAGGAACGTGGCCGAGGTCGCCAGCAGCGACCCCAGCCAGTACGTGCCGTTGATGGCCAGGTCGACGTGGCCCCGGTAGTGGGAGGGGATCATCTCGTCGATGGCGGAGTTGACGGCCGCGTACTCGCCGCCGATGCCCGCCCCGGCCACGAAACGCAGCAGCAGGAAGCTCCACAGGTCCCACGACAGCGCGGTCAGGCCGCTGGCGACCAGGTAGATGCCGAGCGTGAGGATGAACAGCTTCCTGCGGCCGAGCCGGTCGGACAGCCAGCCGAAGTAGAGCGCGCCGACCACCTCGCCCATCAGGTAGACGGTGGCCGACAGGCCCACCTGCGTGGAGGTGAAGCCGAGCGTGTCGGGACGCTGCAGGAACGCCCCGACGTTGCTGGCGATGGTGATCTCCAGTCCGTCGAGCACCCAGGCCACGCCGAGCGCGATCACCAGGCGGGTGTGGAACGGCGCCCACGGCAGGCGGTCCATCCGGGCGGGGACCAGGCTGCGCACGACGCCGTCCTTGCTCATGCCTCCCTACTCTAGGTGACCGGGCGATCACCCGTCGGCGCGGGCGCCGTTGCCGTTGCCGTCGTAGCCGAGCAGTCGCATGGCCGTGTCCGGGTCCATGGCCGCGGCCAGGAGCTGGGCCCGCCGGTGGGCCTCGTCGCGCTCGCGTTCCGCCTTGGCCTGCGCCGTCCGTACGCCCCTGACCGCCACGAACGCCAGCCCGGCGCCCACGATCACCCCGACGACCACGACGAACAGCAGGAGCAGCAGGGCCGGCGAGGCGAGCGCGGGAGCCGCCGCGACGCCCGCGCCCGGCGTTGTGCCGGACCCTGTGATAGGCGCTGTGCCGAACACTGTGCCGGTCACCGCGAGCCCCGCGATGAGGGCCAGCGCGATCAGGCCGAGCAGGCTGGCCACGACCAGCCAGACCCGCCCGGCACGCCGCCGCCGCCGGGGCTCGGGGACCGCCACCGGGGAGCCCACCAATGGAACCGTGCCCGGAACCGCGCCCGGGACCGCGGCCGACGCCACACCCGCCACCGGGACCGCGGCGGGTCTCGGGCCGGGCGACCAGGGCACGAACTCGGGCCGGTCCACGGCCTGCGCCACCCCCTGGTCGAGCCGGGTGACCTCCGCCGTGATCACCTGCGCCACCGCCGTGCCGGCGCCCGCCGCCGGAGCGGCGAAGGCCGCCGCCCGTGGCTCGGCCCGCTCCTCCACCGGGCCGGGAAGCTCGCGATCGATGCGGCTGTGCTCCTTGTGCGCCCTGGCCGCGTCGCGGTGGTAGTCCTCAAGCTGCTCGTAGAGCTCGTCGGAGGCGTAGATCGTGCCGTTGACGAGCGGTCCGGGCTCCCTGCGGATGACCGCCACCACGTCGTCGCCGTTGAGCGTCTTGTGCGTCTCCAGCGCGTGTGCCAGGCACAGCACCTCCCTGCGGTGCTCCTCCAGCAGCCGCTCGGTCTTCTCCAGCAGCCGCACCAGGTTGAACTCGATCCGCTCGCCCAGCACGTCGGGCGTCAGGTCGGGCTGGGCGCGCACCGGCTCGCGCTCGGTGATGCCGATGCCGCCGCCCGCGCCGCCCCGGCCGCGCACGGACTTGCCGCCGTGGATGTCCAGTTCCTGGAGCGCGGGCAGCGAGGTGACGCCGGACCCCATCCCCCAGTACGACTCCATCAGCGCGGTGAGGAACGTGGCCGCGTGCAGGTCGCCGGAGACGCCGGAGGAGTTGTCCTCGCCGAAGAACATGCGCTCGCCGGCCAGCGAGGCCAGGGAGACCATGATGTCGGCCTCGTACTCGGACTTCCAGCGGGTGAACTGGTCCTCGGGCTTGATCGAGGCGACCATGCCCAGGTAGTCGGCGCCCTTCTCGATGGTGGCGATGTCGATCTCCAGGTGGAACCGGGTCACGTACGCCACCACCGCGTGGCACGCCTCGTGCACGGCCACCGCGTGCCGCTCGCGCTCGATGTACTCGACGTCCTCGGGCGGGCCGAGCTGCTTGAGCCGCTTGGCGCGCAGCACGTCCGACCAGGTGATGACCTCCCGCCCGTCGCGGATGGCGGTGATCAGCGACTCGTTGACCAGGTCCTTGATCGTGGCCCCGGTCGCGTACGGCGTGATCGTGGCCAGCTTGTCGACCTGCTCCTCGGTGAGCTCGTGCTCGACCTTGTCGAAGTAGCCCTGGTACGTCCGGACCCGTCCGGCCTTGGACGGGTAGCCGACCTTGTAGATGCGGTCGATGCGGCCCGGCCGCAGCAGCGCCTCGTCCAGCGCGTCGGGCCGGTTGGTGGCCATCATGACGAGGATGCGGTATTTGGGCGGCGGCTTGGGCCGCATCCCGAGCAGCCGCCTGACCAGCCGGTTGAAGAAGCCACGCGGCTTCTTGAGCCCGGACAGCTCGGTGAGCAGCGCCTGGAGGGTGCCGGGGTCGCCGCTGTTCATCATGCCGCCGCCGGCGAAGAAGCGCTCGCGCCAGGTGCCCGGCGGGTCGTCGGCCTCGCGCCGCCCCTTGAAGGCCAGCACCGAACGGGTCTCCTCCGACAGGTACGTCATCCCGTGGCAGCCGGAGTGCGCCGAGAAGCCGCCCTGCCCGGGAGGCCCCTGCTGGGCCAGCTTGCCGCGCTTGCCGAGCGAGTCGGCCTCGTCGAAGAAGACGATCACGCCGCCGTACCGCAGCGCCAGCTTGCGCAGCTTCCTGAACAGGCCCTTGACCTTCAGGATGCCGATGCCCATGAACATGTTCGTGAAGGCTCCCGGATCCACGAACACGTACGGCTTGCCCGTCTCGCCGGCCACGGCCTCGGCCATCAGGGTCTTGCCGGTGCCGGGCGGGCCCCACAGCAGCAGGCCGCTGGGCACGTATCCGCCGCGTCGCTCGATCTCGTCGGGCCGCTCCAGGAAGACGATGTTCTCCTGCACCCGCTCGACCACGTGGTCCTGGCCCCAGACGTCGGCGAAGCGGGTCTTGATGTCGTCGGGGAAGTACGTCTCCACGCCGCCCCTGGACAGGAACCAGAACAGGCCGACGAACTGGATGATGACGAAGAAGAACAGGAAGACGATCTGCATCAGGAACGGCAGCGCCTGCCAGATCAGCGTCGGCGCCTGCAACAGGGCGACGAACGGGCTGACGTCCAGCACCGCCCCCGCCACGAGCGCGGTCAGCGTGACGAAGAAGGCGATCTTCAGGGCTCTGGAGATGCGGTACCTGGTCCAGTCGTCGAAGCGCCGGTGCGTCCACCGTTCGAACCCGCCGAAGACCTTCTGGCTCCAGAACCGGTGGTAGCCCGACCAGTGCTCGCTGACCAGGAAGTGCAGTTGCCGCGCCGCCTCGGCGCCGAGCAGCCAGAAGATCCACTGGTACTCGTAGCCGATCTTCTGTGCCGCCTCGGGGAAGGTCACCACGCCCGTCCAGTCGGCCATCACCTTCCAGGTGAGGATCAGGTAGGCCAGGACCAGCGCGACGAGGAACTTGCTCCGGTCCCAGAACTGCATCTTCTTCCTGGTCACGGAGTCCGGGTCGGAGGGCCCGCTGCCGGGGGCGCGCAGCCCTTCGTGCTGAATGGTGGTGGTCACTGGCGCTCCCTCATCCGGGCACCCGGAGCAGCTTGAAAGAACCCGCGATCTTGTCGAACTCGGCGCCGCGGTCGCGGAAGCAGGTCGCCTGGCAGCCGATGAGCATGACCGAGACCGTCGCGCCCTTCTCGTCGAGAATCGCGGTCTGGTCGAACGTCTGCACGCCGAGGCCGATCTGGTAGTTGAAGCGCACCCGTACGCCCTTGGCGCCGTCGTCCAGAATGAGCACGTCGTCGCTGAGGAGCTCGAAGTTCGCGAACATCGGCGGCCGGCCGGTGCTCGTGACCTTCTGCTCGTACAGCTCGCGCATCGTGTCGGTCACCGGCAGGACGAAGTCGCGCAGCCGGTTGAGCGAGATCGCGTCGCGCTGCTGCTCGGTGAGTTTGTGCACGGTCGCGTACACGAAGGGGTCGGACGAGCTCAGCAGGTGGTTGACCGACGGCTCGGACGACTGGTCGAACGCCGTGGACCAGACCCGCTGCGCGCGTGTCGCCGCCGCCAGCGAACCGGGTTGGTCACCCGTCAGATACAGTTCGATCGGATAGGCGTTGAGCTGGGTGAACGAGGCGGGCACCTTGAAATAGGTGGTGCCTTCCCTGTCCCGTACGTAGGTGAAATCCGGCTGCCCGCAGGCCGACAGCATGAGGATCGCGACCATGAGCGCGATCCAAGCCCGTGTCTTTTTCACCAGGGCTTACCTCCGCTTTACGGACCAACGCAGTTGTTGTGCCCGCTTTCATGCGGAATGAGGCCGGATGCGCGCTGAGAAATCTTGACCAAATCTTGGCCATTGATTGGCTTTACTTGTTACAGATCGACAAAACCTGGTATGCGCCAGGCCGACACACTCTACGGTCGCCCGGGATACAACGTTCCTGCAACCCCCATTGGTTCACCACAGGAAGTAGCAAAGGATATGAGGACGCCCATCCCGAGCCTCGGAGCGCACCATGAAAGAACCCGCGACGGAGACCGTGGACTCCTTCGGCATGACGGCTGAGCGGCAGTTCGCCGACCTGTGGTCCAGGACCGCCCTGTCGGTCAAGGAGCGCCGGCTGCTCCTGCTCGGGCTGCTCGTCGGACAGGGGCTCGACGACATGACCGGCGTGCAGCTCGACGTCGCGCTGCGTGCGGGCGACCTGAGCGAGACCGAGCTGCGCGAGGTGGTGGTGTTCCTGACCCACTACGCCGGATGGACGCGCGGATCGCGGCTCAACGACCAGGTCGAGGAGCTGATCGAGCGGGTCAGGCAGGCTCGATCCGGTAGAGCGGACCCCGCAGGCTGAGCGCGTACAGCTCGCCGTCGAGCCCCTCCCCGAACGACGAGAGCTGCTCGACCCTGCCGATCTCGGCCGCCTTCGACGGCTCGCCCGCGGGCGCGGCCCTGACCCAGCCCGCGCAGAAGTCCCCGTACAGGAAGCTGCCGCGCAGCCAGGACAGCGCGGCGCCGCGGTAGACGTACCCGGCGATCACCGAGCAGTTGCCGTCCTTGTGCAGCGGGTAGGTGATGACCGGCTCGGTCAGGCCGCGGCCCGTGCCGCCACGGAAGGGCCGCTCGCCCTCGCGCAGGTTCCAGCCGTAGTTCTCGCCGCCCTTGGAGGCGGCCGGCTGGTGGTCGACCTCCTCCGCCGAGTCCTGGCCGACGTCGCCGATCCACAGGTCGCCGGTCCGCCGGTCGAAGCCGAACCGCCAGGGGTTGCGCAGGCCGTAGGCCCAGATCTCGGCCCGCGCGCCGTCCTTGCCGACGAACGGGTTGTCCTCGGGCACCTTGTACGGCCTGCCGCGCGGGTCGATGCGCAGGATCTTGCCCAGCAGCGTGCCGAGGTCCTGGCCGTTGCCCTGCGGGTCGCCCGCGCTGCCGCCGTCGCCGAGCCCGACGTAGAGGTGGCCGTCGGGGCCGAAGGCGAGCTGGCCGCCGTTGTGGTTGGCGTAGGGCTGCTCCTGGGTGAGCACGTCGCGCCGGCCGGTGGCGCGCCGGCCGTCGAAGGCCCATTCGGTGACGTGGGTGGCGCCGCGCGCGTCGGTCCAGTCGAGGTAGAGCCAGCGGCCCGAGGGATGGAAGGCCACGCCGAGCAGGCCCTGCTCGTTGCCGCCGCTCACCTCGCCCGACAGGTCCACGACGACGTCGCCGTCGGTGGCGCGCAGCCGGCCGCCCTGTTCGGCGACGTAGAGCCGCTCCTCGCCCGCGCGCACGGCGAGGGCGACCGGCCGCTCGAACCGGCCGAGCTCGCGGAAGCGCACCTGCCCGGGAGCGCTCTTCGGTTCCGGGCTCGCCGGCGTGGAAGCCCGGGTGGAGGCCGGCGGGGCGGAGGACACGGTGGCCGGGCCGGGTGGCGGCGAGGCGGCCGAGCAGGCGGTGAGGGCCAGGAGGAGCACGGCCGCGAGGGGGCGCACGCCGTCCATACTCGCACGCCTGATCGGGGACGTTAAGGTTCAGAGCATGCCTACCGCATTGATCACGGGCGCCACCGCCGGCATCGGCGCCGCCTTCGCCCGCCGCCTGGCCGCCGACGCCTGCTCGCTCGTCCTGGTCGCCCGCGACGAGCGGCGGCTCGTCCAGGCCGCCGACCAGCTCAAGCTCAGGTACGGCGTGAACGTCGAGGTGCTGCCCGCCGACCTGGCCACCGAGGAGGGCCTGGCCAAGGTCGAGTCGAGGCTCCGCGACGGCGTCGACCTGCTGGTGAACAACGCCGGCTTCGGCCACCCCGGCGACTTCCTCAAGGTGCCGGTCGCCGACGAGCTGCGCATGCTCAAGGTCCACTGCGAGGCCGTGCTGCGGCTCACCCTGGCGGCGCTGCCCGCGATGCGCAAGCGCGACCGGGGCGCGGTGATCAACGTGGCGTCGGTCGCGGCGTTCTTCTCGCGCGGCACCTACAGCGCGTCGAAGGCGTGGGTGGTCAACTTCAGCGAGTCCGCGGCCAACGACGTGCGCAACCCGCGGATCAAGATCATGGCGCTGTGCCCCGGTTTCGTGCGCACCGAGTTCCACCAGCGGGCGTCCATGGACACCTCGGGCATCCCCGGGTTCCTGTGGCTGAAGGCCGACAACGTGGTCAGGGACGCCATGCGCGACCTCGCGCTCGGCAAGCGGGTCTCGGTGCCCGACCTGCGTTACAAGGCCATCGTCGCGATCGGCAAGCTGGTGCCGCACAACCTGGCCGGGCGCGTGTCGGCCAGGCTCGGCCGCCGCTGACGCCGGGCGTACGACAAAGTGGGCCCCCGCCGCGGGAGGGGGTCGCGGTGGGGGCCCGGGACGGCCGTGAGGAACTCACGGCCGGGAACCGGCAGATCCGGCTGGACCTGCTAGCGGTTGGCCTCGTGACCGATGGCCAGGCCGCTCGTCGGGTCGAAGAAGTGCAGGTTGTGCGTGTCCAGCACCAGGTCGATGCGCTGGCCGGGACGCGCGTGGCTGCGGGCGTTGACGCGGGCGGTCCACAGGGACTTGTCGCCCACGAGCGGCAGCGCCGCCTCCTCGTCGTCGCCCGTGTCGGCGGCGGCGACGGTGTCCTTGTGCTCGACCGGCGGGGCGTCGATCAGGAACAGCACGTTGATCTCGGAGCCCAGCTCCTCGGTGACCTCCGCCTTGACGGGCAGGGTGGCCCAGCCGTTGGCGTGGTTGCCGGCCGAGTTGGCGTCCTCGAAGTCGGACGGGCGGATGCCGAGGATGACCTTCTTGCCGATGTACTGGTCGAGGCCCGGCTTGTCGGCGAACGCCGAGTCGGGGATCGGCAGGCTGATGTCGGCGAAGCGCACGGCCGCGCCGTTGTCACGGACCAGCTCGGCGGTGACGAAGTTCATCGAGGGCGAGCCCATGAAGCCGGCGACGAACAGGTTGACCGGCTTGTCGAACAGGTTCTGCGGGGTGTCGACCTGCTGGAGCAGACCGTCGCGCAGGACGCAGACGCGGTCGCCCAGGGTCATGGCCTCGACCTGGTCGTGGGTGACGTACACGGTGGTGACGCCGAGGCGCTCGTGCAGGGTGTTGAGCGAGGCGCGCATGGAGACGCGGAGCTTGGCGTCGAGGTTCGACAGCGGCTCGTCCATGAGGAAGGCCTGCGGCTCGCGGACGATGGCGCGGCCCATGGCGACACGCTGGCGCTGACCACCGGACAGGGCGGCCGGCTTGCGCTTGAGGTAGGTCTCCAGGCCGAGCATCTTGGCGGCCTCGTTGACCCGCTTCTGGATCTCCGGCTTGGGCATCTTGCGGAGCTTGAGGCCGAAGGCGAGGTTCTCCTCGACCGTCATGTGCGGGTAGAGCGCGTAGTTCTGGAAGACCATCGCGATGTCGCGGTCCTTGGGCGGCAGGTGGTTGACCACCTTGTCGCCGATGGCGATCTCGCCGCCGCTGATGTCCTCCAGGCCGGCGATCATCCGGAGCGCGGTCGACTTACCGCAACCCGATGGGCCCACCAGCACCATGAACTCGCCGTCCTTGATCTCAAGGTTCAGCCCGTTCACGGCCTTCACGCCACCGGCGTAGATCTTGTCGACGTTCGTCAGAACGATGGATGCCATGACATTCCTTCGCGCTCCAGGGCGATCGGCCCGGATGTTGGTTCTCGGTTCCCGTGGATACGTTTTCACGTATCTCACCCGAAACGGACATCGGTGTCAAGGGGTACCGCGTGACCAGCCCTTGTGGGAACGGTGACCTTCCAGTGGGACGGAATCCATGATGGAATCGTTTCCATGGAGAAGCGGGCGACGATCAAGGATGTGGCCGAGGCGGCCGGCGTGGGCGTCGCGACCGTGTCCCGGGTGTTGTCGGGCGGCTCGGCCAGCCCCAGCACCAGGGAACGGGTCCTGGCCGTCGCCGCCCAGCTCGACTACCGGCCCAGCGCGCTCGGCCGCAACCTGCGCCAGCGCCGCACCGGCGGCCTCGGGCTGCTCGTGCCCGACCTCACCGACACCTTCTACGGCCAGCTCTCCGAGGGCGTGCTCGCCTGCGCCCGGTCGGCGGGCGAGCCGGTCGTGCTGGGCTCGACGGGCGGCGACCCCGAGCAGGAGGCCGAGCTGATCGGCATGCTCCTCGAACAGAGCGTCGACCGGGTCATCGCGGTGCCCTCCGGCGACGCCGAGACGTGGGCGCCGGTGATCAGGGCGGGCATGACGGTGGTCTTCGCCGACCGCCTGCCGCCCGAGGCCGGACGCGAGGAGGAACACGACCGCGACCCCGCCGAGAGCGCGCTCGACGATCTCATGCTCCTCGACGGCGTGTCCCCCCGGGGGCGCGTCCCCGAGGTCGCCGCGCGTCCGCCGGACGTGCCCGCCGTCCTGGCCGACGACCGCGCCGGCATCCGCACGGCCGTGCGCTACCTCAGGGGCCTCGGCCACCGGCGCATCGCCTTCCTCGGCGGCCCCGGGCACGACCGGCGGGCCGACGCCTTCCGCGAGGCCGTGGGCGCGCCGGTCGACGAGGAGCTGGTGGTCTTCGGCACCGGCAGCCGCGACTCGGCGTACGCCGCCGCCTCGGGCCTGTTCCAGAGCCGTCCCGACCTGTCGGCCGTCGTCGCGGGCGGGAACGTCCTGGGCGAGGCCGCCGTGCTGGCCGCCCGCGAGCTGGACCTGCGGGTGCCGCGGGACGTGTCGCTGGTGATGTACGACGACGTGCCCTGGGCCGAGCTGTGCGCCCCGCCGCTGACCGTGATCGCCCAGCCGGGGCGGGACATGGGGTACCGGGCGTGCGAGCTGGTGCTGCGCGAGGGCACCCGGCGGGCCCGCTCGGTGGTCCTGCCCACCGAGCTGATCATCCGGGGGAGCTGCGGCCCTCGCAGGTGAACGAGGGCTCCCGTACCTCTCAACCCCGTAGTACCTCAGAGCTACGCGGAAGGTGCATCCTCCAGCGGGAAGCCGACTACAAGGCGTGATCCCTACCTTCGGTGCCGGAAGGAAGAACCGGCACGAAAGGGATATCCGCCATGGCCTCGCTCAGGAACCGTCTGCTCGCCGCGCTCGTCACCGCCTCGGTGGCGCTGCCGGCGTCCGGCGCGGGCGGGTCCGCCGGGGTGCCCGCGCCCGTTCCCGCCGCCGTGGCGCCGCTGCGCGCCGCGACCCCCGCCGCGCTCGCCGAGCGGTACGCCGCCGGCCGTACGGCCGTCCTGGCCGCCGAGCACACCGCCGCCGCGCGGGGGCACCACCTGCGGGCGGCGGCGCTGCGGGCCATGGCGGACCCGTCGCGCACGTTCCTGTCCTTCGACGGGCGCGACGGCGGCCGGACCGTGGAGGTCTTCGGCGACCTCGCCACCGCCCGGCGGATCGCCGTCCTGGTGCCCGGCTCCGACACGAACCTCGACCGGTACGGCCTCCTGCGCGCCGGCGCGACCCGCCTGCGCGAGGCGCTCGGGGACGGCTCGGCGGTCGTCGCCTGGGCCGGGTACCGCACGCCCAGCACGCTCAGCCTGGACGTGCTCACGCCCACGCGGGCCGACGAGGCCGTGCCGGGGTTGCGGGCGTTCGTCCGGGAGCTGCGCGCGCTCAAGCCCGACGCCCGGCTGTCGCTGGTGTGCCACTCCTACGGCTCGGTGGTGTGCGGACGTGCCGCGCCCGGCCTGGACGTGGCCGACATCGTCCTGATGGGCAGCCCCGGCGCGGGCGTCCCCGACGTCGCCGCGATGCGCACCCGCGCGGCCGTGTGGGCCGGGCGCGGCGGCGGCGACTGGATCGGCGGCGTGCCGCACGCGCTGGTCGAGCTGCCGTTCGTCACGTTCGGGCTGGGGGCCGACCCGGTCTCGCCGGGGTTCGGCGCCCGCGTCTTCCCGGCGGGGGACGGCGGCCACAGCGACTACCTGCGGCCCGGCTCCCCCGCGCTGACGGCCGTCGTCCGCATCGTCTCCGGAAAGGCCGCCCACGATGGCTGACTCCTCCCTGCCCGACTCCCCCCTGCCCGACTCCCCCCTGCCCGCCCCCTCCCACCGCACGCCCCGCGCCCTGCGCGGCCGCCCGTCGGACGGTCGGCGGGGGCTCGTCGCGCGGATCGAGGCCGGGACGCCGCCGGAGCGCGACCGGGCACTCGACGCCCTGCGGGCCCTGGCCATCCTCGGGGTGGTCGCCGGGCACTGGCTGGTGACCGCCGTGGTCACCGACAGCGGCAGCCTGCGCGTCACCAGCCCGCTCAAGGCCCTCCCGCAGCTCGCCCCGGTGTCCTGGGCGTTGCAGATGCTGGCGATCTTCTTCCTGGTCGGCGGCCTGGTCGCGGCGAAGGGCTACACGTCGGCGCGGGCGGCGGGCATCGGGTACGGCCCGTGGCTGCGCGGCCGGCTGGGCCGGCTGTTCCGCCCGGCCTCGGTCGTCCTGGCGGTGTGGGCGGCGGCGGCGGTCGCGATGCTCGCCTCCGGTGTGTCGCTGGAGGAGGTCCGGGTGATGGTCAGGATGGCCGTGGCCCCGATGTGGTTCCTGCTGGTGTTCGCCGCGCTGACGGCGGCCACGCCGCTGGTCGCCCGCCTGCACCCGGTCTGGCCGTTCGCGGCGGTCGTGGTCGCCGACGTGCTGCGGTTCGGGCCCGGCGGCCCGGCGTGGCTCTGGTGGGTGAACGTGGCGGCCGGATGGCTGGTGCCGTACTGCCTGGGCGCGGCCTGGGCCCGCGGGGAGCTGCGGAGCCGGGCCACCGGCTGGACGCTGCTGGCCGGCGGCGGGGCCGGGGCCGTGGCGCTGGTGGTGTGGGGCGGCTATCCGGCGACCATGGTCGGGGTGCCGGGCGCCCCCGTCTCCAACCTGGACCCGCCCTCGCTCGCGGCCGTCGCCTACGGGCTCGCCCAGTGCGGCGCGGCGCTGCTGCTGCTCGGCCCGCTGCGCAGGCTGCTGCGCCGCCCCGCCGCGTGGGCGGCCGTGGCCGTCGCCAACCTGGCCGCCATGACGATCTTCCTGTGGCACCAGACCGCGTTGATCGTGGTGACCGAGCTGGGCCTGCTGGCGAGCCGGGTGCTGCCCGGCCCGCCGGGCGGCACCCAACTGCCCGGCCTGCACACGGTTCCCGACGGGTTCGGCTGGCTGGCGGCCCGGCTGGCCTGGCTCCCGGCGTTCGCGGTGGCGCTGCTGGTGTGCTGCGCCGCCTTCCACGCCTACGAACGCCGCGGCGCCCGCTAGAGCCCGCTAGAGCAGCTTCTCGATGGCCGAGACGACGGCCGGGTCGTCGGGGGTGGTGCGGGGACGGAAGCGGCCCACGACGTTGCCCTCGCGGTCGAGCAGGAACTTCTCGAAGTTCCACTGGACGTCGCCCGCCGCGCCCTCCTCGTCGGCGGTCTGGGTGAGCTCGGCGTAGAGCGGATGCCGGTCGGGGCCGTTGACGTCGGCCTTGGCCAGCAGCGGGAAGTCGACGCCGTACGTCGCCGAGCAGAACTCCTGGATCTCCTCCGCCGTGCCGGGCTCCTGGCCGGCGAACTGGTTGCAGGGCATGCCGACCACGCTGAAGCCGCGCGGGCCGAAGTCCTGCTGAAGCTTGACCAGGCCGGTGTACTGGGGGGTCAGGCCGCAGCGGGAGGCCACGTTGACCAGGAGCACGGCCTTGTCCCCGGCGAGGTCGCCGAGCGTGGTGGGGTCGTCCGCGAGGGTGCGGAGCGGGATGTCGCGAAGGCTCATGATCTGAAGCTTACAGAACGACGCCGGCCGCAGATTGTGACCTATTCCTCATTTTTCCCCTAAAACCCCTGAATATCCACTATTCGTGATCTTGTAATTGTTCCCGATTTTTCATGGTCAATTAGGAAAGAAGGTCGTTTGTCAGGCAGGGTGACGCGGTCCCCGTCACCTTCGAAAGGGAATCCGCATGCCCATGCTCCGCCGTACCGGTGTCCTGGTCCTGGCCGCCACTCTCGTGGCGGCGACCGGCACCACGGCCGCACAGGCGCAGACCTCCCAGAGCAGCGGCAGGAACAAAGCCATCGCCAAGTCCCTGCTCGCCCAGCGCGGCTGGGGTGCCGCGAGCTACGGCTGCCTGGTCAGACTCTGGGCCAGAGAGAGCGGCTGGAACCACAGGGCCGGCAACCGGTCGGGCGCCTACGGCATCCCGCAGGCACTCCCGGGCCACAAGATGGCCTCCTCGGGCGCCGACTGGCGCACCAACCCGCGTACCCAGATCAGGTGGGGTCTGGGCTACATCAAGCAGCGGTACGGCTCGCCGTGTCGCGCGTGGGCGCACTTCCAATCCCACAGTTGGTACTGAGTCAAACCCCAGGTATGTCCGCGTTTTTCCTCAAGGACATGCCATATAGGCGACGGGCAGGGCAATCCCGGCCCAGCGAGATCGCCTTTTATCCGAATTGAGCGCGCAAACTCCTGTCCTTCGCGTGTCGCGATCGCGGCCCGCGGTCACGGCCCGTAATAGGAATCGTGCTAGAGGACACGTCGTGGCGCCTTCCGGGCCGTCCAGCACGATCGGGCGGTACAGGATCCCGGGGGGCCGCGCGGACCCTCCGCGTCCGAGCCACGGACGCCGGACGGCAGGGCGCCCCCGCGGGGGCGCCCGTCCGCACGCGACCCGGAAGCAAGGATCGCCTTGGACAGCAAACGCGTGCTCAGCGGCACTCTTCTCACTATCAGCGCGTTCGGCGTCACGACCGGTGCGGCCTGGGCGGAGTCCCAGCCACCGATGATCAAGATGCGGACCTGGACAACGTCAGCGCAACCGAAGATCGCGGCCGTGAGGCCCGCCGGAAGAAACAAGAAGATCGCCCTGGGACAGGTCGTCCAGCGTGCGTGGAACTACCGGGAGTTCCGCTGCCTGGACAACCTGTGGACCAGAGAGAGCAATTGGAACCACCACGCGCTCAACAGATCGTCGGGCGCCTACGGAATCCCGCAGGCGCTGCCCGCGGGCAAGATGAGCGGCGCGGGCAAGGACTGGAGGTCCAACCCCGAGACGCAGATCCGCTGGGGCCTGGCCTACATCAAGGGCAGGTACGGCAGGCCCTGCGGCGCCTGGGGACACTGGAGATCGCACAACTGGTACTGATCTCCCGCTCCGGAGGGCACCCGGGCCCGCCTCGGGTGCCCTCCTACTGGCCCGCGTGCACCGCGATGGCCTGGATCAGCAGCTCGACCCCGAACTCGAACTCCGCCTCATGGTCGCACTCGGTCAGCAGCGGCGCCAGCGCGCTCACCTCGGGGAACAGCGCCGGATCGACCTCGGCGGCCTCGACCGTCCGGCTGTGGACGGGCGCGAACGTGGGCGTCACGCCGACCTCGCGCAGCAGCGAGCCCACGATGAAGGCGATGAACATGCGCAGCATGCGGACGGCGTCCGGCCCGTCGAAGCCCGCGCCGCGCAGCGTGGCCAGCGCCCGCTCGACCGGCAGCAGCCCGGCGTGGGAGTGGAGCTGACGGCTGACCACCACCATGGTCGAGCGCGGATGGTGATGGGCGATCTGCCGGAAGGCGCGGGCCTGCGCCCGCACCCGGTCGGTCCAGTGGGCGTCGGGGTCGTCGGTGAACTCGATCCCGCTCAGCACGCTCTCGGCCACGCCGTTGAGCAGGGCGTCCTTGTTCGGCACGTGGTTGTACAGGGACATCACGCCGACGCCGAGCTCGGCCGCGATGCGGCGCATGGAGACCGCGTCCGCGCCCTCACGCTCGATGAGGTCGATGGCCGCGGCCACGATGCGCGGCCTGGACAAGGGCTCGGTGGTCATAGCTCATTCTATTGACGCACGTACACCGTACGTGCAAGGGTCGAGCCGTGGACGTACACCGTACGTAATCCCCCTCGCGGAGGTCCCTATGTCGACGCACGATCTCTACACCCTCCCCGCCGAGCTCTCCACCTGGGACGTCGGGATGGCCGGCGCCAGCCGGTTCACCTGGGAGTACGACGAGGGCCGCGATCGCATGCTGGCCTTGTACCAGAAGGGCAAGGACAAGCAGTGGGACTCGACCAAGCGCATCGACTGGGACCTGGAGGTGGACCCGTACAACGTGCTCGGCATCCCCGACACCACGATCGCCATCTACGACACCCCGCTGTGGCACCGGCTCGGCCCCCAGCAGCGCCAGGACGTCCGGCTGCACGGCGCGGCCTGGCAGTTCTCCCAGTTCCTGCACGGCGAGCAGGGCGCGATGATCTGCTCGGCCCGGATCGTGGAGTCGGTCCCCGACCTCGACTCCAAGTTCTACGCCGCCACCCAGACCATGGACGAGGCCCGCCACGCCGAGACCTACGCCCGTTTCCTCCAGGAGAAGGTGGGCCTGGCCTACCCGATCAACGAGCATCTCAAGGCGCTGCTGGAGAGCACGCTCAGCGACTCCCGCTGGGACATGCCCTACCTCGGCATGCAGGTGCTCATCGAGGGCCTGGCCCTGGCCGCGTTCGGCGTGATGCGCGACATCACCACCAAGCCGCTGCCCAAGCAGATCCTCGCGTACGTGATGCAGGACGAGGCCCGGCACGTCGCCTTCGGCCGCATGGCGCTGCGCGACTACTACCAGAACCTGTCGGAGTCCGAGCTGCGCGAGCGCGAGGACTTCGTCATCGAGGGCTGCTACCTGATGCGCGACCGGCTGCGCGGCGCGGAGTCCTGGGAGCACCTGGGCCTGTCCAGGGCCGAGACCGACGAGGTCATGCGGGCCACCGACCAGTCGGAGTACCTGCGGCTGTTCCGCTCGCTGCTGTTCAGCAGGATCGTGCCGTGCGTCAAGGACATCGGGCTGTGGAGCCCCCGGCTGCAGCAGGCGTACGCCGACATGGGCGTGCTGGAGATGGCCGGCCAGTCGCTCGACGCCCTCATGAAGCAGGACGAGGACATCGCCGACCAGCTGGACGCGGCCCGCTTCGCCGCCGAGGAGTCCGAGCGGCACGCCGAGGTCGCCGACACCATCGCCCTCGGCTCGACCACCCCCTGACCGGTGGCGGGCCGAACGGCCTGTCCTCAGCGTCCGCCGTAGAAGCGCCGGTGCAGCGCGTGCACCTCGTCGGCCAGCTCGGGGACGGGCCCGTCCACCGTCACGCCCGGCGCGACGGCGCTGACCGGCAGCGTGCTCACCGGCGGCGCCGGCACGCCCAGCTCGCCCAGCCAGTCGGCGAGCTGGGCCGACGACGCCACGTAGACGATGCGTCCCAGCCCCACCCAGGCGTGGGCCGCCGCGCACATCGGGCAATGCTCGCCGGAGGTGTAGACGGTGGCCGCCGCCCGCTCCGGCGGGGTCAGGTTGGCCGCCGCCCAACGTGCCAGCTCGAACTCCGGGTGCCGGGTGCGGTCTCCCCCGGCCACCCGGTTGTGGTCCTCGGCCAGCACGGCGCCGTCCCCGGCGACCAGCACCGACCCGAAGGGCTCGTCGCCCGACTCAAGCGCCTCGGCGGCCAGCTCGACACAGCGGCGCAGGTACGGCAGTTCACTCTGGTCGATCATCACGACTTCCTGTCCGGTGAGAAATGGTGAGCGGAAAGGACAGCCCCGTTGGCCTACGCCGCACCCGAGCCGCAGGTGGACGTGTTGCCCGGCCGCCGCGACGGTGACGGAGGCGGGGCCGGCGGGCAGGTCATGGGGGTCTCGTTTCCGCACGTTACCTGCAGAAACCCCCACATTTACCGCAAAAAATGGGTTGATCCCACGTATTAACCTGGATGGGATGCCTCCCGATACTGACACACCTCGCCGTCCCCTGCTCTCCTCCAACTCCCTGTGGCGGATGAAGTCCTACCTCCGCCCGTACGCCGCCAGACTGGTGCTCATCTGGCTGGCCGCGATACTCAGCATCGCCGCGAGCATCGCGCTGCCCCTGATCAGTGAGAAGGTCATCGACGGCCCCGTGACGCGGGGCGACTCCGACGGGCTGCTCCCGCTCGGGCTCATCGCCCTGGGCGTGGGCGTCGTGGAGGCCGGGCTGATCTTCCTGCGACGCTGGACCCAGGTCAAGCCCGTCCTCGGGCTGGAGACCGCGATCCGCGACGACCTCTACGAGCACCTTCAGCGCCTGCCGATGGGTTTCCACGGCGACTGGCAGTCGGGCCAGTTGTTGTCGCGGGCCACGACGGACCTGTCCACGATCCGCCGCTTCCTCGGCTTCGGCATGCTCTTCCTGGTGATGAACGTCCTCCAGCTCATCACCGTGACCGTGCTGCTGCTGAACAAGTACTGGCCGCTCGGGCTGCTGGTGCTGGCCTCGGCCGTGCCGATCGTGTGGACGTCCCTGCGGTTCGAGAAGCGGTACATCAAGATCTCCCGGCAGGTCCAGGACGAGCAGGGCGACCTCGCCACGCTCGTCGAGGAGTCGGCCATCGGCATCCGTACGATCAAGGCCTTCGGCCGCCGCCACCACGTCTACGACCGGTACGACGAGGCGGCCCGCAAGGTGTACGGCAGCTCGGTCGACAAGGCCAACCTGTCGGCGAAGTTCTTCGCCTTCCTCGAAGTGATCCCCAACGTCACCCTCGCCCTGGTGCTGCTGCTCGGCGCCCTCGCGGTGGGCTCCGGCTCGATGACGCTGGGCACGCTGGTCGCCTTCACCACCCTGATGCTCCAGCTCGTCTGGCCCATCGCCAGCCTCGGCTACATCCTGGCCATGGCCCAGGAGGCGATGACCTCCGCCGACCGTGTCATGGAGGTCATGGACACCGTCCCGGCCATCGAGAGCGGCACCCGCACGATCGAGCTGCCCCGCGGCCACCTGCGGTTCGAGGGCGTCGGGTTCACCTTCCCCGGCGCGGACGGGCCGGTGCTGCGGGACGTCTGGCTGGACGTGCACCCCGGCGAGACGGTGGCCGTCGTCGGCGCGACCGGCGCCGGCAAGACCACGCTGACCGCGCTGGTGCCCCGGCTGATCGACCCCACCGTGGGCCGCGTCACGATCGACGGCGAGGACGTGCGCGCCCTCGACCTGACCACGCTGCGCTCGCTGGTGGCCACCGCGTTCGAGGAGCCGACGCTGTTCTCGATGAGCGTGCGCGAGAACCTCATGCTCGGCCGGCTCGACGCCACCGAGGAGGAGCTGGCCGACGCCATCCGCACCGCGCAGGCCGGTTTCGTGTACGACCTGCCCTGGGGCCTCGACACCCGCATCGGCGAGCAGGGCCTGTCGCTGTCCGGCGGGCAGCGGCAGCGGCTCGCCCTGGCGCGGGCGGTGCTGAGCAGGCCGCGCGTCCTCGTCCTCGACGACACCCTGTCCGCGCTCGACGTGGAGACCGAGGCGCTGGTGGAGGAGGCGCTGCGGCACGTCCTGCGCGAGGCGACCGGCATCGTGGTCGCCCACCGCGCCTCGACCGTGCTGCTGGCCGACAAGGTGGCGCTGCTGCGCGACGGCACCATCACCCACGTCGGACGTCACCACGAACTGCTGGCCGACGTGCCCGAGTACCGCGAGCTGCTGGCCCAGGACGCCGACTTCGACCCCTCGGAAGGAGCGCTGCGATGACCACCGCCCCCGTCTCCTCCTGGCGCGGCGTCGCCTCCGAGGAGCAGGACGAACTGCCGGAGAAGGTCTCGGTGCTTCTGCGGGAGCGCTCCCGCAGGCTGCTCGGCGACCTGCTGCGCCCGTACCGCAAGCCCATCGCGCTGCTCACAGCGATCATCGTCGTCTCGAACGCCGCTGCGCTCGCGATCCCGTACCTGGTCAAGGTGGGGATCGACGACGGCATCCCGCCGATGACCAGGGGGTCCGGGCCGGGAATCCTGCTGATCGTGGTCGGGGTGATCCTGGCCGCGGCCGTCACGCAGGCGCTCACCCGCAAGGCGTTCCTGCGCCTGTCGGGGAAGATCGGCCAGAGCGTGCTGCTGGAGCTGCGCAGGCGGGTGTTCGACCACTTCCAGCGGCTGTCGCTCAGCTTCCACGAGAAGTACACCTCGGGCCGGGTCATCTCCCGGCTGACCTCCGACATCGAGGCCATCTCCGAGCTGCTCCAGTCGGGCTTCGACGGGCTGGTCAAGGCGGTGCTGACGATGTTCGGCACGGCCGGCCTGCTGCTGATCCTCGACGTGCACCTCGGCCTGGTGGCGCTGGTCCCGCTGCCGCTGCTGCTGCTGTTCACGCGGTGGTTCCGGCGCCAGTCGGTGATCGTCTACCGGCGGACGCGGGAGACGGTGGCCCTGGTGATCGTGCACTTCGTGGAGTCGATGACCGGCATCCGCGCGGTGCAGGCGTTC
This sequence comes from Nonomuraea sp. NPDC049607, assembly GCF_040675375.1. Taxonomy (NCBI): domain Bacteria; kingdom Bacillati; phylum Actinomycetota; class Actinomycetes; order Streptosporangiales; family Streptosporangiaceae; genus Nonomuraea; species Nonomuraea sp. NPDC049607. Next base: position 78,418 of record NZ_JBFAOV010000008.1, read on the forward strand.
CGCCGGGAGCCGCGCAACCAGGAGATCTTCGCCCAGCTCAACGACGACTACCGGGACGCCAACGCGCGCAGCATGCTGCTGGGCGCGGAGTTCATGTTCGGCATCAAGCTGATCGGCAACCTGACCGTGGGCGGGGTGCTGCTCTACGGCGGCTACCTGGCCATCAACGACGAGGTCACCGTCGGCGTGCTGGCCGCGTTCCTGCTGTACCTGCGGCAGTTCTACGAGCCGATGCAGGAGCTCAGCCAGTTCTACAACACCCTGCAGTCGGCGGGCGCGGCCCTGGAGAAGCTGTCCGGGGTGCTGGAGGAGGAGCCGGGCGTGCCGGAGCCGCGGCGGCCCGAGCCGCTGCCCCAGCCGGCCCGCGGCATGGTCCGCTTCGAGGACGTCCGGTTCGCCTACGTCGAGGAGATGCCGATCCTGCCCGGCCTCGACCTGACGATCCCCGGCGGGCAGAGCGTGGCGCTGGTCGGCGCGACCGGCGCGGGCAAGACCACGCTGGCCAAGATGATCTCCCGCTTCTACGACCCGACCGCGGGGCGCGTCCTGCTCGACGGGGTCGATCTGCGCGACCTGGACGAGACGACGCTCCGCCAGGCCGTGGTCATGGTGACGCAGGAGAACTTCCTGTTCAGCGGCACGGTCGCGGACAACATCAGGTTCGGCCGGCCGGACGCCACCGACCGCCAGGTCCGCGAGGCGGCCAAGGCGATCGGCGCGCACGAGTTCGTCGCCGGCCTGCCCGACGGTTACGACACCGAGGTCGGCAAGCGCGGCGGACGCATGTCGGCGGGCCAGCGGCAGCTCATCGCGTTCGCCAGGGCGTTCCTCGCCGACCCCGCGGTGCTCATCCTCGACGAGGCCACCTCCAGCCTCGACGTGCCGAGCGAGCGGCTGGTGCAGCGGGCGCTGCGCACGATCCTCGCCGACCGCACCGCGCTGATCATCGCCCATCGGCTCTCGACGGTGGAGATCGCCGACCGGGTGCTGGTGATGGAGGCCGGCCAGGTCGTCGAGGACGGGCCGCCCGACCGGCTCATCGCCGCCTCGGGCCGCTTCGCCGGGCTGCATCGGGCCTGGCTGGAGAGCCTGAGTCAGTGATCCGGGACACCATCGGCCCGCCGCGCGGGCGGCGGGCTAATGGTGGACGGGCGTGACGGCCACGAGGCTCCGGTAAAGCTCGTACCCGATGAACAGGGCGACGGGCACCCCGATCGCGACGAGCAACCGGCCGGCCAGGGGCGCCCCGGGCAGGGGCGCCTTCCGCTCCTCCAGCGGCGGGCCGGACGCGGTGCCGAACCCGGGCGTGAGCTCGGGCAGCAGCGCGGGCAGCACTTCCGGCTCAGGCCGCAGCTCGGGGTGCCTGGCCAGGTAACCGCTGGGGAACGACGTCACGTGATAGCCGCCGCATCCCGGGCAGCACGCGCCCGACGAGGGAGGTTGTACGGCAACGCCGGAACTGAGCCAGATCTCGACCTCGTTGCCGTGGTCGTCGGCGAAATGCCGGACGACGAATTCCTCCTCCCAGACACGCAGACAGCGAAGGCACTCGAAGGGCCAGGTCTCGCGGGTCTCGAACCCGTCGCGCACGAGGATCACCCCCGGCTGGGATTCGGTGGTCTAGGTGGTCTAGACCTGAGTCTGCGCCTGACCGTGCGCCTCCGCAAGGCGTAATTTATGACACTTCAAGCTACGAAACGCTCACCAAGTGTCATGGTTTACCGGCGATTTTCGCTACTTGTCCGCCCACCTCCGGGACCGGCGTCAGTACGGACGTCGCGGCGGAACCGGGCTGAGCAGCGGCGTCGCGTCCGGCACGCCGGGTTCGGCCGCCCGGAAAAGCTCCGGATGACGGGCCAGATACCCGGCCGGGAACGTGGTGGTCTGCTGACAGCCGCAATGCGGGCAGATCACCCCGGACGACGGCGGCGGCACCACCAACCCGTCCCTGAGCCAGATCTCGGCGGCGTTCCCGTGCTCGTCGTCGACGTGCCTGACGAGGTAGTCCTCTTCCCAGACGTGCCAGCAGCCGCGGCACTCCAAGGGCAGGGTCCTGCGTTCTTCCTCCACTGAGGTCACCCCCTCCCTTCGAGTGTCCGCCTCCCCTCCCGCCTGCCGCAAGCCGGGGGTCACCGAACCGTGAGCACGAAGGTGGCAGCCCCCAGCACGACGCTGAGGGTGCCGAGCCAGGCGAACAACGCGTCGAGACCCGCGTCGATGGGCCGTCCGCCGTGCAGGGCCTCCTGGACCCGGCGGAACCGCACCCCGGTCCTGATCAGCAGGACGGCACCGCAGAGCGCGGCCAGCGCGAACCCCGCGACGGCCACGGCGGGCAGGCCGTGGCGCACCGCGAGCCCGGCGGCGCCGAGCCCGCCCGTGGCCAGCGCCACGGCGGTACGCACCCAGGCGAGCCGGGTGCGCTCGCTCTGCAGGCCCTCGTCCCAGATCTCCTGTGACATCTACACCGACAGGATGATGAGGACGAGGGCGACGACGGCGACGGTGGCGACACCGTACCCGAAGACGGCCGCGAGGGCGGGCGGCGGGAGCGGCGCCTGGTTGCGCAGGGCGCGCTGGATGTTGCGCCAGCGCGGATAGGCCATGCCCGCGGCCAGCGCGGACAGCGACACGAGCATGACGGCCAGCACTGTGCGGACCCACGGCACGAACACGTCCGCGGGGACCGCCGCCATGGCCACCCCGCCCGCGCTGAGCGCCAGCGCCGTGCTCAGCCACGTGAGAAAGGTGCGTTCGTTGGCCAAGGTGAAACGCGGGTCGGGCTCCATGCCTTATATGGTAATTCGTCCCCTTTTCCCCTAGAGAAGCCGGGATTTCAGCTGCACGCCTTGGCGACCTGCCGCGCGTAGTCGACCGCTTCGCCGGCCACCTTCTGGGCCGCGTCGACGGCGTCGTTGACGTTCTGCACGTCGATCCCGCTCAAAGTCTTGGCAAGATCTTCGCTGGCCTGCTTGAGCGTGGTGTTGGCGGCCTTGTCGGCCACGTCGTTGAGCTTGCCCGCGGCGTCGTCGAGCGCCTTGTCCATGGCCTTGGGGTCGTCGGTGAGGTCCTTGACCTTGGCGGCCAGGTCGGTGACGATCTTCGGCGCCTCCAGGCACGCCTGGGCCTTGTCGATCGTGTCGTTGACCTCGCCGCACCCGGCGGCCAGGACGCATACGGCGAAGAGCGCCAGGGGAACGAACCGGCTCTTGATGAGTCGCATACCTCGACCTTACCCAGCGCTCCTGGGCACGCGGCGGCCCCGAAACCCTGGGAATCCCCTGATCTCCACCCCCACCCCCCGACGCACCAGCCGTACTGCGCTGGGATCACGGCCGTACCTCCCGTCCGGACGGTCAGGACAGGAGGCCCGATCGGTGGCCGGCGGACGCGAAGGCGGCCGTGATGCGGTCGAGCTGCGCGTCGGTGTGGGTGGCGGTGATGCTGACCCGGATGAGCGCCCGCCCCGGCGGCACCCCCGGCGACACCATGGCCGTGGTGAACACCCCTTCGTCGAACAACTCCCGCCACAACCGGAAGCACAGCAGGTCCTCCCCCACCGCCACGGCGATGACCGGACGCTCCGACGGCACGACCGCGTACCCCAGCCCCGCCAGCTCGCCGCTCAACCGCCCGGCCGCCGCGCGCAGCCGCCGTCGCCGTTCGGGCTCGGCCGCGACGATGTCCAGGGCGGCCAGCGCCGCGGCGGCGCAGGCCGGGGGCAGCGCGGCGGTGAACACCATGGACCGCGCGTGATGACGCAGGTAGAGGATGATCTCCTCAGGCCCCGCGACGGCGCCGCCGACCGTGCCGAGCGACTTGGAGAAGGTGATGGTCTGCACGTCCACGGCTTCCTCCAGGCCGTGCGCCTCGGCGGCGCCGCGTCCGCCCTCCCCGAGCAGGCCGACGTCGTGCGCGCTGTCCATCACGACGCGGGCGCCGTACGCGCGGGCGAGCTTGGCGATGCCCGGCAGGTCGCACACGTCCCCGGAGGTGGAGAACATGCCTTCTGTCACGATCATCCGGCCGGCGTCCGGGTCGCATGCGTCCAGCAGGCGTTCCAGGTGGTCCAGGTCGTTGTGCCGGTAGCGGCGTAAGCGGGCCCCGCCCAGGCGTACGGCGTCGATGAGGCAGGCGTGCACCAGCCGGTCGCCGATCACCACGTCGCCCGGCCCCAGCAGCGCGCCCAGTGCGAGGTTGGCCAGGTAGCCCGCGCTGGTCACCATGACCGCCGGACGCCCGAGGAACGCGGCGAGCCGCGCCTCCAGCTCCTCGTGCAGCGCGAGGGAGCCGTTCGCCAGCCGCGACCCGCCGCTGCCCGTCCCGAATCGCCGGACCGCCGCGACGGCCGCCTCCTTGACGCGGGGATCCCCCGACAGCCCGAGGTAGTCGTTGGACCCGGCCTGCACCAGCACCCGCCCGCCGACCACCACCTCCCCGTCGCCCGGCCGCTCCTCGACGGGGTGGTAGTAGGGATAGACGCCCAGATCCTTGACCGGCCGATACTCGGGCAGACGACACTTCGCGAACACATCGGTCATGACTTCTCGCTCCCCTTGGGTGCGGGCCCCTGAGAAGAAGTCTGATCGACCACCTTGCGAACCGCGCGCCTGGCAGCGGTCCTCCGGATGTCGTCGCTGGTCAGGACACGCACAAGAGGTCCGGACGGCAGAGGACGACGCCCGCGTTCTAGGATCTGGTTCATGGCAATGTGCGAGCATCTTTCCCAGGCCGACGACCCGGCGGCGAATACCCCTGAGGGCTGCGAGGAGTGCCTGGCCATCGGCAGCCGGTGGGTGCACCTGCGGCGCTGTCTCGAGTGCGGCCACATCGGCTGCTGCGACTCCTCGCCCAACAAGCACGCGACCAAGCACTTCCACGAGACCACGCACCCGGTGATGCAGTCGTACGAACCGGGCGAGAGCTGGCGCTGGTGCTTCGTGGACAACCAGATGGGCTGACCTCGCAAGACCCTAACCTGCCCTGCCCTGCCCTGCACGCGCAGGGCGGCGGCTCTGAGGGAGGCGTCTGTCGGGGTCAGCGTTCGAGGATGGCCTCCTCGAAGTCGAGCTGGGCCATCACCTCGCGCAGCACCTCGTCGTCGAGGCGGCGTTCGTCGCGCAGCCGCACGAACACCTCGCGCTCGGCCGTGAGCATGTCACGGCGCAGCCGCCGGTAGAGGCTGCTGGGGGTCTCGGCGCCGCCCTGGGCGGTGCCGCCGCCCAGGCGTTCCCACGCGGTCAGCGAACGACGCCACGACTTCTCCTTGAGCTGGTCGATGACCTGTTTCTTGATCTCGTCGGGCTCGCCCTCCTGCTGGACCAGCCGTTCGAGCTCGGCCAGGCCCGCCTCCAGCGCGGCCTGCTGGGCGGCCGCCTCGGCCAGCGTGTCCTCGTAGCGCTCCTGCTCGCTCGACACGCGCAGCTTCCTGATCAGCGCGGGGAACGTCATGCCCTGGATCAGCAAGGTGCCGATCACCGTGGTGAACGTCAGGAAGAGCAGCATGGCCCGGTCGCGGGCCGGGATCTCCGGCGGGATGGAGAAGGCCGCCGCCAGCGACACCACGCCGCGCATGCCGGCCCAGCCGAGGATCACCGTCTGCTGCGGGCTGGGCGGCGACGCGCCCCGCCGTACGAGCTTGACCAGCGGGGTGAAGGCGAACACCCACACGAACCTGGACACGATCGTCACCCCGAGCACCGCCAGCGCGTATCCGGCCACCTGCCAGGGGCCGTAGCCGGTGATGCCCTTGACCACGGTCACGAGCTGCAGCCCGATGAGGGCGAAGACGATCGACTCCAGGAAGAAGTCGGTGACCTTCCACACGGCGTCGGACACCAGCCGGGTGCCGAACCCCCGCTGGTGCATGCGGTTGCCCAGGTAGAGGCCGACGACCACGACGGAGATCACGCCCGAGGCGTGCACCGGCTCGGGACCCAGCCCGGAGACGTGCACGGACTCGGCCGCGAGGTAGGCCGCGAACGGGATCAGCAACATCAGCGTGTTCTCGACCAGCGAGTCGCGGGTGTGCTGGAACACCCACGCGAACACGAACGCCAGCGCCAGCCCGATCGCCACCCCGCCCAGCGCCGCGAACAGGAACTGCGCCACGCCCTGGAGCAGGTCGATGCTGCCGCCCACGGCCGCCCCGATGGCCACCCGGTAGGCCGTCAGCGCCGTGGCGTCGTTGAACAGGCTCTCGCCGATGAGGATCGTCAGCGACCTGCGCGGCAGCCCGAGCCGCCGGCCCACGGCGACGGCCGCCACGGCGTCGGGCGGCGCGATGATCGCGCCGAGCGCGAACGCGGCGGCGAGCGGGAGCTGGGGCAGCAGCAGGTGGACGACCAGCCCCACCACGGCCGTGGTGAACAGCACCAGGCCGATCGACAGCAGCGCCACGGCCCGCTTGACGTCACGCAGGCGCAGGTAGGAGCTGTCGAGCGCGGCCGAGTAGAGCAGCGGCGGCAGGAACACGAACAGCACCAGCTCGGGCTGCAACGGCACCGACGGCACCAGCGGCGAGACCAGCAACCCGGCCGCGACCAGCAACAACGGGGCCGGCCAGCCCCGCCGCCGCGCCACGGCCGCCACCGCGACCGCGCCACCGGCCATCAGCAGCAGTTGCAGGCCCATGGTCGGATTCAAGGACGCTCCTCCAGCTCACCCGGGTGGATGCCGAGAGCGTACCGGGCGGGCGGGAGGAGGGTGTCACCACTCCCGGCGGTCGCGCCCGTCGTCGTAGTCCTGCTGCTGGTCGGGGCGCAGGCGTTCGCCGGTCGAGAACAGGGGGTCGCCGACGTAGGGGCGGCCCATGTTCGGGTCGGACGACTGCGGCGGGTACTCCTGGCGGCCGAGCGCCAGCAACGGGTCCACCGGGTTGGGCGGCGGGGACTGCTGGTAGCCCTGGTAGGTGTCGGCCGCGCGGTAGGAGTCCTGGGCGGGCGCGGGGTTGTGCCTGCGGCCCGCGCCGGGGATGCCGTGCATGGGCGTGCCGAGCCCGGCCGTGCTCTGGGCCTGGGCCTGAGGCTGGGACGGAGATGGGGAAGCCGGCTGCTGGTAGGAGCCGTACGAGTCCGAGTGGTACTGCTGGGCCGGCGGGAAGGGGTCGGCGGCCTGGGACGGGAAGCCGAGCGGGTCGGTGCTCAGCGGCTGCGGGCGGCGCTGGTCACCGGGGAGCTGGTAGACCGGCTCGCTGCTGTCGACGTACTGGGGACCGGTGAAGGGGTCGCCGGCGTACTGGGGGCCGCTCAGCGGGTCACCCGTGTACTGCGGGCCGCTGTAGGCGTCACCCGTGTACTGGGGGCCGCTCAGCGGATCGCCCGTGTACTGCGGGCCGCTGAACGGGTCGCCGGTGTAGTGGGCGCCGCTGTGCGGGTCGCCGGGGTACTGGGCGGCGGGCTGCTCGACGTACTGGGGGCCGGTGAAGGGGTTGCGCTCGCCGTACGACGGCGTCTCCCTGGGCCCGGTGGTCTCGCTGTAGGAGGCCACCAGCTTGTCCTGCGGCGCCGGGCCGCGCGCCACCAGCACGTCGTTGGGCGACAACGACGCGGTGGGCCGCTCGTCGAGCGCGGACGGAGGCTGCTGCTGGGCGTGGTGGGACGGCCGGTGGTACGTGCCGGTGCCCGGCATGACCTCGGTGCCCGGATCGGCCGCGGGCACCGCGGGCTGCTCGCCCGTGGCCTCGGCGAAGCCGTCGTCGAGCGTGTCGAGCAGCCTGCCGACGTCCTCCATCGGCATGCGGAAGCTCGCTGTGCACATCTCCCCTCGCCACAGGCTGAGGACCAACGTGCCCTCATGCCACGTGACCCGGAGGCACCGCTCCTGACCTCGTGCATCGAAGAAGACTTCGCCGAACGACGGCAACGGGACAACTTCCGACATGGCAGACATACTGCTTTAACCAGCCTTTATTCGTCCACTCAACCCCGGAAAACCCTACCTAAACGGTCTCACCACTGAGACCGTAAACCCCACTGACCACACGAGCAAGATCGTCCTGACCAGTTGGAGTTCCGATCGACAGTGTGCCACGCGACCCGCGAAAGGGGCCCGTGAACGCCGGGATGCGCATGGCCGAACACACCGCGTCCGGCGCGTCGGCCCGGGATTGCGGGTACCGTTGACGACCGTGCCGGACTCCCATCTCCCGTCAACGGACGAACTGCTCAGCATCGCGGTCGGCGCTCTCGGAGGGAGCGAACGGCAAGGCCAGATCACCATGGTCAAGGCCGTCCAGAAGGCCATCGACGACGAGGAGCACCTGGCCGTCCAGGCGGGCACGGGCACCGGCAAGTCGCTGGCGTACCTGGTGCCCTCGATCCGGCACGCCATGGACAGCGACACGCCCGTCGTGATCTCCACGGCCACCATCGCGCTGCAGCGCCAGCTCGTCGACCGCGACCTGCCCCGGCTGGCCGAGGCGCTGGGCAAGGAGCTGCCGCACGAGCCGACGTTCGCCATCCTCAAGGGCCGGCGCAACTACCTGTGCCGCTACAAGGCGACGGCGGGCTGGCCCGAGGAGGACGAGCAGGACCAGCTCTTCGACCCGCGCGAGGTGAGCGCCACCGGCCGCATGGTCCAGCGCATCCAGGAGTGGGCCGACGAGACCGAGACGGGCGACCGCGACGAGCTGGTGCCCGGGGTGAGCGAGCAGGCCTGGCGGCAGTTCTCGGTGAGCGCGCAGGAGTGCCTGGGCGCCACCCGCTGCCCGAGCGGCCCCGAGTGCTTCGCCGAGCTGGCCAGGGCGCGCGCGGGCGAGGTCGACGTCGTGGTGACCAACCACGCGCTGCTGGCCATCGACGCCATGGGCGACCTGCCGGTGCTGCCCGAGCACGAGGTCGTCGTCGTCGACGAGGCCCACGAGCTGGTTGACCGGGTGACCTCGGTGGTCACCGCCGAGCTGTCGGAGGCGTCGGTGATGCTGGCCGTGCGCCGCGTCGGCCGGCTGATCGAGCAGCCGCTCGCCGACCAGCTCATGGAGGCGGGCGAAGACCTCAAGGCGCTGCTGGCCGCCGCGCCGCCCGGCCGCATCGACGAGCTGCCGCAGGTGCTCGGGCTCACGCTGCAGCTCATCCGCGACACCGCCTGGCGCTGCGTCACCGCCATGGGCCCGCGCAACGCCGACAAGGACGACCCCGACAAGGCGGGCCAGCGCAAGGCCGCCTTCACCGCGCTCGACGAGGTGCACGACACCGCCGTCCGCATGCTCGACGCCTACGGCCACGCCTCCGAGGCCGACCGCGCCGAGGTGGTCTGGCTCGACGGCGCCACCGACCGCCGTCCGCCCATGCTGCGGGTCGCGCCGCTGAGCGTGAGCGGCATGCTGCGCGACCGGCTGTTCGGCGAGCGCACGGTGGTGCTCACCTCCGCCACGCTCGCCCTCGGCGGCACGTTCGAGGGGCTGGCCGCGCAGTGGGGGCTGGGCGACAGCAAGCGCTGGCAGGGCATCGACGTCGGCTCGCCGTTCGACCACCCGCGCGCCGGCATCCTCTACGTCGCCAAACACCTCCCCCAGCCGGGCCGCGACGGGCTTCCGGAGCAGTATCTCGACGAGATCACCGAGCTGATCGAGGCGGCCGGCGGGCGCACGCTGGGGCTGTTCTCCTCGATGCGGGCCGCCAAGGCCGCCACCGAGGCGCTGCGCGAGCGGCTCGACGTGCCGCTGCTGTGCCAGGGCGACGACTCCACCATGCTGCTGGTCAAGCAGTTCGCCGAGGACGAGCCGACCTGCCTGTTCGGCACGTTGTCGCTGTGGCAGGGGGTCGACGTCCCGGGGCCGTCGCTGCGGCTGGTCATCATCGACCGGGTCCCGTTCCCGCGTCCCGACGACCCGCTCACCTCGGCCCGCCAGCGCCACGTGGCGGCGCGCGGCGGCAACGGATTCATGGCGGTGGCCGCCAACCACGCGGCCCTGCTGCTGGCCCAGGGCACCGGCCGGCTGCTGCGCGCCCAGAACGACAAGGGCGTCATCGCGGTCCTCGACCCGCGCCTGGCCACGGCCCGTTACAGCGGTTTCCTCCTGGGCTCGCTGCCGCCCTTCTGGCGCACCACCGACCCGGCCGTCCCCCGCGCCGCCCTCAAGCGCCTGTCCACCGAGTCCTGACCTTTCAGGCAGGTCACGGCACACCACGGAGAGGGGCGAGGCGGGCTCGCGTCGCGGCGGCCCGCCGGTGAAGGGTCAGCGGGCGTTTCCTGGACGGCCCCGGGCCGGAGTACGGCGGGTGGGCCGACCAGGCGAAGCCGTACGGGAAAAGGCCCTGACCCGGCGGCGGGAAAGCTAGAACGGGGTGAGGTCGGGGCGCTTCGGGGTGAGGCCGTCGCCGGAGGAGGTGCCGCGCAGGCGGCGGGACATCCACGGCATCAGGTGCTCGCGGATCCACAGGGCGTCCTCGCGGCGCCGCGCCCGAGGGTCGACCATGCGCTCCGGCCACTCCTTGCGCCAGTCGTCGAACGGCACCCCCAGCACGTCGAGCACGCGGGCGGCCACCAGCCGATGTCCGTCCTCGTTCATGTGCAGGCGGTCGGCGCTCCAGGCCCGCCAGTCGCGCAGCCCCTGCATCGACCACTGGTCGACCAGCCGGCACCCGTAGAGGTCGGCGATGGAGCGGATGTGCAGGTAGAAGATGGCGAACCGGCCGCGCAGCCGCCGCATCAGCGGCGTGTCACGCGGGTCGACCCCGGTGAACAGCAGCACGTCCGCGCCTCCGGCCCGCAGGTCGCGCACCGCGCGGGACAGGCGCTTGGCCATCACGTCGGGGTCGCTGCCCGGCCGCAGCAGGTCGTTGCCGCCCGCGCAGAAGCTCACCAGGTCGGGGCCCATCTCGACGGCCCTCGGCACCTGCTCGGCGATGATCTGGTCGAGCAGCTTGCCGCGGACGGCCAGGTTCGCATAGCGGAACGCCGGGTCGTCCGCGGCGAGCCGTTCGGCGACCCGGTCGGCCCAGCCGCGGTAGTGCCCGTCGGGGCCTGGATCGTTCAGTCCTTCCGTGAAACTGTCCCCGAGGGCGACGAAGGACTTGTATTGCCTCATGAGCTGCTGTTCATCTCCGCGATAGCGTGTAGCGCCAGGACGTAGGACTGTAGTCCGAATCCGGCGATCGTGCCCGTCGCCACCCCGGCGACGACCGAGGTGTGGCGAAACTCTTCCCTGGCCGCGGGGTTGCTGATGTGCACCTCGACGAGCGGGGCGGTGCGCTGGGCGATGGCGTCGCGCACGGCGTAGGAGTAGTGGGTGAAGGCGGCCGGGTTGAGCACGACGGGGATGCGGCCGTCGGCGGCCTCGTGCAGCCAGCCGATCAGCTCGGCCTCGTCGTCGGTCTGGCGCACCTCGACGTGCTCGCCGAGCTTGCGGCCGGTGTCGCGGCACAGCTCGGCGAGGTCCTCAAGCGTCTCGGCCCCGTAGACGTCGGGCTCGCGGGTGCCGAGCCTGCTCAGGTTGGGGCCGTTGAGCACGAGGATCATCGCGCGATCTCCTTGTAGGCGGCTTCGAGCAGCTCTTCGGCGGGGTCTTCGAGCCGGGCGGGCCTGGCCAGGTCGTCGAGGACGACGAAGCGCTGCTTGGCGCCGCGGTTCTTCTTGTCCAGCCGCATGTGGTCGCGCAGCCGCGGCCAGGCGTCGGCGCGGTAGGAGACCGGCAGGCCCACGGAGGTGAGGATCGCGCGGGTGCGGCCCACCAGGTCGGCGCGGCCGGACAGCCGGGACAGCTCGGCGGCGTAGACCATGCCGACGGCGACGGCCTCGCCGTGGCGGATCGTGTAGTGCTCGTCGCGCTCGATGGCGTGGGCGAGCGTGTGGCCGTAGTTGAGGATCTCGCGCAGGCCCTGCTCGCGCAGGTCGGCGCCCACGACGTCGGCCTTGACGCGGATCTTGCGCTCGATCAGCTCGCGGGTGTGGGGGCCGTCGGGCCTGGTGGCGCCCTCGGGGTCGGCCTCGACGAGCGCGAGGATCTCCGGATCGGCGATGAAGCCGCCCTTGACGATCTCGGCGAGCCCCGCCACGTAGTCGGCCCTCGGCATGCCGGGCAGCACGGCCAGGTCGCAGAGCACCCCGGCGGGCGGCAGGAACGTGCCCACCAGGTTCTTGCCCTCGGGGGTGTCGATGCCGTTCTTGCCGCCGACGGCGGCGTCGACCATGGCCAGCAGCGTCGTCGGCACGAGCACGACCTGCACGCCGCGCAGCCAGGTGCCGGCCACGAACCCGGCCAGGTCGGTCGTCGCGCCCCCGCCCACGCCGACGACGGCGTCGGAGCGGGTCAGGCCGTGGCGGCCGAGCGCGGACCACAGGCCGGCGGCCACCTCGGGCGTCTTGCACGCCTCGCCGTCGGGGACGGGCAGGTCGGCCACCTCGTAGCCGGCCTCGGCCAGCGCCGCGAGAACCGGGCGGGACAGCTCGGGCAGGCCCTGCGGGCGGACGACGGCGACCGTGCGCACACCCGGCCTGAACAGGCCCGGCAGCTCGGCCTGCACGCCGCTGCCCACCACGACGTCGTAGGGGCTGTCGCCGGAGACGGAGATCCGCGTCGCGGTCATGCCGGCAGGCCCTCCAGGATCTCGTCGGCGAGCTCGCCGGGCTCGCGCTTGTCGGTGGCGAGCGTGACGACGGCCAGCCGCTCGTAGACCGGCCGCCGCTCCTCCATCAGCTTCTTGAGCTGGCTGCGCGGGTTGAGCACGAGCAGCGGCCTGGCCGAGGCGAGGCCGACCCGCTGGACCGCGTCGGCCAGGCCCACCTGGAGGTAGACCACGTGGTGACCGGCGAGCAGGGCCTGGGTCTCCTCGTTGAGCACGGCGCCGCCGCCGAGCGACAGGACGCCGTCGTGCTCGGCCAGGGCGCGGCGCACGGCCTCGTGCTCCAGCTCGCGGAAGCGGGCCTCGCCGTCCTCGACGAAGATGTCGGCGACCGGCTTGCCGGCCACGGCCTCGACATCGGCGTCGGTGTCGCGGAAGGCGACGCCGAGCCGCTCGGCGAGCAGCCGTCCGAGCGTGGTCTTGCCGGATCCGGGCGGGCCGATGAGCACGGCTCTGGTCATTGGTCGCTCACCTCTTCTCGTTCGCGCCGCGAGGCCGTCACTTGATCACCATCGAGGAGAGGTAGCCGGACAGGTTGCGGGCGACCTCCTCCACCGAGTCGCCGCCGAACTTCTCCAGGGCCGCGTCGGCCAGCACCAGCGCGACCATGGCCTCGGCCACGATGCCCGCGGCCGGGACGGCGCACACGTCGGAGCGCTCGTGGTGGGCCTTGGCGGCCTCGCCGGTCTTGACGTCGATGGTGGCCAGGGCCCTCGGCACGGTGGAGATGGGCTTCATGGCGGCGCTGACCCGCAGGACCTCGCCGTTGGTCATGCCGCCCTCGACGCCGCCCGCGCGGTTGGTGACGCGCTTGACGCCGCTCGCGGCGGTGTACTCGATCTCGTCGTGGGCGCGCGAGCCGGGCCGCCGGGCGGTCTCGAAGCCGTCGCCGACCGCGACGCCCTTGATCGCCTGGATGCCCATGAGGGCCGCGGCGAGCCGGGAGTCGAGCCGGCGGTCCCAGTGGGTGTAGCTGCCCAGGCCGGGCGGCAGGCCGTAGGCGAGCACCTCGACGACGCCGCCGAGTGTGTCGCCGTCCTTGTGGGCCTGGTCGATCACGGCGACCATGGCGGCGCTGCCCTCGGCGTCGGAGCAGCGGACCGGGTCTTCGTCGATCCTGGACAGGTCGCCGGGGCCGGGCAGGATCTCGGTGGGCGTCTGCGCGCCGCCGATGGAGGTGACGTGGCTGAGGATGTCGACGCCGAGCGCCTGCTTCAGGAAGCGCCTGGCGACCTCGCCGAGCGCGACGCGGGCGGCGGTCTCGCGGGCGCTGGCCCGGTCGAGCACCTGGCGGGCGTCGTCGAAGCCGTACTTCTGCATGCCGGCCAGGTCGGCGTGGCCGGGGCGGGGGCGGGACCGCGGCGCGTTGCGGCCCAGGCCCTCCAGCTCGGCCGGGTCGACCGGGTCGGCCGACATGACCTTCTCCCACTTGGGCCACTCGGTGTTGCCGACGCGGACGGCGACCGGGCTGCCCATGGTGCGGCCGTGGCGTACGCCGCCGACGATCGTGACCTGGTCCTGCTCGAACTTCATCCGGGCGCCGCGGCCGTAGCCGAGCCGGCGGCGGCGCAGGGCCTCGTCGATCGCGGCCGTGGTCACCTCGACCCCGGCGGGCAGTCCTTCGAGGATGGCAACGAGTTCGGGGCCGTGGGACTCTCCGGCCGTCAACCAGCGCAACATGACTCCAAGTCTTCCACGTGCGGCCGGGTGGGATGTCCGTCGTTCACCAGCCGAGACAGAGCACCACAAAAGCCCCGAGCAGCATGAACGGCCCGAAAGGGAACTGGGTGTGCCGGTCACCCCGCCGGGTGAGCAGCAGCGCCACCGCGTACAGCGCGCCGAGCGCCTGCCCGGCGAACGCCGCGGCCACCCACGCCTGCCAGCTCGTCGCGGCCGCCGCCATGCCGATGAGGCCGGCCAGCTTGACGTCGCCGAGCCCCATCGCGTCGGGCCGGGCGAACCACAGCAGGCCGTAGACGGCCGCCAGCGCCGCCGCGCCAAGGAGCGCGCGCGGCAGCTCCCCGGTGGGGAGCAGGGTCAGTGCGATGATCGGGTACGCGGGCAGCGTGATCGCGTCGGGCAGCAGGGTGGTGCGCCAGTCGATGACCGCCAGCGCCGTGCCGGCCAGCGCGAGACCGGCGTACGGCGGCCCGGCGAGCCAGGCGGTCAGGGCCGTCACGGCGGCGGTCAGCACTTCCACGCCGGGCGGCCAGGGCGGCGGGGGCGCGAGGTCGTCGTAGGAGTCGGCCAGGGCCCTGACCTGGCGTCCGGCGACCAGACCGAGCAGCGCCATCAGTGCGACCACGAGCCGACCTTAATGCGGCGGCCCGGCGGCCGTCCCGGGATCGCGCCGGGCGGTCCGGGTATGGCGCTCGCCAAGAGGGAAGCCGCGCCCCGGCGGGCCTTCGCGCTCCGGACGGTGGGCCACGACGCACTCCGGCGGTCATGGGTTCGGGGGCGATCCCCCAAGGAACTTTGATCGTCCGGGCCGGGGTGGCACGCGCTCCGGAGGGTCGTCGGGAACCTACTTTCTGTCGTGGCCCCCCCGGAAGAGTGACCGAGAGGAAGACCCATGTTCCGTGGCATCCTGGCCGGCGGCCTCGCGCTGAGCGCCGCAAGCCTCATCATGACCGGCCCCGCCGCGTACGCCGACCTGCAGGCCCCGTACGCGCGGGCCGCGGCGATCGTCGACGCGGACGGCGAGCTGAACAACGGCAAGAACATCCTCAAGACGTGGCGGGCCTCGACCGGCCGCTACTGCGTGATGGTCGACAAGCACGTCACCACGTCCGCCGCGGTGATCCAGATCACTCCGCGGGCGCCCCGCCGCCTGCCGTTCATCGCCTACCGGAGCCCGTCGGCGACCTGCCACGAGACCAACACCATCACGGTCGGCGTCTACGACACCAGCACCGGCCGGCTCGCCGACGGCGGCTTCGACCTGACCATCTCCTGATCCGAGAACCGAAGGAGCACCCGATATGAACATCATCCGGCGCGCCGCCGTCGCCGCGCTCGCCGCGGCCGCCGTCCTGACTCCGGCGGCGGCGCACGCGGACACCCCGTACGCCCAGGCCTCGGCCGTCGTCGAGGCGGACGGCACGGTGGCCGACAGCAAGAACGTCGAGGAGGTCAAGCGCCTGTTCCGCGGGACGTACTGCGTGATCCTCGGCGAGGACATCGACTACGACGGCGCCGTGGTGATCCACGTGACGCCGACGGGCCGGGCCACCTACCCGCGTTCGCTGGCGGTGCAGCGTGGGGCGGCGATCTGCGGCGGCCACTACCGGGCGGTCGCCGTCTACAGCCAGCTCGCCAACGGCGTGGCGGCCGACACCGGGTTCTACCTGACCGTCTCCTGAGGACGTCCGCGGACGCCCCCGGCCGGTGACCTGCACCGGCCGGGGGCGTCGGCGCGTCCGGCCGTCCGCGGGGACGGGCGCGTGGAGGGCGGTGTCAGCCGCTTCTGCGGGAGAACCAGCGGCGGCGGGGCGGGGCCGGCTCCATCCTGGCGACGGTGACGCCGCTGAGCTGGTCGACGGTGCCGGACTCGACCGCGGCCAGCGCCCGCAGCACCTCGCCCTCGATCACGAACTGCACCGGCCCGGCCACGTCGACCACGACCGCCGCGGCCTCCTCGTGCACGGCCGCCCGGCAGACCTGGAGCGTGCCGGTCTGGATGGGCCGGGCGTCCTCGCGCCACCTGGTCAGCGCGTCGGTGCCGGTGAAGGCGAGCACCGCGTGCCTGCCGTCCGCGCCGACGAGCTTGGGCAGCGCCATCTCGCTCTCCTTCTCCTGGCGCAGCCCGTGCTCGCCGACCTCGGACTCGGTCAGCAGGGCGACCACCGGCACCAGCAGCCGCGCGCCGCTCAGGGCGGCCAGCACGTCGGCGGGGCCGCACGTGCCCGCCTCGTAGGCGGCCAGGGCGGCGGCCACCGCGGGAGCGGCGCTGCCGTCGTCGTCGGGGTCGAGTGGTTGCGGGATGGTCGGCACAGCGAATGAGACTACCCGCGGCTGCCCACGCTCCGGTTCCCGGCGCGGTCCTGCCGGTGCGGGGCGTGATGCCCTGGCGCTAGCCGAGGTCGGCGATGGCCGCGACCGGGCCGCCGCCCGAGGGCCCCTGGTGCACGGCGGCCACCGAGACGAACACCGCGGGGTCGCCGGTGACCGAGGCCGCCACCCCGCCGACGGCCGCCTTGATCTGCCGGTGCCAGTGCACGTCGGAGTCGTCCAGCATGATGTTGCGCCGCCCGCGCACCCGCCCCGACGGGTCGGCCTCGCACTTCATGAACACGTTGACCAGCCGCCCGCCGAGGTCGGAGGGGTGGGGGCGGTCGGGCAGCGGCAGACCGGCGTCCCTGATGGCGTCCCAGATGCCGTCGGCGTCGAGCGCGTCCTTCATGACGCTGTGCCCGATGCGGTAGCGCCCGCCGATGCCGCGCACGTTCCCCACCAGCACGATCTGCGCCCGGTCCAGCTCCACCCCGGACGAGCACGAGGCCACCGACGAGTACAGCGACAGGTCCTTGTGGATCTGGTCGGCGGCCGGCATGTCGATCTCGCCGAGCGCGACCGCGATGCCGAGCGCGGTGGTGGAGTTGGACAGGTCCATCGACGGGCCGGTCTCCTCGATGGCGGTGTCCTGGCCGCGGCTCCTGGCCTCGGTGATCGTGGCCAGGGTGAGCAGCGGCGTCTTGGTCTGCACGTAGTGCACGTCGCGCGGGTCGTCGATGCCGGCGATCTTCATGGCCTCCCGCACCCCGGCGGCCACCTTCTCCACCATCGCCGGGCGGCCGATGTCCTCCGGCAGGATCACCTCGCTCATCGCCACGCCCACCGACAGGCGCGGCTCGTCGCCGGCCGGGGCGTCCGCCGTGGTGGCGAAGACGGTGGCGTGCGGGCTGAGGACGCCGTCGGTGCCGCCCGACCACACCAGCGGCACGCTCTCGGGGGACGGGTGGCCGTGCTCGGCCAGGACCTCGCGGAAGGCGCGGTCGGCCAGGATGCGCGTGTAGTCGTTGACGCCGCCGTTGCCCTCGGTCTTGCCGATCACCGCGAGCACCCGGCGCGCCTCGATCACCCCGTCCGCGATGAGCCGTGACAGCCCGGAGGCGTCGGTCACGCTCTCGATCGGCACCTTTCGCACTTCAATCGGGTCCGGCATGCGTTGCCCCTTCTCCAGTACCGGCTTCCCCACCGTCGCGACGCTAGCCGAGCGGCCCGGCGAGGTTCATGGGCAATGTCTGCCCATGAACGGCCGCCGCGATGTCAAGGTGCGCTCGCCTCTCAAGCTCTCGGCGGAACCTCGAAGCTCACAAAAGCACCGAAGGTAGTGTTCCCGGATGTGATTCGCGAAGCCCACGTCAACGGCATCAAGCTCGTCTACCGCGAGGAGGGCGACCCCGCCGCTCCCCCGCTGGTCCTCGTCCACGGCAGGACCGCGAACCACAACGACTGGAACGGCATCACCCAGCACTTCGCCGCCCGCCACCACGTCCTCGCCCCCGACCTGCGCGGCCACGGGGCCAGCGACCGGCCCGGCGAGTACGCGGTGGGCACGATGGCCGAGGACATCGTGGCGCTCCTCGACCACGTGGGCCTCGACCGCGTCCGGCTGGTCGGGCACTCGCTGGGCGGCATGGTGTCCTACCACGTGGCCATGCGCCACCCGGGACGCGTCGAGCGGCTGGTGCTGGAGGACGTCACGCCGCCGTACCCGATCGAGGGGCGGCAGCCTCTCGTGGAGGACGACTCCACCGGGTTCGACTGGCGGATGATGCACCAGACCGAGCCGTACATCGTCGATCCCGACCCGGCGCTGGCCGCCGAGCTGGGCAGGATCACGGCGCCCACGCTGGTGCTGTCGGGCGGGCGGCAGAGCCCGTTCGACGCCCCCGCGCTGGCCCGCCTGATCCCCGGCGCCGAACTGGTCACGATCGAGGCCGGGCACCTCGTCCACGCCACCGAACGGGCCGCCTTCCTGGACGCGGTGGACGCCTTCCTGGACGGGTGAGCCCCGGACGTCCGGAGCTCTATGCTGGTCACCCCCCACGATTCTCGGAGACCCGCTGTGTCCAGCCCCCCACCGGCTCCCCGTCCCGGCATGACCCCGGAGCGGGTCGGGATGTTCAGCGACGCGGTGTTCGCGATCGCCATCACGCTGCTCGTCCTGGAGATCCCCCGCCCGGCCGAGGAGGACTTCCGTGACCTCGCCGGTTTCCTGGGCCACCACCAGGGCTCCTTCGTGGCGTTCGTGCTGGCCTTCCTCATGCTGTGGTTCAGCTGGCGGGCCCACCACACGCTCTTCGACCAGCTCCACCGGGTCTCCCAGCCGGTCCTGCTGCTGCACGTGCCGCTGCTGCTGTTCTCGGCGTTCCTGCCGTACACGATGAACCTGTGGAGCGAGATGTCGGCGGCGGACGTCGACGTCCAGGCGTCCAAGGGGGTCGCGCTGGCGCTGTTCGCGGGGACGGAGGCGATCCTGATGTTCTGCCAGGGCGCGCTGTTCACGCTGGCCCTGTCGCAGGGGCTGCTCAACGGCAACGCGAACAGGCGGCGCATGGGCACCTCGGCCTGGGTGTACTGGGGGTGCGGCGTGTTGTGGGCGGCCAGCGCGGTCCTGGCCTTCGGCGTCGGCGAGAACTCCACGTACGTGTGGATGGCCACGCCGGTCGTGGTCGCGGTCATCGTGTTCGTCCGCAGGCGGCTCGCGCCGGCCGCGATTCAGCCGGATGTCACGGGGCAAACGTGACCCCAATGTCACAAAGATCCGCCAAGGTGGAAAGGTGCGAACGAGGCTCAGCGATCACGTAAGGGAACGACTGGGCACATTCGGCCTTATGGCGCCCTCGATCGTGCAGTGCGCGGTGGGTGCGGCGCTGGCCTGGATCGTCGCCGTCGACCTGCTCGGGCACGCCCGGCCGTTCTTCGCGCCGATCTCCGTGCTGATCTGCGTCGGCGTGGGGCTCGGCCAGCGGCTGCGGCGCGTCGCCGAGCTGGTGGTCGGCGTGAGCCTCGGCGTCGGCGTCGGCGACCTGCTCGTGTCGTGGATCGGCTCGGGGCCCTGGCAGCTCGCGCTGGTCGTCGGGCTGGCCATGGCCGTCGCGCTGCTGCTCAACGGAGGGGCGCTGTTCGTCGCGCAGGCGGGGTCCTCGGCCGTGCTGGTGGCCACGCTGCTGCCCGGCGAGAACGCCGGCGGCCTCGACCGCATGGCCGACGCACTCACCGGGGGTGTCATCGGCGTCGCGGCGGTCGCGCTGATGCCCGCCAGCCCGTTCACGATCGCGGCCAAGCATCTGTCCGGCGTGCTGGACGCGCTGTCGACCGTCCTGGAGCAGGCGGCCGAGGCGATCGAGAAGCGGGACGTCGACCTGGCCGCCGAGGCGCTGGATGAGGCGCGCACGACGCAGGCGGCCGTCGAGGAGTTCGCGATGGCGCTGGAGACCAGCAAGGAGATCACCATGATCTCGCCGCTGCACTGGCACCGCCGGGCCGCGCTGGCCCGGTACGAGACCGCCGCCGTGCCCGTCGACCTGGCCCTGCGCAACGCCCGGGTGATGGTCCGCCGCACGCTGGCGGCGCTGGGCGAGGCGAGCCCGCCGCCCACGGCGCTGGCCGAGGCGATGCGGGAGGTCTCGGAGGCGGCGCTGCTGCTGCAACTGGAGCTGGCCGCCGGGCGTGATCCCCTGCTGGCCCGGCAGGCGCTGCTCGCGGTGGCCGGCCGGGAACGGCCCGAGCGGCTGGGCTTCTCCGCACATGTCATCATCGCGCAGCTGCGCTCGATCGCGGTGGACCTGTTGCAGGCCACGGGCCTGGAGCACGAGGAGGCCAGCCAGGCGCTCACGCCGCTCGACGAGCCCCAGGCCGGCTAGCCCCGCACGCCCGCCCCCGCAGCACGTCCAGCCCCGCACGTCGGGCCCCCCGCACGTCGAAGGCGGGCGCCCGTACGGGCGCCCGCCTTCACGGTCTCGCGAGGAGGTCAGACCGTCAGAAGTGCGGCCTCGGCCTCCAGGGTCGCGGCGGTGGCGTTGATCACCGCGGCCACCCGCAGCGCCTCCTGGACCTGCTCACGCGGCATGCCCGCGCCCCGCAGCACCTGCTCGTGCGACTCCAGGCAGCGGCCGCAGCCGTTGACCGCGGAGACCGCCAGGCACCACAGCTCGAAGTCCGTCTTGTCCACGCCCGGGTTGCCGATCACCGACATCCGGAGCCTGGCCGGCAGCGTCGCGTACGTCTCGTCGCCGATCAGGTGGGTGGCGCGGTAGTAGACGTTGTTCATCGCCATGATCGACGCGGCCGCCTTGGCGGCGGTGAACGCCTCGGCCGACAGGTGGTCGGCGGCGTCCTGCGAGAGCTCGGCGATGACCCGCGCCGACCTGGTGGCCAGCGCGCACGCCAGGACCGCGCCCCAGAGCTGCTGGTCGGTCAGCGACGAGGTGGTCGTGACCGAGCCCAGGTTGAGCCTGGTGTCCTTGGCGTAGTCGGGCAGGAGCGACTTCAGGTTGTCGACGCTCACTGGGCCAGCAGCTTCTGGGCGTCGAGGCCGGCCTCGCCCTTGTTCCAGTTGCACGGGCACAGCTCGTCGGACTGCAGGGCGTCGAGGACCCGCAGGACCTCCTTGACGTTGCGGCCCACGGAACCGGCGGTCACCATCGAGAACTGGATCTCGTTGTTCTGGTCGACGATGAACGTGGCGCGCTGGGCGACGCCGTCCTGGCCGAGCACGCCGCAGGCCTCCGACAGCTCGCGCTTGATGTCGCTCAGCATCGGGAAGGGCAGGTCGCGCAGGTCGTCGTGGTTCTTGCGCCAGGCGTGGTGCACGAACTCGGAGTCGACGGAGACGCCGAGCACCTGGGCGTCACGGTCGGCGAACTCGCCGTTGAGACGGCCGAACTCGGCGATCTCGGTCGGGCAGACGAACGTGAAGTCCTTCGGCCAGAAGAACACCACGCGCCACTTGCCCTCGTAGGTCTTGTGGTTGATCTCAGCGAACGCCTTGTCGGGGTCGAGGTCGACACAGGCCGTGAGTTCGTACTCGGGGAAGCGGTCACCGACGGTGAGCAAGTTCCTTCTCCTTTGGAGGAAGTGCGGGTCAGGGCACCTACGTTGCCGCACCTACCATTGATTCGAGAAATCGAGCAGTCGAACCAATCTGAGAGGTGATTCCTATCAGTGAGCCCACGCCCACCCTCGCTCAGCTGCGCTCCTTCCTCGCCGTGGCCGAGCATCTCCACTTCAGGGAGGCGGCGACGGCACTGAGGATGAGCCAACCCACCCTGTCCGGAAATATCGCCTCATTGGAGGAGATATTGGACACACAGCTCCTGGAGCGGACCACCCGGAAGGTGCTGCTCACGCCCGCCGGCGAGCGCGTGGCCGAGCACGCCTGGCGGGTTCTGGCCGCCGTGGAGGACCTGATGGGCGAGGCCGCCCAGAACCGCGAGCCGTTCAGCGGCCCGGCCCACCTCGGCGTGATCCCCACCGTGGCGCCGTACGTGCTGCCCGCGCTGCTGCCCATGTTCGCCCAGCGCTTCCCGCACCTGAAGCTGACCGTCCACGAGGCCAAGACGGACACGATCGTGGAGGAGATCCGCGAGGGGCGGCTCGACCTGGTCCTGCTCGCCCTGCCGACGGACGTGGGCGGCCTGGTGGAGGCGCCGCTCTACGACGAGGAGTTCCTGCTGGCCCTCCCCCGCGACCACCCCCTGGCCGCCGACCCGGCCCCGCTCGACCGCGACGCGCTCAAGGGCCTGGACATCGTCCTCCTCAACCAGGGCCACTGCCTGCGCGAACAGGCCATCGACGTGTGCCGCGAAGTGGGCGCGCGGGCCACCGCGACCACGTACGCGACCAGCCTGCCGACGCTGGTGCAACTCGTGGCGGGCGGTCTGGGCGTGACGCTGCTGCCGGAGTCGGCCGTGCCGGTGGAGACCGGCAAGCGGGTACGCCTGTCGCTGCGCCGCTTCGCCGCCCCGGCCCCGGGCCGCACGATCGGCCTGGCCTACCGCGCCTCCTCGGCCCGCGTGAGCGAGTACGCCCAGCTCGCCAAGGCCATCCGCACCGCCATCCGCCAACGCCGCCTCCCGGTCAGACTCACCTCCTGAACGCACGCAGCGCCGCGGCGATCTCCGCCGCGGCCTTGGTCATCAGGTCGGGATGGGCGTCACGCCCGAACAGCGAGGTCCGCGGCCTCCAGGAGCCCGAGGTCGCACACCTGGACGAGGCCGCCCACCGCGACACGGGCGATGCGCAGCCCCTGTTCGAGGCTGACGTGGCGGACGCCGGTTCGGGGTCAGCGGGGGACGAGGTGGAAGAAGGAGCCGTCGGTGGGGGTGGGGGTGGGGTCGGAGAGGTCGTCCAGGCGGGTGGTCGCGTCGGGCGGGAGGGCGAGGTCGAAGGCGGCCAGGTTCTCCTGGAGCTGCCGTACCGAGCGCGGCCCGAGCAGCACCGACGTGACGCCCGGACGGCCCGCGACCCAGGCCAGGGCGACCGCGGCGGGGTCGGCCCCGAGTCCGGACGCGACCTCGGCCAGCCCTTCGGCGACGGCCAGGTTGCGGTCGTTGAGCAGCGACTGCGCCCAGCGGGTCGCGCCGGGCATCGCGGCGCCGAGCAGGCGGCCCATGCGGCTGTCGGGGTCGGGGATCTCGCCGCGCCGGTAGCGGCCGGTCAGGACGCCGCCGCCGAGCGCGCCGTACACGACCGTGCCGAGGCCGAACCGGGCGCAGGCGGGCAGGATCTCGGCCTCGACGACCCGCTGGATCAGCGAGTACTGCGGTTGCAGGCTCACGAACGGCGTGCCGCCCACCCGTTCGGCGGCCCACTGCGCCTCGACGAGCTGGGCGGCGGTGAAGTTGGAGCAGCCGAGGTAGCGCACCTTGCCCGAGCGCACGAAGCCGTCGAGGGTGGCCATCGTCTCCTCGATGGGCGTGCCAGGGTCCCACTGGTGGCACTGGTAGAGGTCGATGTAGTCGGTGCCGAGGCGGCGCAGGCTGGCCTCCAGGGCGCGGGTGAGGTGCCGCCGGGACAGGCCCCGCCCCTCCGGGCCGACCGGCATGGCACCCTTGGTGGCCAGCACGACCCACTCGCGCCGGCCGCGCAGCGCCCGGCCGACGATCTCCTCGGTCTCGCCCCGGTGGTAGAGGTCGGCGGTGTCGATGAAGTTGCCGCCCGCGTCGAGGTAGGCGTCGATGACGCGGCCCGCCTCGGCCTCGTCGCCCGCGGCCAGGCCGTACTCGGTGCCGAAGTTCATGGTGCCGAGGCACGCGCGGGAGACGCGCAGCCCAGAACGTCCCATGGTCTGGAAGTCCACGAAAGCCCCTAGAATCGGAATGACTGTTCCGCTTGGATGCCGGGAACGATACGGAACAACGGTTCCGGATGTCAACGCGAGGAGGAGCCATGCGTGCCGACGCCCGGCGCAACCGTGCCCGCGTGCTGGAGGCGGCCGAGGTCGTGCTGGCCCGCGACGGGCTCGACGCCTCGATGCGCGAGATCGCCACACTGGCCGGGGTGGGCGTGGGGACGATCTACCGCCAGTTCCCCACCAAGGAGGCCCTGTACCAGGCGATCGTGACCGACCGGCAGGAGCGGCTGGCCGCGATGGCCGAGGAGCTGGCCGGCGCCGCCGACGCGGGTGCGGCCTTCTTCGAGTTCTTCGACCGCATCGTGGCCCACTCGACGGTCAAGAGGATCCTGGTGGACGCCCTGGCCAGCGCCGGCATCGACGCCAAGGCGGGCGCGCCCGACATCAAGGGCGCGATCAGCGCGCTGCTGGTGCGCGCGCAGGAGGCCGGGGCGGTGCGGGCGGACGTGGGCATGGCGGAGCTGCTCGCCCTGCTCAGCGCCGCCTGCCTGGCGGCGCAGCACAACAACTGGAGCGACGACCTGCGGACCAGAGCCCTGGCCGTGATGTTCGACGGCCTGCGCAGGCCCACTTCTGCGTCAGGCGCCTGAGCCCGGCTACCCCTGGGACAGGCGCTTGAGCCGGGTGACGGCCTCGTCGATGACCTCGTCCTTCTTGCAGAAGGCGAAGCGGACGAAGTGGCTGCCGCGTTCGGGGTGCTCGTAGAAGACCTGCGTGGGGATGGCCACCACCCCGGCCAGCTCCGGCAGGCGACGGGTCAGCTCCAGGCCGTCGGTGAAGCCCAGCGGCCGGATGTCGGTCTGCACGAAGTACGTGCCCGCCGGCCTGAGCACCTCGAACCCCGCCGCCGCGAGCCCGTCCATCAGCCGGTCGCGCTTGTCCTGGAGCCCGGCGCGCAGGGCGGCCACCCACTCCAGCTCGGTGCGCAGCCCGTACGCCACCGCGAGCTGCCAGGGCGCGCCCGCGGTGAAGGTGAGGAACTGCTTGACCGTCGAGACCGCCCGTACCAGCTCGGGCGGCGCGCACACCCAGCCGGTCTTCCAGCCGGTGACCGAGAACGTCTTGCCCGCAGAGGAGATCATGACCGTGCGCTCGCGCATGCCGGGCAGCGTGGCCAGCGGGACGTGCTCGACGCCGTCGAAGGTGAGGTGCTCGTAGACCTCGTCGGTGATCGCGATCAGGCCGTGCTCCTGGCACAGCTCGGCGATGACGGTCAGCTCGTCCCTGGTGAAGACGGTCCCCGTCGGGTTGTGCGGCGAGTTGACCAGAATCGCCCGGGTACGCGGCGTGACGGCCGCGCGCAGCTCGTCGGGGTCGAAGGTGAACCGGCCGTCCACCGGCCGCAGCG
Organism: Nonomuraea sp. NPDC049607; assembly: GCF_040675375.1. Lineage (NCBI taxonomy): Bacteria > Bacillati > Actinomycetota > Actinomycetes > Streptosporangiales > Streptosporangiaceae > Nonomuraea > Nonomuraea sp. NPDC049607. The sequence continues at coordinate 103,688 of NZ_JBFAOV010000008.1, forward strand.
TCACTGCCGCGAGCCTGGCCTGGGCCAGCGCGATCGAGGCCGCGTAGGAGTCGTAGTACGGCTCGAAGGCGATCACCTCGTCGCCCGGCTCGCACAGCGCCAGCACGCTCGCCGCGATGGCCTCCGTGGCGCCCACGGTGACCAGCACCTCGCCCGCGGGGTCGTAGTCGAGCCGGTAGTGGGCCATCCGGTGCTCCGAGACCGCCTGCCGGAGCTCCAGCACCCCCGGCCCCGGCGGGTACTGGTTGGCGCCCGAGGTGATCGCCTGCACCGCGCGGTCGAGCATGGCGGCCGGGCCGTCGGTGTCGGGAAAGCCCTGTCCGAGGTTGATGGCCCCGGTCTGCACGGCGAGCGCGCTCATCTCGGCGAAAATTGTCGTGCCGAAGGCGCGCATCCTGGAAACAAGTGGTTCCGTCACGCCCCCACACTATTAGTCTCGTCTCGTGATCATCCGGGTCGTGCTAGCCCTCGCCCTGAGCGTCCCCCTTCCCATGCGTGACACGCCCCCTCCCGTCGAGGCCGCGCCCTGCCCGGTCGCCGTGCCGGAGCACACCGTCTGCGGCTTCCTGGCGGTGCCCGAGCGCCGCGACACGCCGGGCCGGACGGTCAAGGTCGGGTACGCCGTCCACACCTCGACGGCCCCCGCCCGCAGGCCCGACCCGATCGTGTACATGGGCGGCGGGCCCGCGTCGTCGTCGTTGCAGCTCACCGGGTTCCTGAGCCAGATGTTCCCCGACCGCGACGTGGTGACGATCGAGCAGCGCGGCGGGAAGTACTCCCGTCCGGTGCTGGGCTGCCCCGAGACGGCCGAGGCGATGCTCGGACGGCTGCGCAGGCCGCGCGCCGACGTCGCCGCGGCGGCCCGGCGCTGCCGGGCCCGCCTCCAGGAGCAGGGCATCGACCTGCGCGGCTACAACACCAAGGAGATCGCCGCCGACGTGGTCGCCCTGCGCCAGGCGCTCGGCTACCCCTCCTGGAACCTGTTCGGCGTCAGCTACTCGACCCGCGTCATGACGGACGTCGCAGCGGCCGACCCGGAAGGCGTGCGCGCGGTCGTGCTGGACTCGTTCCTGCCCGAGTCCGTGGCCTGGTACGACGACGCCGACCGCAACCTGCGCGACACCATGGCCGCGCTCGGCACGGGCGACGCCTTCGACCGGCTGGTGTCCCGGCTCAACCGCGCCCCCGCCCGGGTGCCGGCCACCGATCCGCTGCTCGGCCGCCCGTTCACGGCCACGATGTCCGGCGACGACGTGGCCACGGTGCTCGCCGAGGCGCTGCACGAGGCGGACGTGTCGGCCGTCGCGCCCGCGCTGGTCGGCGGCCTGGCCGAGGGGCACGACGAGCTGCTGCGGCCGCTGGCCGACGCGGTGGGCCAGGGGCTGGTGTCGCACGAGTTCGGGCTGTACCACGCGGTGCAGTGCCAGGACGAGGTGCCGTTCAACACCTTCACCACCAGATCCCGACTTTTCACGGTAAATGTGGACAAAGCGGTGTGTGATGCTTGGCGGCTCCCCAAGTCCACCCCCGTGAACGCCGTCCCCAAGGCCCCCGTCTACGTCGTCGGCGGCGACCGGGATCCCACCACCCCCGTGCGGACCGCCGGGGCCGCCGCCAGGGCCATCCCCGGCGCCCGTTTCGAGACGTTCCGCGGCAGCCACGCCGTCTTCCTCACCAGCGCGTGCGCCAGGAAGCGCATCGCGGAGTTCGTCGAGACCCCCGACCGCGCCTGGCCGAAGCCCTGCGAGCCCGACCCGGCCCAGCCGCCCACGCTGCGGCTCGCCGACACGCACGTCACCGGCGCGCCGTACCTGATCTCGAAGGCTCCCTGGCTGGCCGCGCCCTTCGGGCTGTTCGCGCTCGTCTCGCTCGTCCAGCTCGCCGCCGGCGCGCTGCGCGGCCGGTCGGTGACCGCCTTCGCGGGGCTGGCCGGCGTCGCGTTCGCCGGGCTGACCGGCCAGGCCGTCTACGGCATGGCCGAAAGGAACGAGACGGCCCTGGCCGTCGGCGTCCCGGGCACGATCGGCCTGTACACGTGGATCGCGGTGGCCTCGGCCGTGCTGAGCGTCGCGGCCCTGTTCCACGATCGGCGGTGGCCGCACATCGTGGCGGCGGTCGCCGGCGCCGGATTCCTCGTATGGTGGTTCACCTGGTTCCTGTGACGCGCATCCGTGAGCTGGACGCCCTCCGCGGCTTCGCGGTGGGCGGCATCATGCTGGTCAACACCTGGCAGCACGCGAGCCACGAGCCGTACACCGGGATCGACCGCGCGATCGAGGCCCTGTTCCAGAGCCGCTTCTACCCGATCTTCTCGCTGCTGTTCGGGATCAGCTTCGTGCTGTTCCTCGACCGCTCGAAGAGCCGCTGGGCGCTGGCCCGCCGGCTGGCCTGGCTGGCCTGCTTCGGCCTGCTCCAGCACACCTTCTACGAGGGCGAGGTGCTGACCGACTACGCCCTCTACGGCCTGGTGGTGCTGCTGCCCGCCTCGTTCCTGCCGGGCGGCCTGCCGGTGCTGGCGCTCGGCGTCGTGGCGACCGTCTGGGCGACGTGGCACGGCGCGGGCCCGACGCTCATCCCGGGCCTGTTCCTGGTCGGCATGGGGCTGATGCGGCTGCGTCCGCCGCGGAGCCTGCTGGCGCCGGTGTTCGCGGGCTCGGCGCTGACGTCCTTGGTGCTGACGGCCACCTGGGCGGGCGTCGCCGACGTGCCCGGGGCGGGCGACTGGACCGTCTACAGCGTGGCCGCGCTGGCCGGGGCGGCGGCGTACACCAGCGGGCTGCTGCTGGCGCTGCGGCCCTGGTTGTCGGCCCTGCTGGAACCGCTGGGCCGGATGGCGCTGACCAACTACGTCACGGGCACGGCGGTGATCGCGCTGTGCACGGTCCCGCTGAAGACCGGCGCCACCCGCTGGCCGGTGCTCGCGGTGGCGCTGACGACCGTGGTGGCGCAGACGTTGATCAGCGGGTGGTGGCTCACCAGATTTCGGTACGGCCCCCTTGAGTGGATCTGGCGGTGCCTGACCTGGTTTCGACTGGTGCCCAACCGGTTAGAGTCGGGCCGTGACCACAATCGCCCTCTGCCAGATTCCGGTCTCTCCTGACCCCGCCACCAACCTCAAGAGGGCCAGGGAGGCGCTCGCCCGCGCCGAGGGGGCCGACCTGGCGATCTTCCCCGAGGCCACGCTCACCCGTTACGGCAGGCGCGTCACCGAGCTGGCCGAGCCGCTGGACGGGCCGTTCGTGTCGGGGCTGTCGGAGGCGGCCCGCACGCACGGCCTGGCGGTGATCGCCGGGGTGTTCGAGCCGGGCGAGGGCCCGGCCGGGTCCAAGGTGCACAACACGGCCGTGGCGATCGGCGCGGACGGCGCGATCAAGGCCGCGTACCGGAAGATCCACCTGTTCGACTCCTTCGGCTCCAAGGAGTCCGACATGGTGGCGCCGGGCGCCGAGCCGACCGTGGTCGAGCTGGCCGGGCTGCGCGTCGGGCTGGTCACCTGCTACGACATCCGCTTCCCCGAGCTGACCAGGGCGCTGGTCGACAAGGGCGCCGACCTGTTCGCGATGATCGCCGCCTGGGGGTCGGGCCCGCTGAAGGAGGACCATTGGGTCACGCTGGTCCGCGCACGGGCCCTGGAGAACACGATGTGGACCGCCGCCGTCGGCCAGGCGCCCAACCCGGAGGAGTCGAAGGACGGGTTCGGCGTGGGGCGCAGCATGCTGGTCGACCCGCTCGGGGTGGTACGGGCCGACCTCGGCACCGGCCCGGGGGTCCAGCTCGTCCGCCTCGACACCGAATGGACGGCCACCGCCAGGGCCATGCTCCCGTGTCTGGATCACCGGGTGCTCAAGGGTCAACCGACCGTAAAGTAGAGCCATGAGCGGAACGCAGATGCAGAAGGTCGTGCCGCCGCGTCTGCTCGTGCCGTACCTGTCGGGCAAGCGCACCGTGATCTCCGGTTACGTCTACCGGGTCCAGGACTGCGTCAGGCTGACCACGCCGGCGGCCCTCTACTACGGCCTCGACCTGTCCTTCGACGGCTCGGAGCTGTTCCCCGAGGTCCCCGAGCTCTACGTCATGCGCTGGCACGCCCGCGACGTCGACACCTACGCGGTGCCCTACGGCCCGCACATGGGAGGTGACTGGAGCGACGTGCCGCCGTTCGCCGGCAACGGGTTCACCACCTCGCCCGACCACGTGGTACCGCAGTTCCACACCGTCCCGATGCCGATCCCGGCGGGCGCGGAGATCGTCCACGTCACCGGCGAGGGCGAGCGGCCCTTCGCCGGCTACGACGGCCTGACCTGGCGGCCCGCCGCATGAGCGAGGAGATCACGCCGGTCGCCTCCGGCTTCGTGGCCCGCTTCGGCGAGCGTACGCTGCCGGCCGCGCTCGGCCCCGACAACGACCAGGTCGTGCTGTTCAGCGAGGTCGACCTCGACGGCTTCGAGCCCTCCTCGGGCTACTGGCGGCGGGTGGTGGCCAGGTCGCAGCTGGAGTGGCTGGTGCTCATCCGCACCGTCGGCGCCTTCGGCGGCGAGCCGTGCATCGTGCTCGACGAGGACGACGACGGCCTGCACATCGCCTACACCGGCCACAGCGGCATGAAGGCCGAGGCGCTCGGCTACTGGATGGTCGACCACGGCGCGTACGAGGTCGTCGTGCCGCGCGAGGAGGTCTTCTCCATCCGCGTCGAGCGCGTGCCCGTGCCGTAGCCTCTCAGCCGAGGCCGCGGTAGCGGGCCAGGCGGGCCGCCAGGCGGTCGGCCGGGCCCACCTTCAGCAGCTCGGCGATCTCGTGCTCCAGCGCCCGCCCCACGCGCTCGCAGAACTGCCTGGGCTCGTAGGCGGCGTCGGGCAGCTCGGGGATCACCCGGTCGACGATGCCGTCACGCCGCAGGTCGGTGGCGCGGATGCGCTGGGCCTGGGCGATCTCGGGGGCGAAGTCGACCGACCGGTAGAGGATGGCCGAGGCGCCCTCCGGCGGCAGCGGCGACAACCAGGCGTGCTGCGCGCACAGCACCCGGTCGGCCGGCAGCAGCGCCAGCGCCGCCCCGCCCGCGCCCTCGCCGAGCAGCAGGCAGACGGTCGGGGCGTCGAGCGTGACCAGCTCGGCCAGGCAGCGGGCGATCTCGGCGGCCAGCCCGCCCTCCTCGGCCGACTTCGACAGGTCGGCCCCCGCGGTGTCGACCACGGTGACCAGCGGCAGCCCCAGCTCGGCCGCCAGGCGCATGCCGCGCCTGGCCACCCTGAGCCCGGCCGGGCCGAGCGGCGAGCGCTGGCGCTGCCTGCGCCGGTCCTGGCCGAGCACCACGGCGGGCGCGGACCCGAACCTGGCCAGCGCCAGCACGAGCCCCGGCTCGTTCTCGCCGGCGCCGCTGCCGCTGAGCGGCGTCACGTCGGTGGCGGCGAGCTTGAGCAGCGTGCGCACGCCCGGACGGTCGTCGCGGCGCGAGCGGGTGATCGCCTCCCACGCCTCGACGGGCCGCAGGTCCTCCTCGGGCGGCTCGCCCGCCTCGACGGGGGCGCGGCCCGCGCACAGCACGGAAAGGGCCCTGATCGCGACCCTGCGGGCGTCGTCGGCCGACACCACGGCGTCGACCAGGCCGTGGTCGTAGAAGTTCTCGGCCACCTGGACGGCCTCGGGAAAGGGGTAGCCGTGCAGCGCCTCGAACACCCGCGGCCCGAGGAACCCGATCAGCGCCCCCGGCTCGGCCGCGGTGACGTGCCCGAGCGACCCCCAGGAGGCCAGCACGCCGCCGGTCGTCGGGTGGCGCAGGTAGACGACGTACGGCAGCCCCGCCGCGCGATGTTGTTGCACCGCGACGGTGATCCGGACCATCTGGACGAACGCCAGCGCGCCCTCCTGCATCCGCGTGCCGCCCGAGGCCGGGGAGGCCAGCAGCGGCAGCCGCTCACGCGTGGCCCGCTCGATCGCGGCCGCGATGCGGGTGGCCGCGGCGACCCCGACCGATCCGGCCATGAAGGAGAACTCGCAGACCACGACGGCGACCCTGCGGCCGTCGAGCAGCCCCTCGCCGGTGATCACCGACTCGTCGTAGCCGGACTTCGCGCGGGCCGCCGCCAGCTCCTCGGCATAGGAGGAGCCGGGCTCCGCCGGGTCGGCGGGCGGCGCGTCCCACGATTTCCACGACCCCCTGTCGAGGACCGCTTCGATCAGTGTGCGCGCGTCCGGACGGCTCACTATCGCTCCTAACGATCAACCGATGATGCCATGGTGACGCACGAGGGTACATGCCGGAGCCGGGAATTGCCGATCATCCCTCCCGCTCTTCGAGCCAGGCGAGCACGGCCTCGCCGTCCTGGCCGAGCGCGGGGGGCGCGGTGTGCTCGGCCGCGGGCAGGCCGTCGAAGCGCAGCGGCGGCCCGGGCAGCTCGATCGGGCCGAGCACGGGGTGGTCCACCTCGACCAGCAGCCCCTGGGAGCGGGTCTGCTCCCAGGCGTAGACCTCGTCGATCGACCTGATCGCGCCCGCGGGCACGCCGGCCTCGCCCAGCCTGGCCAGCCAGTGGGCGCGGTCGTGGTCGGCCAGGGCCTTCTCCATGTCGGCGATCAGCTCATCCCGGTGCGCGAATCTCTGCCTGTTGGTCGCATATTTCGCCACATCAGGGTCGATGTCGAGTAGTTTGGCGACCTTCTTCCACTGGCCGTCGTTCGCCACGGCGATCTGCAGCAGGCCGTCGGCGCAGCGGAAGGCGCCGTAGGGGGCGATGGAGGCGTGGTGGTTGCCGTTGGCGCCGGGGACCTGGCCGCCGACCGTCCAGGCCGTGCCGTGGTAGGAGTGGACGCCGGTGACCGCGGCCAGCAGGGACGTGCGCACCACCCGGCCCCGGCCGGTCCGCTCACGCTCGTACAGGGCCGCCGCCACGCCGTACGCGCCGTGGATGCCGGCCAGCAGGTCGGCGATCGAGGCCCCCACCCGGTACGGCTCCTCGCGCGAGGGCCCGGTCAGCGACATCAGCCCCGCCTCGCCCTGGGCGATCACGTCGTAGCCCGGCCGGCCGCCCTCGGGCCCGTCGTGGCCGAACCCGGTGATCGACAGGACGACCAGGCGCGGGTTGAGCTCGTGCAGGCGCTCGACGGGGAAGCCGAGCCGGTCGAGCACGCCGGTGCGGAAGTTCTCGATCAGCACGTCGCTCTGCCGGACGAGCCGCTCGATCAGCTCCCTGCCCTCGGCGGACTTGAGATCGACCGCGATGGACTGCTTGTTGCGGTTGGCCGCCAGGAAGTAGGTCGAGATGTCATGGTCGGGCCCGACGAAGGGCGGCCCCCAGCCGCGCGACTCGTCACCCCCGTCGGGATGCTCCACCTTGATCACCCGGGCGCCCAGGTCGCCGAGCATCTGCGCGGCGTGCGGCCCCGCGAGGGCCCTGGACAGATCGAGCACGACGACGTCGCCGAGGGGTCCGGGCAAGGTCAACCTCCAGCTTGCGTTGGGCCGGAGGAATATTCTCTCAGGCGGCCGTCGCCCATCGCCTACCCTGGTCCGGTGAAATCCCTGGCCCGCCGCATCCGGGCCCTGCCGCCCTCCTGCGGGCCCGTCCGCCTGGTGGCCGTCGACGGCCCGGCGGGCTCGGGCAAGACCACGTACGCGGGCCGGCTCGGCGCGGCGCTCGGCTGCCAGGTGATCCACAGCGACGACTTCCCCGTCCACTGGGACGACGGCCCCGGCGCCTGGTTCCGCCTGCTGGACGAGCAGGTCCTGCAACCGCTGCGGCACGGCCGCCCGGCCGGTTTCCGCAGGTACGACTGGGTGGGCGAGCGCTATGCCGAGCACGTCGCCGTGCCGGCCGGGCCCGTCCTGGTCGTCGAGGGCGTCGGCACCGCCCGCCGGTCGGCCGCCGGCCTGCTGGCCTTCACCGTCTGGGTCGAGGCCCCGGACGCCGTGCGGCTGCGGCGCGTCCTCGACCGCGACGGCCCGGAGCTCGAACCCCGCTGGCGGAAGTGGTTCGCGGCCGAACGGGCCTGGTTCGCCGCCGACCGCACCCGCGAGCGCGCCGATCTCGTCGTCGAGACGTGAACCGGGTCGCCCTCCCGCCCGACTGAGCAGGGTGACGGAAGGACGACATGACAGATGAGCTGCTCGTCGTACGCGCCCAGCTGGGCGAACGCGCGGCGATCGCCGAACTCGTGCACCGGTGGCACACCCCGGTCTGGACCTACGTCCGGCGCATGCTGGACGCCGAACGGGCCGACGACGTCGCCCAGGAGATCTGGGCGGCCGTCGTGCGCGGCCTGCCCCGGCTGCGCGCCCCCGGACGGTTCGCGCCCTGGCTGTTCACCATCGCCCGCCGGGCGGTCACCGACCGCCTGCGCGAGGAGTACGCGAGGGCGGAGAGCGCGGCCGAGCCCGAGCCGGTGACCGAGGACCCCGCCGGGGCAGTCGTGGACCGCGCCGGCCTGGTGGCCGCCCTGTCCGCCCTGCCCCTTCCCGAGCGGGAGATCCTCGTCCTGCACTACCTGGAGGACCTGCCGGTCGAGGAGTGCGCCCAGATCTGCGGCATCCCCGCCGGAACCGTCAAGTCCAGACTCAGCCGCGCCCGCCGCCTCCTGCGCGACCACCTGAAGGAGATCGACCATGACCGATGAGCCGCGCCTGACCGCCGACGAGATCATCGAGCGCCTCGAACCGTCGCTGTCGCCGTGGCGGCGCGTGCGCGCGCTGACCGCCCTGCTCGCGGGGACCGCCGGGACGGTCTTCGTCTGCGCCCTGTGGTGGACCGAGCCCGGCCCACTGCCCGGCCGCACCCACCTGGCCTTCGCCGCCCTCACCGCGTTCTGCCTGGCCTGGGCCTGCTACGGCGGCTGGCTGAGCACGCGCAGGACGCCGCTGTTCGCCCGCGACCGGGTGATCGCCGGCTGGATCGCCCTGGCCGCCGCCCTGCTCACCACCGCGCTAGTCGCCGCCGTGGCCACCGGCGCGCTGGCGCTCGGGTTCGCGTTCGTGGCGGCGAGCGCCGTGCTGACCGGGCAGGCCCACGCGCGGCGGGCGCGGCTGCTGCGGCTCAAGCGGGATCTAGGTGGGTGACGTCGTTGAACGCCACCACCTCGAACCCTCCGCCCGCGGCCCGCCAGACCGACAGCGACGCGTTCAGCACCGGCGCGAACCGCAGGACGTCGGCCAGCTCGGCGTCGTCCCGCCCGGCCATGACGTGCCGCAGCCCCAGCACCACCGAGTCGTGGGCGACGATCAGCACCCGCCGCCCGTCGGCCGCCTCGCGCAGCCCGGCCAGGAGGTCCTTGAGCCGGACCACCACGTCGGCCAGCGACTCGCCGCCGGGCGGCCGGTAGGCGTAGGGGCCCTCGGCCCGCATCCGCCGCACCTCGCCGGGGAAGCGCTCGCTGATGGCGGCCAGGTTGAAGGGCGCGAACGCGCCCGACTCCTGGTCCCTGAGCCGCCTGTCCACGGTCACCGGCAGCGCGGCGGCTCCCCAGGACTCCCGGACGGCGTTCCAGGTGTCCAGCGCCCGCAGGTACGGCGAGCACCACACCACCTCGGGCGCCTCGCCGTCGGGCAGCCCGGCCAGCCTGCGGCCGAGCGCCTGCGCCTGGAGCAGGCCGAGGTCGGTCAGCGACACCTCGTCGTCGCCCCGCTCGTAGACCAGCGGCCGGTCGCCGGCCTGCGCGTGCGCCAGGTTCGCCTGGCTCTCCCCGTGTCGTACGGCGATGATCCGCGAAGGTCCCATGCCGGACATCCTCGCATCCGGAGGCCGCACCTGGCCGGGGTCGCCGGAACGGGCCGTCGTAGGGTGATCTCATGACTGAAGTCGCAGTACTCGGGGCCGGGCTCATGGGCGCCCCCATGGCCCGCAACCTGCTCAAGTCCGGCCTGTCGGTCAGGGTGTGGAACCGTACGCGGGACAAGGCCGAGCCGCTGGCGGCCGACGGCGCGCTCGTCGCCGGCTCCCCCGCCGAGGCGGTCGAGGGCGCCGACGTGATCGTCACGATGCTCAGCGACGGCGACGCCGTCCATGACGCGATGACCGCCGCCGCGCCCGCGTTCCGCCCCGGCCAGGTGTGGGCGCAGATGAGCACGGTCGGCGTGGCCGCGGTGGACCGCCTGGCCGCGCTGGCCGCCGAGCACGGGCTGACCTTCGCCGACGCGCCCGTCCAGGGCACCAGGCAGCCGGCCGAGCAGGGCAAGCTGGTCATCCTGGCGGCGGCCCCCGAGCAGGCCCGGCAGGCGCTCGCCCCGGTCTTCGACGCCGTCGGCTCGCGCACGCTCTGGCTCGGCGAGGACGGCTCGCAGGGCACCGGCACCAAGCTCAAGATGGCCGCCGTCAGCTACGGCATCTCGATGACCGGCATCGTGGCCGAGGCCCTGGCCCTCGCCAAGGGGCTCGGCCTCGACCCCGGCATGGTCCGCGAGGTGGTGACCGGCGGCCCGATGGACAACGTCTACTTCCAGGCCAAGTCGAAGGCCATCCTGGAGGGCGACTTCGAGCCGTCCTTCACCGTCCACAACGCCGAGAAGGACACCCGGCTGATCACCCAGGCGGGCGAGTCGGCCGGGGTGCGACTGGACATGGTGGCGGCGGCCGGCGAACGCCTGCGCCGCGCCGAGGCCCAGGGACACGGCGACCAGGACATGGCGGCCACGTACTTCGCGAGCTTCGGCGAGGAGTAGCCCGCACCGGCGCCTACAGTTCGTCCACCTCGGCGAACGTTCTTCCGCCGGACAGCCTCGGGTAGCCGGGGCCGCGGTCGAAGAAGCGGTCCGCGGGGGGACGGAGGCGGGCGCGGAGTTCGGCGGTGCCGCGTTCGTCGATGCGGTCGCCGTCCAGGACCACGCCGTAGTCGCCGAGGGCGCCGGCGATCGAGACCTTGCCGTCGCGGACGTCGGCCGCCACCGCCCTCGGGTCGCGGTCGTAGGGGGAGCCCCAGCCGCCGCCGCCCGTCGTGCGGATGCGGATCAGGTCGCCGGCCTGGACGGGGTGGTCGTCCACCAGGCCGTCCATCTCCTTGCCCGCGATCTCCACCCGGAACGGGCGCCCGGCCAGGCCGCCGTTGACGCCCCAGCACGACAGGATCGACCGGTCGGCGATCGACATGTACGACGCGTCCCGGAGCATTCTGATGTGCTTGTCGTAGCCCAGCCCACCGCGGAACATGCCCGGACCGCCCGAGTCGCAGGCCAGCCCCAGCCGCTCCACCCGGAACGGCCAGCGCGCCTCGGCGAACTCGACCGGGATGTTGCGCGAGTCGGGGACGATGTGGATGGTGTCCTCGCCGTCGGCGTACCAGCGGCCGCCCGAGCCGCCGCCCAGGACCTCGCGCATCAGGTACGGCATCCCGTCGGCGTCGGTGCCGTGCACGCCGGTGTAGCGGATGGTCTCCTGGTCGGCGGGCATGCGTCCGCCGGTGGCCTTGGCCAGCACGCCGGCCAGCACGCCGAGCAGGCGCAGGATGACGAACGTGCGGGCGTTGGTGGGGGCGGGGAAGACCGGGGTGAGCAGCGTGCCCTTCTCCGGGAAGACCATCTTGATCAGCGGGACGACGCCCTCGTTGACGTCGAGCTCGGCCATGCGCTCGGGCGTGTCGGCGAGGTTGCGCAGCACGGGCGCGAGCCACTTCTTCAGGAAGACGCCGTCGGCGTAGTCGCCCGCGTGGTTGATCGGGCCCTTGGCCTGGGGCGAGGTGCCGGTGAAGTCGATCGTGAGCGGCGCGTCGGCGGCGTGGTCGACGGTGAGCGTGATGCGCTGAGCGTGCAGGCGGGGCTCGTCGACGCCGTCGTGCTCGGCGTAGTCCTCCCAGACGTACGTGCCTTCGGGGATCCTGGCGAGCAGTTCCCTGCGGAAGGTCTCGGTGGTCTTGGAGACGATCGCGTCGAAGCACTCCTCGACGGCCTGCCTGCCGTACCGGTCGAACAGCTCGCCGAGGCGGCGGGCGCCCATGAGGCAGGCCGAGCACTCGGCGTCGAGGTCGCCGGCCAGGGAGTCGGGCATGCGGGAGTTGCGGGTCATGATGCGCAGCGCGGTCTCGTTGGGGACGCCCTGGTCCCACAGCTTGATCGGCGGGATCATCAGGCCCTCTTCGTACACCGAGCGGGCGTGCGAGGGCATCGAGCCGGGCACCGCGCCGCCGATGTCGTCGTGGTGGCCGAACGCCTGCACGAACGCCACCACCGCCCCGTCGTGGAAGACCGGCACGGTGACGCACAGGTCGGGCAGGTGGCCGATGCCGCCCTCGGACAGGTAGACGTCGTTGTGGAAGTAGACGTCGCCGGGCTTCATCGTCTCGATCGGGAAGTCGCGCACGATCGGCTGGACGAGCGCGCTGTAGGAGCGGCCGGTGAGCTTGCGCAGGCGGGCGTCGTGGATGCCGGCGCGGAAGTCGTGCGCGTCGCGGATCATCGGGGAGCGGGCCGTGCGGGCGATGGCCGTCTCGACCTCCTGCTCGACGGAGGCCAGCGTGCCCTCGACGATCTCCACCAGGATCGGATCAATCACGTCGGATCTCCACATTTCCGTATTCGTCCACCTTCGCGGTGAAGCCCGGGTGCACGGGGATCGTCGATCCGTACTCCTCGATGACCGCCGGGCCCTGGACGGTGGCGCCGGGGCCGAGGGCGGCGCGCTGGTGGATCGGCGTGTCGCGGGTCTCGTCGAAATGCACGGGACGGACCGAGGTGGCCCCGCTGCCCGGCCCCTCCAGCCGCCGGACGGCCGGACGGGTGATCGGACCGATTCCCGAGACGCGCAGGTTGACCCATTCGACGCCGTGGCGGGGGTCCTCCCGGTAGGCGTAGCCGTACAGCTTCTCGTGGGCGTCGTGGAAGCCGTCGATCACCGTGCGCTTCCAGTCGTCGTCGAGCGGGCCCGCCGGGGCGGCGACGCGCACCTCGAACGCCTGCCCGTAGTAGCGCAGATCGGCGCTGCGGACGTAGACCGGGTCGTCGAAGCCCTCGCGGTCGAGCGCCTCGGCGGCCTGGCCCTCCAGTTCCTGGAAGATCTGCGCGGCGGTCTTGAGCGCGAGGTCGCGGGTGACGTACGTGCGCACGTAGTCGTTCTTGACGTCCACGGTGAGCAGGCCGAACGCCGAGACGTTGCCCGGGTCGCGCGGGACGACGACGGCCGGCAGCCCCAGGATGTCGATCAGGCGGCAGGCCAGCAGCGGCCCCGACCCGCCGAACGTCACCAGCGGGAAGTCGCGTACGTCGAGGCCGCGCTTGACGGTGAGCTGCCGGATCGCGTTGCTCTGGTTGAACGCGCTGATCTCCAGGATGCCGGTCGCGGTGCGCTCGGGGGTGAGCCCCAGCTTGGCGGCCAGCGCCTCGACGCCCTGGCGGGCGGCCTCCACGTCGAGCGGGATCTCGCCGCCGAGCAGGTGGGGCGGGATGCGGCCGAGGAAGACGTGCGCGTCGGTGACGGTGACCTCCGAGCCGCCCTTGCCGTAGCAGAGCGGCCCCGGATCGGCGCCGGCGGAGCGGGGGCCGACCTTGAGCGTGCCCTCGGGCGAGATCCAGGCCACCGAGCCACCGCCCGCGCCGACCGTGACGATGTCGATCATCGGGATCTTGCACGGGTAGCGCCCGACCGTGCCCTCGGTGGTCAGCGACGGCTCGCCGTCGATCACCACGGCCACGTCGGTCGAGGTGCCGCCGCCGTCGAGGGTGATCACCGAGGGGTGCCCGGCGGTGGAGGCGATCAGCGCCGCGCCGAGCGCGCCCGCCGCCGGGCCCGACAGCACGGTGGTGATCGGCTGGTTGACGACCTCGCGGGCCGACAGCACGCCGCCGTTGGACTTCATCACCGAGAACGGCATGCCCAGCCGGTTGGACAGGTTGGCGATGTAGCCGCGCATGGCGGGCTTGACGGCGGCGTCCACCAGGGTGGTGATCGAGCGTTCGTACTCGCGGTACTCGCGCAGCACGTCGCTGGAGAGCGAGATCACCGCCTCCGGGTGCTCGCGCCAGAGCACCTCGCGCATGCGGCGCTCGTGCTCGGGGTTGGCGTAGGAGTGCAGGAAGCACACGCCGACCGCGTTGATGCCCTTCGACCTGAACCAGCGCGCCGCCTCGACGGCCTGCTCCTCGGAGAAGGGCCGCACCTCGTTGCCGAGGTGGTCCAGCCGCCCGCCGACCGTCCTGACGAGATGCACGGGGACGATCCGCGGCGGCTTGACCCAGAAGTAGGAGTTGCCGTAGCCGTCCGGCACGCTCTGCCTGGCGATCTCCAGGACGTACTCGAAGCCCTCGGTGGTGATGAACCCGAGGTTCGCGATGCGGTCTTCGAGCAACTGGTTCGTGGCGACGGTGGTGCCGTGGACGATGGAGGCGACGTCGAGCTCGCCCAGCTTCCCGATGCCCGCGACGAACCCGTCGGCCGGGTTCGCGGGGGTCGAGGGGGTCTTGGTGGTGACGATCTCACCGGTCTGCTCGTCCACCGCCACGACGTCGGTGAACGTGCCCCCGGTGTCCACTCCGATACGGACGCTACGCATGGCTCCTCAGCTTCGGCGACGGCCGAGAACTTCGTCGATGACCCGGGGCGCGTTCTGGGTGCCGACATAAGCCGCCAGGCGCACCACCAGCTCCTGGGACTTCGCCAGTTCGGCCTCGACCTTGGCCTTCCCCGACTGCCCCGCCTGCACGCCGAAATAGGCGCCCATGATCGTGCCCACCACCCCGGCGACGCCCGCGAACAGCGCGGCGAACTCCTTGGTGGCGAACACGGCGGCGCCGAAGGCGATCAGGATCGCGACGATGCCCGCCACGACGACCAGGAAACCGTACCGCCATCGGGTGGCGTCGGCCTGGGCGGCCGTCACGTCGTCCTGTGTCAGCATCGCGTCGAGCGTCGGTGGATTGTCGGTGACCACAGTTCCTCCTGATAGTCCAGGGGAGAAATGTCCCACGAGGTCATGGGACAAGCCAAGCCGCTAAGCTGGCCTCCTGTGACCGAACTGTCTGCCTTGTCTGCCGTGCCTTCTGGAGCGCGGGACGCCGTGCTGAAGTTCTACTTCGGCCCCATGGACTGCGGGAAGTCCACTCTGGCGCTCCAGATGAACTACAACCACGGCCGCCAAGGGCGGCGCGGGCTGGTCCTGACCAAGCACGACCGCTCCGGCGGCCCGAAGGTCACCAGCCGGATCGGGCTGGGCCTTGAGGCGATCGAGGTGGAGGACACCCTCGACCTCGTGCGCCTGGTCACCTCGCACGAGCGCATCGACTACCTGATCTGCGACGAGGCCTGCTTCTACACGGTCGAGCAGATCGAGCAGCTCGCCGACCTGGTGGACGAGCACGGCATCGACGTCTACGCCTTCGGGCTGGCCTCCGACTTCCGGTCGGTCATGTTCCCGGGCGCGCAGCGGCTGTTCGAGCTGGCCGACGAGGTGTGCCGGCTGCAGGTCGAGGTGTTGTGCTGGTGCGGCCGCCCGGGGCAGCTCAACGCGCGCGTGGTGGGCGGCGTGCTGGCGCGGACGGGCGAGCAGGTCGTGATCGGCGACACCGACGCCTCGGCGGTGCGCTACCAGGTGCTCTGCCGCCGCCACCACCGCTCCGGCCAGCTCGGCGAGGGCGCCACCCCGGCCTGACCCCGGCGCCACACACCAGCCGGCGCAGGGCGCCGCTCCGGTCTCACACCAGCCGGTGCAGGGCGTCCCTGAACAGGCGTTGCTCGTCCTCCGGCAGGGTGGAGAGGAAGGCGCGCTCGGCGGCCTCCACGGCCGGCACCGCGAGGCGCATGGTCTCGCGGCCGCCGTCGGTCAGCTCCACCGCGTTCTTGCGGCGGTCGCCCGGGTGGGGCCGCCGCGCCACCAGCTTCTTGGCCTCCAGCGCGTCGACCATGGCGACCATGGTCGTGCGGTCGATGCCGAGCCGCTGGGCCAGCTCCTGCTGCGACAGCGGCTCGGGGGCGTCGATCACCGCCAGCACGGCGAGCTCCCGCCCGTCGAGGCCGTACGGCTCCAGCGCCGGGCCGGTGAACTCGGCCAGGCGCAGCGCGGCATGCTTGAGCAGGTAACCAAGGCGACGGCTGGACACCCCCCGATTCTCGCACCGCCGCGGGCGGGGCCGTTCAGACCGCGCAGAAGCCGTCGTCGTCGCACCCGTCGGCCGGCGGCGCGAGCTGGGTGATCGGCGTCTGCCCGGTACGCTCGGCGACCTCGTCGATGGCCGCCGCGAAGGCGTCCTCGGGCTGCGCGCCCGACACCGCGAACTTGCCCTCGAACAGGAACAGCGGCACCCCGCTGATGCCCAGCGCCCCGGCCCGGCCGAGCTGCTCGCGCACCTGCTCGGCGCCCTCGCCGGTGTCCTCGACGCCGACCTCGGCGGCCAGGCGGCTCAGCACGCCGGGGTCGCCCACGTCCGCGCCCTCGCCGAAGTACGCGCCGAACAGCCGGTCGGCCATCTCCTTGCCGAGCCCCTGGGCGGTGGCGACCTCGATGAGCCGGTGGGCCTCGAAGGTGTTGGCGCTGACGGCCCGTTCGTAGTCCATCGCCAGGCCCTCTTCGGCGGCGACGGACCCGACGCGCTCGGTCATCTGCCGCGCGCCGGGCCCGAACTTGCGCTCAAGGGCCGGGATCAGCGGCTCGGCCTCGGCGGGGGCGTCGGGATTGAGCTGGAACGGGCGCATGGTCACCTCGATCGTGCCGCCCTTGGCCCGGAAGCGCTCGGCGGCGCGGGCGAATCTGACATGCCCGATGTAACACCAGGGGCACACGACATCGGAGAAAATCTCGACTTTCACCTCAGCCACAACCACGCGGCCCGCACGGCGATTCCTGCGGGCCGCTCCCGCAAGGAGCCGATCAGCCGGCGGCCAGTTCCTCCAGGCGGTAGGGCAGGTAGGCCGAGTCGTCCACCAGCGCGGACGCGCCGCGCCACCATCCGAACCACTCGCCGCTGCGCCACATCCAGTCGACCCGCTCGATGGCGGCCACCACGTCGCCCACGGTCCCCCAGCGTTCGCCCAGCTCCTCCCGGGTGACGCCGTGGCGTACGGCCCAGGCCCGCAGGACGCCCGCGGCGGCGGCCGGGATCTCGCGGGCGTAGGGGTCGGGCTTCTCGCCGGGGAGCCGGTGGGGCCCCAGCCCGGCCGCCACCCCCCAGCTCCACTGGGCCTCGGCGGGCCTGGAGTAGCGCAGCGACTGGAAGTCCAGATTGGACCCGAGCGCGTCGTCGGGACGGCGGGCGACGACCGCGTCGAGCCGGCCGCCCGCGTCGAAGTGCACCACGAGCCGCTGGCCCGGCCTGACTCCCGGCGGCAGGGAGAAGCGGTCCTCGGCCTGCCAGGAGTTGAGGTCGACCGCGGCGGCGGGACGGCCCCAGAGCTGGTCGGCGGCGTCGTCGGCGCTCCAGGCGGCCAGCATCTCCAGCGCGGTCAGGTCCGTCCACGGCTCGATCGCGACGGCCGTGCGCAGCACCTCGTCGGGAGAGGGCAGCTTGCCGCCCCTGGGCCGCGTCCACCAGCCGTCGCCCAGCTCGCGGGTGCCGACGAGGAGCGCGGCGATGGCGGCCAGTTCGGCCGATCTGCGGGTGAGGGAGGCGCCGAGCGCGAGCCCGAGCGCGCGGTCGGTCCGTTCGTCGCCGAGCACCGGCCGCACGTCGGCGACCAGGGTCTCGGCGGTCGGGCGCTCGTCGCCCAGCAGGTTGCGTACGATGCGCCTGGCTTCGGTCCGTGCGTCTTCAGCGTGTGCCTGCCGCATACCGCCACGCTACGCCCGGAGATCCTTTTCCGCGAGGGTCGTCGGGGCGCGTCCCTCAGCCACGCCGGCCGCGTCCGCCTCGGGCGAGCAGCCAGCCGACGGCGACGCCGGTGAGGGCGACGCCCGCGCCCATGCCGAAGGAGGCCAGCAGCGCCCACGGGCGGGTCTCGGCGGCCCGTCCGGGAGGCCGCTGGAAGACCGCGGGAGCGGCCTGGGCGGGTGCGGCGTCGGCCGGCTCCTGGGCGGCGGGGAGCGGGGCGCAGAGGTGGCCCTCGACGGCGGAGAAGAACTCCCCCGCCGTGCGCCGGGCCACCGAGCCGAGCATGCGCTGCCCGACCCCGCCGATCATCCCGCCGATCACGGCGTCGGCGTCGTAGTCGACGCGGGTGCCGCCGTCGATCTCGCTCAGGCGCACCTGGACGGTGGCCTCGACCGTGCCGGGCGCGCCCTGGCCGCGCGCCCGCAGGGTGAAGCTCTCCGGCGCGTGCGGCTCGGCCAGCGCCACCTCCCCCTGGTAGACGCCCTTGACGGACGCCACGCCCGCGTTGACCGTCATCCTGTAGGTGTCCGGCCCGGTCTCCTCCAGGCGCTCGCAGCCCGGGATGGTGCGTACGAGCACCGCCGGGTCCTGGAGCGCGGCCCACACTCGATCACGTTGTACGCCGATCACGGCGCTGCCCGCCACCTTCATGCGGCCACTCTAGGCACCGGTGAGCGGCTGGTTAAGGGCAAGACCTGCCAGTCGCGCGACGCGTCGTGCGGATCAGGGCTGGCAAGATGGTGCTCCATGTGCTGGGGGCGTGGAACGGTCTGGGGCGGGGCCGGGCGTGGCGGGCTGGGTCCCGTCGTGCTCGCCGGGGTGCTGTCGGCGCTGGTCGCCGGGTGCGCGCAGGGCGGCACGACCGGCGACGTCGAGCCGGGGCCGTCGGCGAAGCCGTCCGCGACCGGCGCGCGCACTCCCCGGCCCACCCCGCAGGGCCCGCCGGGGGCGCTGCCGCGTGCGGGCGAGGTGGGCCCGATCAGGGGCGAGGACGGCCTGCCCCCGGTGATCAGCTCGATCCCCACCAAGCGCAAGGTCGTCTTCCTGACCATCGACGACGGCTGGGAGCAGGACCCCGGCTTCGTCAAGCTGGTACGCGACCGGCGCGTGCCCATCACCGCCTTCGCCATGCGCGACGCGGTCGAGGCCAAGGGCAGCCCCGACCCGGCGGGCGGCCCCGGCCGCTACGTGGGCGCCGGCAAGTGGGGATATTTCCGGCAGCTCCGCGATCTCCACGTGCCCATCGAGAACCACACGCTGACCCACCCCGACCTGCGCCGCCTGCCCTTCGACGGCCAGCGCCGCGAGATCTGCGGCTCGGCCCAGGTGGTCGGCAAGGAGATCGGGACCCGGCCGTCCCTGTTCCGGCCGCCGTTCGGCAGCTACAACACCGACACGCTGCGGGCCGCCCGGCGCTGCGGGATGAAGGCCGTGCTGCTGTGGACGGCCACCGTCCAGCCGGGCGGCAAGATCGCCTACCAGGTGCCCGACAAGCGCCTGCGTCCCGGCGACATCCTGCTCCTGCACTTCCGCCCCAACCTGGCGGCGGACTTCCGCGTGCTGATCGACAAGATCCGGCGGCGCGGTTTCGAGCTGGGCAATCTCCAGGCCTACCTGGACGCCTCCGGCGGGGTCCGCCGGGCGGGGTAGAGAACGATCCGCCCGGCGGGTGACGCGCCGGGACGCACCCGTACGGAATCCTCGACGAGTAGCCAGAAAACGGGGGATGTGACCAAGGTCGCATCGCGATGCTCTACGCCCTGTAGTACTACTACAGGTAGAAGTACTACAGCCTGTAGAGCGATGAGCGGGTGGGGAACAGATGGACGCGCTTGACCTGGCACGGTGGCAGTTCGGGGTCACCACCGTGTACCACTTCTTGTTCGTACCCCTGACCATCGGTCTGGGCATCTTCGTGGCGGGCCTGCAGACGGCCTGGCACCGTACGGGCAAAGAGCACTACCTCAAGCTCACGAAGTTCTTCGGGAAGCTGTTCCTGATCAACTTCGCCATGGGCGTGGTGACCGGCATCGTGCAGGAGTTCCAGTTCGGCATGAACTGGAGTGAGTACTCCACGTTCGTCGGGGACGTGTTCGGCGCCCCGCTGGCCATGGAGGCGCTGCTGGCCTTCTTCATGGAGTCCACGTTCCTCGGCCTGTGGATCTTCGGCTGGGACCGGCTGCCGAAGAAGGCGCACCTGGCCAGCATCTGGGCCGCCGCCATCGGATCGAACCTGTCGGCCTACTTCATCCTCGCGGCCAACGCCTGGATGAAGCACCCGGTCGGCTACGAGGTCGTGGACGGCAAGGCCAGGATGACCGACCTGTGGGCGGTGCTGACCAACTCCACGGCGGTCGCGCAGGTCCCCCACGTCATCGGGGCGGCGTTCATCGTGGCGGGCGGGTTCGTGCTGGCGGTCAGCGGCTACTGGCTGCTCAGGACGCGCGCGCCGATGTGGCGCAGCGCCGCCCGGGGCGCGCTGGTCATGACGGCGATCGCGGGGGCGGTCGTCGCGGGCACCGGCGACATGTCGGCCAAGCTGATGTACGAGCAGCAGCCCATGAAGCTGGCCTCCGCCGAGGGCCTGGAGCGCGACACCGCCGGGGCGGCCTTCTCCCTCGCGCCCGGCATCGAGATCCCGAAGGTCCTCAGCTTCCTGGCCACCAACGACCTCAACGCCACCGTCCAGGGCACCGAGGACCTGCAGAAGCGCTTCGAGCAGCAGTTCGGCCCCGGCGACTACCGGCCCGACCAGACGATCGTGTTCTGGTCGTTCCGCGTGATGATCGTGTTCGGCATGGCCACGGCGGGGCTGGCGCTGCTCGGGCTCTGGCTGACCCGGCGCAGGCGCGAGGTGCCGTCCTGGCTGGCGCGGGCGCTGCTGCTCGCGCTGCCGCTGCCGTTCGCCGCAGTGATCGCGGGCTGGCTGCTGAGCGAGATCGGCCGGCAGCCGTGGACGGTCGCCGGCGAGCTGCTGACCGCCTCCAGCGTCTCGCCCGGCGTGACCCTGGCCGAGGTCGCCATCTCGCTGACCGTCTTCACGCTCCTGTACGGCGGCCTCGCCGTGGCCGAGGTCGTCCTGCTGGCCAAGCATGTGCGCAAGGGCGTCGAGGAGCCGCAGCCGGCTCCCGAGGCGCAGCCGCTCGAACCGTCGCTGATGTACTAGAGGGACCAGACCATGATCAACCTGTGGTTCGTCATCATCGCCTTCCTCTGGACCGGGTACTTCGTCCTCGAAGGCTTCGACTTCGGCGTCGGCCTGCTGGCGCCGCTCCTGAGCAGGAACGCCGCCGAGCAGCGTCAGAGCCTGCAGACCATCGGCCCGGTCTGGGACGGCAACGAGGTGTGGCTGATCACGGCGGTCGGCGCCATGTTCGCCGCGTTCCCCGCCTGGTACTCCGGCCTGTTCAGCGCCTTCTACCTGCCCGTCACGCTCATCCTGGTCGGCCTGATCGTGCGCGGCGTCGGGCTCGAATGGCGCGGCAAGGTCGCCAACCCGATCTGGTGCGACGTCGGCATCCTGGTCGGCAGCGGCCTCCCGGCCTTCCTGTGGGGCGCGATCTTCGCCGACGTGCTGTTCGACAGCGGCCCGGCGGCCCTGGTCGGCGGGGTGTTCACGCTGACGCTCTGCGTGCTGCACGGCGCGGTCTTCCTGGCGCTGCGGACCACCGGCCCGGTGCGCCGCCGGGCCAGGACCGCCGCCATGGCCGCGGCGGCGGTGGCCATCCCGGTGGCCGTGCTCGCCCTGTCGAACCTGGGCTCACCGCCCGCCCTGGCCGCCATGGCCGCGCTGGCCGCCGCCGCCGCGCTGATCTGGCGGCGCAGGGAGGGCTGGGCGTTCGGCGCGACGGCCGCGGGCATCGTGCTGGCCACGCTGGCGGTCTTCATCGAGCTGCGCGTCGCGCCGCTGCCGGGGCTGACGCTGGCGCAGGCCGCCTCGGGGCCGTACACGCTGACGATGCTGAGCTGGATCGGGCTGATCACGCTGCCGTTCGTGCTGGTCTACCAGGGCTGGACGTACTGGGTGTTCCGCAAGCGGGTCATCCTGACGGCGGCGTAGGGCCCGCTAACCGACCTTGCGCATCTGGTTCGTGCGGTGGTCCTTCAGGTGGAGGTCGCCGCCGAGCCGCTCCTTCAGCAGCTCCAGCACCTTGCGGCTGGACAGCACGGTCCACAGGTTGCCGACCAGGTGGGGGTTGTACTCGGGGGCGGCGTCCATCCAGGCGTCCTTGCCGGACTGGCTGGCGAACGTCGTGACGAAGAACTGGCCGTCGGGGGTCCGGCAGTAGCCCGTACGGATCTCGGCGGCGTCCACCTGCATGCGCGGCTTGCAGCCGACCTTGGCGGCGAGCTGTTCGACGGTCTGCGGCGCCGCCGCCCGCGGGGCGCTCGGACCGGGCGCCGCGGAGCCGCCCCCGGAGGAGCAGGCGGCGACCAGCCCGGCCAGCAGCGCGAGAGCGGCCAGACGTGGAAATGTCGTCATGTGCGGAGGTACGCACGGCCGCCCGCGCCGGTTCAGCGCAGGACGACGCAGCCCCGGGCGCGCAGGAGATCGAGCACCGGCGGGTCGTCGTAGAGCTTGTTCCAGCGCAGGTCGAGCTTGCGCAGCCCGGTCAGCGCCGCGAGCGAGTCGGGCAGCTCGCGCAGCCGGTTGTTGCGCAGGTCGAGATGGGTGAGCCCGGACGGCAGCACGGGCAGCTCGCTCAGGTGGTTGTTGCGCAGGTCGAGCACGCGCAACCCGGTCAGCGCCGCGAGGGAGGCGGGCAGCCTGGTCAGCCGGTTGCCCTGCAGGTGCAGCTCGCGCAGGCTGCCGAGCCCGCCGACGGTCTCGGGCAGCGCCTCCAGCCGGTTGTTGTACAGCCGCAGCTCCACCAGGGACGTCATCGACCCGAGCGCGTCCGGGAGCCTGGTCAGCCGGTTGTCGGTCAGGTTGAGGTAGGCCAGCCGGTCGAGGCGGCCGAGCGCGGCGGGGACGTCGGTGAAGCCGTTGTCGCTCAGGTAGAGGTAGTCGGTGAGCGGCAGGTCGCCCACCTCGGGCGGGATCGAGGCGAGCCGGTTGTGGCCGAGGTCGAGCATGCGCAGCCGGGTCAGGCCGCCGATGTCCGGGGAGATCTCGGTGAGGGCGTTCTCGGCGAGGTTGAGGGATTCGAGCGCGGTCAGCTTCCACAACGCGGCGGGCACGGAGGTCAGCCGGTTGCCGCCGAGCGCCAGGTGGCGCAGGCGCGGGCCGAGGTCGCCGGGCAGACGCTCGATCCGGTTGCCGTAGAGGAACAGGGTCTCCAGGCCGGGCGGGCAGGCGGGGACCTCGCTCAGCTCGTTGCCGTCGAGGTGCAGGGCGCGCAGCGCGGTCAGGCCGGACAGGCCGGGCAGCCCGCGCAGCCGGTTGCCGTCGAGCCGCAGCTCCTCCAGCGAGCCGAGCCCGGCCACCCGGTCGGGCACGTGCGTGATCCCGTTCCAGGCCAGGTCGATCGTCCGCACGTCGTCGGGGACGTCGGGGAAGGCGGTCAGGCCGGCGCCGGGAGCGAGCATGCCGCAGATCATCGCATACGCAGCCCGAACAGGTCGGACGGCGAGATGGGCATGCGGTCGATCTCGATGCCCTCGGCGTCCTCGATCGCCGAGGCGATGACCGCCGACACCGGGATCACGCCGGCCTCGCCCGCGCCCTTGATGCCGAGCGGGTTGAGCGGCGAGGGCGTCTCCAGGTGGGCGGTCTCGATCGGGGGGATCTCGGTGGCGTACGGCATGAGGAAGTCCATGAAGGAGGCGTTGACGAGCTGGCCGTGGACGTCGTACTCCATGCGCTCGTACAGGGCGCCGCCGATGCCCTGGGCCACTCCCCCGTGGATCTGGCCCTCCACGATCATCGGGTTGATCAGCCGGCCGCAGTCGTGCACGACGGCGTACCTGACGACCTTGATCTCGGCGGTGTCCGGGTCGGTCTCCACGATGGCCGCGTGCATACCGGAGGCGAACGTGGACCTGATCGGCGAGTAGTAGCCGCGCCCTTCCAGGCCCGGCTCGTCGCCCTCGGCCACCGGCGGCCGGGACGGGTCGGCCACGCCGGAGAACTGGGTCGCCCTGGCCGTCTCCTCGTCGAAGGCGTACCGCAGCGGGTTGGCCAGCACGGCCACCGTCGAGAGTGGGATCGCGGCGGTCGGCGCGCCGACGACGTGCACCATGCCGTCGTCGATCTCCAGGTCGGCCGGGTCGGCCTCCAGCGCCTCGGCCGCGATGCGCAGGGCCTTCTCCTTGACCTTCCGGCAGGCCAGGGCGATGGCGTTGCCGCTGACGACGGCGGCCCGGGAGGCGAAGGTGCCCACCGCGTACCCGAACCTGCGGGTGTCGCCGGTGACCACGCTGACGCGGTCGATGGGCACGCCCAGCTCGGCGGCGGCGATCTGGGCGAAGGCGGTCTCGTGGCCCTGCCCCTGGGAGGTCAGGCCGGTCGAGACGTGCACCCGGCCGTCGGAGGTGATCTGCACGTGCCCGCCCTCGTACGGGCCGACCCCGGTGCCCTCGACGTAGCAGCCGATGCCGATCCCCCGGCCGGGACGCCGCTCGAAGGTGTCCCAGCCGATCAGCTCCTTGATCATGCGGAGCATCTCCGGGTAGTTCCCGCTGTCGTAGACGAGCGGGCGGCCGTCCTGGAAGATCATCCCCTGGTCGTACGGGAACTCCTCGGGCCGGATGAAGTTGGCCGCGCGCACCTCGGTCCGGTCCTTGCCGAGGTAGCGGGCGATCTTGTCCATGGTCCGCTCCATACAGAACACGCCCTGCGGGCGGCCGGCCCCGCGGTAGGGCGTGACCTGCACGGTGTTGGTGTAGACCGCGGTGAACTCGACCCGGTAGGCCCCCGGCTTGTACGGCCCCAGCAACTGCGTGGAGGTGACGATGGGGACGATGATCCCGTACGGCGTGTAGGCGCCGTGGTCGTGCAGGATCGTCACGTCCAGGCCCAGGACGCGGCCGTCGTCGTCGAAGCCGACGCGCACGTGGTGGATCTGGGCGCGTTCGTGGGCCGAGGAGATGAAGTGCTCCCTGCGGTCCTCGGTCCACTTGATCTCGCGGCCGAGCGTCATCGCGGCCCACGGCACCAGGATCTCCTCCGGCCACGGGTGCACGATCTTGACGCCGAAGCCGCCGCCGACGTCCGGCGCGATCACCTCGACCTGCGGCAGCGGCAGCCCGAGCGCGGCGGCGACGGCCATGCGCACGCTGGTGGAGGTCTGCGTGCTGGAGTGCACGCGCAGGTCGCGGCCGTCCCAGCGGGCGTGCACGCCGCGCCCCTCCAGGGGCGTGCTGGCGCTGCGCTCGATGTCGAGCCGGAAGGCCAGCGTGTGCGGCGCGCCCTCGACGGCCTCGCGCGCGCCCCTGCCGTCGGCCCCCGGCACCTCCTGGACGAGGTGCGCCCCCACGTTCCCCGGCACGTCCTCGTGCACGAGCTGGACGCCCTGCACCGCCTCGGCCAGGCCGACGACCGGCTTGAGCGGCTCGTAGGCGACCTCGATGAGCGCGCAGGCGTCCTCGGCGGCGTACCGGTCGGCGGCCACGACCATGACCACGGGCTCGCCCACGTGCCGCACGACCTCCCTGGCCAGCGGGTACGCCGTGCGCCCGTGGGTGAGCGCCGGGTGCGGGATGAGCAGCGGCAGCGGCCGGCCGACCCGCTCGGGCAGGTCCTCCCAGGTGTAGATCGCGACCAGGCCCGGCACGTCGAGCGCGGCGGACACGTCGATGTCGCCGACGCGGGCGTGGGCGTGGGGCGACCTGACGAACGCGGCGGCGAGCGCGTCGCGGCCGAGGTCGTCGAGGTAGCGGCCCTGGCCGGTGAGCAGTCTCGGGTCCTCCCGCCGCTGCACCGGCTCACCGAACAGTCTGGTGCTCACGACACCTCCACACACGGCCCACCGACTGGAACCAGGCTCATGACTCCTCCGCCAGCAGCTCGGCGGCGCGGTGGACGGCCTTGATGATGTTCTGGTAGCCGGTGCACCGGCACAGGTTGCCGGAGACGCCTTCGAGCACCTCTTCGTGGGTGGGCGCCGGGTTGTCGGCCAGCAGGGCGGTCACCGTGCACAGGAAGCCCGGGGTGCAGAAGCCGCACTGCAGGCCATGGCACTCGGCGAAGGCCCGCTGCACCGGCGAGAGCCCGTCCGGGCCGGCCAGGCCCTCGACGGTGGTGATCTCGCGCCCGTCCACGGTGACCGCGAACGTCAGGCACGACCGGACCGGCTCGCCGTCGAGCAGCACCGTGCAGCAGCCGCAGACGCCGTGCTCGCAGCCGACGTGGGTGCCGGTCAGGCCGAGGTCGTGACGCAGGCAGTCGGACAGCAGGCGGCGTCCGGGGACGCTGACCCGCCTGGCCGTGCCGTTCACGGTCAGCGTGATCTCATGTTCCACCGGTCGCCGTCCCCTCCCGTGCCGCTTCGCGCAGTGCCCGTTCGGCCAGCACGCCCACCAGGTGCCGCCGGTAGGCCGCGGTGGCGTGGATGTCCCCCTCGGGGTCGGTGCCCTCCCGCACGGTCCGCGCGACGACGGGCCAGTCGACGCCCGCGGCCGGCCGGTGGCCGCACTCGCGCGTCACGTCCATCAGGACGGGGACCGGGCCCACGCCGACGCAGGCGACCCGGGCCGCGGCGATGCGCAGGTCGTCATCGAGCGTGACCACGGCGCAGACGCCGGCCAGGGCGTAGTCGCCGTGCCGCCGGGACACCTCCTGGAACGCCGTCCCGGCCCGTCCGCCGAGCGCCGGGAAGTACGCCGACACGGCCAGCTCGCCGGGGCGGACGTCGGACTCCATGGGCCCGACGAAGAACTCCCGGGCCGGCACGTCCCGCTCGGTGATCCCGGCGGCGCTCCAGCGGGCCAGCCGTACCGAGCCGCCCAGGACGGCCAGCACCGCGGGCAGCTCGGCGGCCGGATCGGCGTGCACCAGGCTCCCGACGACCGTGCCCCGGTTGCGGATCACGGGGTGGGCGACCAGCCGCAGCGCCTTCGTCAGCAGCGGGTGCGCGCCGGACCGGGCCACCCGCGAGTGCCGGGCCAGCGCGCCCACGCGCACCCCGTCGCCGCCCGCCTCCACGGTGTCCAGGACGGCCAGGCGGTTGATGTCGACGACGTGGCCGGGGGCGGCCAGCCGCATGTTGAGCATGGGGATCAGGCTCTGGCCGCCGGCCAGCACCTTGCCGTCTACCTCCGCGAGCGTCCGCAGCGCCTCGCCGAGGTCGCGGGGCGCGTGGTAGGCGAACGGCGGCGGCTTCACCCGGCCTCGCCCTGGACCGGCCGCGGGGAGCGTCCGGCGATGACGCGCAGCAGGTGGTAGCCGCCCACCACCACGACGGTGCCGAGCGCGATGCCCTCAAGGGAGAAGTCTCCGCCGATCATGTGCGTCACCGGTCCGATCGCCAGGATGATGCCCGCGCCGATCGGGACCATGTTGACCGGGTCGGCGAAATCCACCCGGTTCTCGATCCAGATCTTGGCGCCGAGTAGTCCGATCATGCCGTACAGGATGACGGTGACGCCGCCGAGCACGCCGCCCGGCGTGGCGGCGACCAGCGCGCCGAACTTCGGGCACAGGCCGAACAGGATCGCGATCACGCCGGCGATGTAATAGGCGGCCGTGGAGTAGACCTTGGTGGCGGCCATGACGCCGATGTTCTCGGCGTAGGTGGTCGTGGGCGAGCCGCCGACGGCGCTGGTGACGACGGTGGCGGCGCCGTCGGCGATGATCGCCCGGCCGATGTAGGGGTCGACGTCGGTGCCGGTCATCTCGCCGACGGCCTTGACGTGACCGACGTTCTCGGCGATGAGCGCGATCACCGCGGGCAGCACGAGCAGCACCGCGGAGAAGCGGAAGTCGGGCGCGTGGAAGTCCGGCAGCCCGAACCAGTCGGCCTTGGCCACGGCGTCGAAGCTGACCCGGTCGTGCGGGAAGGCCGTGGCCACGCAGTACGTGCCCTCCGCCGGGCAGGCCGCGCCGGCCGCGTCGCGCAGGTTCTGGCCGGGCAGCACGGAGGTGACCGGACCGGCCGCCCGGTCCAGCACCCACGACAGCGCGAACCCGGCGACCAGCCCGATCAGCACCCCGACGCGCCCGGCGAACCCCTTGAACGCCACGATCACGACGAACGTCACCAGCATCGTCACCAGCGCCACCCACTGGTCCTGCCCCCAGTAGACGTCGGCGACCACGTACGCCAGCCCGAACCCGATGAGCATCACCACCGCGCCGGTGACGACGGGCGGGAAGATCCGGTGGATGATCTGCACCCCGAGCAGGTGCACGGCCAGCCCCGCGAGCGCCAGCACGAGCCCGGCCACCAGGATCGAGCCGGTCACGAGGGCGTCCGCGACGGACTGGTCGGTGCCGACGGCGGCCCTGATGGCGAACACGCCGCCGACGAACGACGCGCTGGTGCCCAGGTAGCTGGGCACCTTGCCCTTCACGATCAGCAGGAACATGATCGTCGCGACGCCCGACATCATCACGGCGACGTTCGGGTCGAGCCCCATGACCAGCGGGAACACGAACGTGGCGCCGAACATCGCGATCACGTGCTGGGCGCCGAAGCCGACCATGCGCGGCCAGCTCAGCCGCTCGTCGGGCCTGACCACCTCGCCGGGCGCCAGATGCCTGCCGTCACCGTGTCTGGTCCATCCGAAAACCATCTGCGCCCTCTCTTCCGGGCCGGCGACCGTGCCTTTGCGGGCACATTAGGACCGCCGCAAGGCGGCTACACGGGCATGATCTGCCAAACATCCCGCGGTCACCAGAGCGAACCTCTCGTACGGGAGGGTCGCCGGCCGGAAAGAGAGGGGTTATCGGCCGGTTTCGGGCACCGGTTCGCGGCGCGTGGCGCGCAGCAGGTGATAGCCGACGAGCAGCACGATCGTGCCGAGCGCGATGCCGCTCAGGGAGAACGTGCTGGTGATCGGGAACGCGACCGGACCGATGGCGATGATGATGCCCGCGCCGACCGGGACCAGGTTGACCGGGTCGGACAGGTTCACCTTGTTCTCGATCCAGATCTTGGCGCCGAGGAGGCCGATCATGCCGTACAGGATGGTGGTGACGCCGCCGAGCACGCCGTCGGGGGTCGCGGCCACGAGCGCGCCGAACTTGGGGCACAGGCCGAACAGGATCGCGATGACCGCCGCGATGTAGTAGGCGGCCGTGGAGTAGACCTTGGTGGCCGCCATGACGCCGATGTTCTCGGCGTACGTGGTGGTGGCCGGGCCGCCGACCGAGGTGGCGACCACGGTGCCGACGCCGTCGGCCATGATGGCGCGGCCCATGTAGCCGTCGACGTCCGCGCCGGTCATCTCGCCGACGGCCTTGACGTGGCCGACGTTCTCGGCGATGAGCGCGATCACGACCGGCAGCACCAGCACGATCGCCGACACCTCGAACACGGGCCCGTGCAGCGACGGCAGGCCGATCCAGTCGGCCTTGGCGACGCCCTGGAGGTCGACGCGGAAGTGCTCGGTCACCTTGCCGGTGGCGTCGGGGGACAGGATCTTGCCGCCCACCAGGTCCCAGACCCACGACAGCACGAACCCGAAGACCAGGCCGAGCAGCACGCCGATCCGCCCGAGGAAGCCCTTGAAGACCCCGATGAACACGAACGTGGCCGCCATCGTGAGCAGCGCCACCCACGGGTCCTTGGGCCAGTAGACGTCGGCCGCGACGTAGGCCATGCCGAACCCGATCAGCATCACCACGCCGCCGGTGACGATCGGCGGGAAGACGCGGTGGATGATCTGCACGCCCAGCAGGTGGATGGCCAGCCCGCACAGGCCCAGCACGACGCCGACGGCCAGCAGCGCGCCGGTGACGGTCGCGTCGCCGCCCCCGGCCGCCCGGATCGCCACCACGGCCCCCACGAAGGACGCGCTGGACCCGACGTAACTGGGGATCCTGCCCTTGACGATCAGCAGGAACAGGATCGTCGCGACGCCGGACATCATCACGGCCAGGTTCGCGTCGAGCCCCATGACCAGCGGGAACACGAACGTCGCGCCGAACATCGCGATGACGTGCTGGGCGCCGATGCCCACCATCCTGGGCCAGGAGAGCCGCTCGTCAGGCTTGACGACCTCTCCCGGCGTCAGATGTTTCCCGTCGCCGTGCAGCTTCCACCTGAACACCGCGAACCCACCTCAATCTTCCGCCTGACCAGCGGCGACGTCTTCCGAACATGTCGGAGAGCACAATAAGGGGTGTCGCGACCATCCGGATACGGCGGGCCGTTATTGCACGTGGATCGTGAACCCGTCGCCGCTGACCACCTGGCCCGTGCGGATCTTGGCCGTCTTCCGCAGCTCGACCTCGCCGTCGACCTGGACCAGGCCCTCGGCGATGAGATGTTTGGCCATGCCGCCGGTCTCGGTGACCCCGCAGTACTTCAGCAGGTCGCACAGCGGGATGTACTCGGAACGCAGTTCGAAATCCAGATCCACGAGCCCCAAGCCTAGATGCCGCGCATGCGCAGCACGTGCAGGGCCAGGGTCAGGTTGAGCCGCAGGTGGGGGTCGTCGGTGAAGTTGCCGAGCAGGCGTTCCAGCTTCCCGATCCGGTAGCGCAGCGTGTTGTAGTGGAAGTGCAGCCTGCGGGCGGTCTCGGCGACGTTGAGATTGGTCTCCAGGAGCACCTGGAGGGTGCGCCGCAGGTCGGCGTTCTCGGCGTCTTCGTCCCAGGCCAGCGGGCCCAGCGTCTCGCGGACGAACGCGTGCAGCTCGCCGGTGTCGTTCACCAGCGACAGCAGCCGGTAGACGCCGAGCTGGTCGAAGTGCGCGACCGCGCCGGGCCCGTGGAGCTGCCGGCCCACCCGGGCCGCCTTCAGCGCCTGCGAGTACGCCTCCGGCAGCGTCCCGGCCCCCGGGCTCGGCCGCGAGGTCCCGGTCGAGAACGTCGCGGGCGGTACGTCGGCGAACGCCGAGGCCGCGTCCTTGGCCACCCTGGCGGCGTCGAGCGAGGCGTCCACCACGGCGACGACCTCGTGCGAGAACCCGGCCACCGCGCCGCGCGGGTCGTGCCGCCGGACGGCCGCCGTCCAGCAGGACACCAGCCGGTCCTGGGCGCTGCGCTCGTCGCCGTCGGGGTCGAGCTCGGCCACCAGCACGATCACCGGCCGCGCCAGGTCCCAGCCGAACGCCCTGGCCCTGGCGTTGACCCGCTCGGCCGTCCCGGCCCGGCCGGTGAGCACGTCGCGCAGGAAGTCGGCCCGGTACTTGCTCTCGACGGCGTTGACCGCCTCCTGCCGGGTCACCACCAGCGCGGCGACGGTCGCGGCGCGTTCGAGGATGCCGATGTCGCTGTCCCTGATCGCGCCGGTGGCGCTGTAGGCGACGATCCGGCCGTGGTGGTGACCGCCGGCCAGCACGGGGGCCGAGGCGAACGCCCTGCCGCGCCCGGACGCGTCGGCGGTCCGCGCGGGCGGCGGGCCCTCCCGGGAGATCGACTCGCGCAGCGCGGCGACGTGCTCGGCCGCCCCGGCGGTGGCCAGGACCCGGCCGGAGCCGTCCACGGCGGCCACGGCCACGTCGAGGAGCTGGGCCACCTCGGCGGCGACCTCGTTCAGCCCGCCGCCGGCCAGCACCACGTGGACCAGCGCCCGGTGCGCCTCCTCGGCGCGGGCGAGCACGGCGGCCTGGCGGTTGAGTATGTCGGTGAGCACCTGGTTGAGGATGTCGTCGAAGCCGACGTCGTTGGGCAGCAGGATGAGCGGGAAGCCGAGCCGGTCGGCCTGCTCGGTCATCTCGGCGGGCAGCTCGTCCACGTACCGGCCGAGTTTGATCGCCAGGGCGGCCAGGCCGCGCTCGTCCAGGTCGGCGACCAGGCGGCCGAGCGACTGCGGCGTGTTGCGCAGCGGGTAGCCGGTGGTCAGCAGCAGCTCGTGCGGCTTGACCCAGGCCAGGATGTCGGGCACCTCCATGACGTTGAGCCGCTGCACGATGCGTCCGAGCCCGCTCTCCCCCGCGATCAGCCTGGCCTCGGCCAGTGTCGAGACGCCGAGCACCTCTCCGACGGAGACGCCGTGGATGATCGTTCCGGTGCTGGCCAGACGCACGGGGGGCTCCATGTGGTGATTGTGACTCCACAGGTGGTCTGTCAGGAAGAGCCAACCTTCCCGCTGACTGTTGGCAAATTTCTCCGTACGGAGGGTTCTCCGGCCGTTCTACGGTCAGGACCAGGGTCCGATGGGAGGTTCGGTGACCGTCAGTACTCATGCGCGGCGTTCCCGCGTCCGCGTGACGGGCGCGGCGAGCACCGCCGTGCGTCCCGTGCTGGAGGGGCCGCGCAGCCCGGCCCGGGTGCTCGCGGCGTTCTCGGCGGGGATATACCTGGAGGTCAGGACCGACTGCGAGCCGTCGGTGATCGCCCTCATCACCGGCGAGGCGGCCCGGCTGCCCAACTCGGTGCTGATGGCCACGCCGCTCCCCCATGTCACCGTGGGTGACGACGCCTCCGTGGGCGACCGCGGCGTCGAGCTGGGCTCGCTGAGCCTCGGCGTACGCCGCTGGTGGGACCCGGCTCCCGCGCTGGGCCCGGTGGACCCGCTCAGCCTGGCCGGCATCGTCCTGGACGGCCCGGGACGGCCCGGCCTGGCCGGGAACGACGCGGTCGAGCTGCTGGCGAGCAGCTGCGCGCAGGCCCGGCTGCTGGGCGCGGTGACGGCGGCGGAACGGCTCGTGGGGCTCGGTCCCGGGCTCACGCCGAGCGGCGACGACGTGCTGGCCGGGCTGCTGGTGACGCTGAGGCACCTCGGCGCGGCGACCGGCACGGAACGGGCGGTCTGGCTGGCCGACTGGCTCGCGGCCACCGTCACCTTCGACGCGCGCACCCGTACGACGCCGATCTCGGCGACGCTGCTGCACTGCGCGGCCAGGGGCGAGGCCAGCCCGGAGGTGACCGGCGTGCTGCGCGGCATCGCGGGCAGGCAGGCGCTCGAACCGGCGTTGCGGCGGCTGCACCGGCTGGGCCACACCTCGGGCGCCGATCTCGCGCAGGGCATCTCGATCGGGCTGGACTCGGTCCGGGCGTTGAGCGGGCGCCGGTGAGCGACGACCTGATCCAGCTCCGAAAAGGGACGTACCACGACTCAGTCACCCTGATGCGGATAAGTCGTACGTTGACCGAAATGCCGGGCGTGGAGGTGGCGATGGTGGCCATGGCCACCGAGCTCAACCTCGCCATCGTGCGCGACCTCGGGTTCGAGCCCCCGCCCGCGGGGCCCGGCGACCTGCTGATCGCCGTCCGCGGCGGCGACCCCGCGCGGGCCGTCGAGGAGCTGGACGCCCGCCTGGCCGCCCGGACCGCCGCCGGTACGACCACCGCCGGGGAGCAGCCGCCGCGCACCACCCGATCGGCCGCCAGGACGCCGGCCGACCTGGTCCTGGTGTCCGTGCCCGGCGAGCACGCCTTCTGCGAGGCGTACGACGCCGTCGAGGCCGGGCTGCCGGTGATGATCTTCAGCGACGGCGTGCCCCCGGCCCAGGAGCGGTGGCTCAAGGAGCTGGCCGAGGAGCGCGGCGTCCTGGTCATGGGGCCCGACTGCGGCACCGCCGTGATCGCGGGCGTCGGGCTCGGCTTCGCCAACGTGCTGCGGCCGGGGCCCGTCGGCCTGGTCGCCGCCTCCGGCACGGGCGCCCAGCAGGTGTCGTGCCTGCTCGACTGGGCGGAGGCGGGCGTCAGCCACATCATCGGCGTGGGCGGCAGGGACCTGTCGGCCGAGGTCGGCGGGCTGTCCACGATGCGCGCGCTGCGGCTGCTCGACGACGATCCGGCCACCGAGCTGGTCGTGCTGGTCGGCAAGCCGCCGGACCCGGAGGTGGCGCGGGCCGTCCGGGAGGTGGCCGCCGGAATGCGCACGCCGGTGGTGGAGGCGATGCTGCCGGAGACCGACCTCACCGAGGCCGCCGCGCGGACGCTGCGGGCCCTGGGCCGGAGCGTGCCCGAGTGGCCGTCGTGGCCGGGGGCGCTGCGCGGGGAGCCGCGGAGCGTCAGGGGGCTGTACGCGGGCGGCACGCTGTGCGCGGAGGCCGCCGTCCTCGCCGGGCCCGGCGAGTTCACCGACTTCGGGGACGACGCCTACACCAGGGGCAGGGCGCACCCGATGATCGACCCGACGCTGCGCCTGGAGGCCCTGTCACGCGTCCGGGCGGACGAGGTGGTGCTCCTGGACGTCGTGCTAGGCCACGTCGCCGACCCCGACCCGGCGGCGTCGCTGGCGCCGGCCGTCGCCCGTACGCCCGCCACCGTCGTGGTGGCCCTCGTCGGCAGCGCGGGCGACCCGCAGGACCTGCACCGGCAGGCCGCCGCGCTGCGCGGGGCCGGGGCGGCCGTGTTCGTCTCCAACGCCGAGGCCGCCCGACACGCCCGGAGCCTCCTGTGACCCCCACCGCCCTGGTTCCGTCCGTTGCCGTTCGCCGTGTCGCCGGGAGGGTGTCGTGAGCCTGTTGTCGGGGCCGCCGCGGGTGATCACCGTCGGCGCGGGGCTGCTCGACGAGGCGCTGGCGGCCCAGGCCGTGCCGACGACGCCCGTCGCCTGGCGTCCGCCGCTGCCCGGCACCGCCGACGCCCTGGCCAAGGTGCTGGCCGACCCGCGCAGGACGGCCGCCAACGAGCTGGCCGTGCGCAGGCTCACCGGCGCGCGGCCGTACCTGGTGGGCCTGCGGCGGGCCGCCGAGGTGCTGCCCGTGGGCACGTTCCTGCACGCCGGGCCGCCGATCGAGTGGGAACGCGCCTCGGGCCCGATGCGCGGCGCGCTGATCGGCGCGATGTTGCTGGAGGGCCTGGCCGGCGACGAGCGGGAGGCCGAGGCCGGGCTGGCGGCGGGCGCGGTCGCCCTGCGGCCGTGCCACGAGCACGCCACGGTGGGGCCGATGGCGGGCGTGGTGAGCCCGTCGATGTGGCTGCTGGAGGTCCGCGACGAGGAGCACGGCGGCACCGCCTACTGCTCGCTGAACGAGGGCCTGGGCAAGGTGCTCAGGTACGGCGCGTACGGCCCCGAGGTGCTCGACCGGCTGCGCTGGATGGACGAGGTGCTCGGCCCGGTCCTGGCGGCGACGCTGGCCCGTACCGGCCCGGTGGACCTGCGCTCGCTGATCGCCCAGGCCCTGCAGATGGGCGACGAGCTGCACAACCGCAACCGCGCGGCCACCTCCCTGCTGCTGCGCGAGCTGGCCCCGGCCGTCGTCGAGGCCGCGCCCGCGCAGGCGGCGCAGGTGCTGCGCTTCATCAACGGCAACGACCACTTCTTCCTCAACGCGGGCATGGCCGCGGGCAAGGTGAGCACGGACGCCGCCCGCGACATCCCCGGCTCGTCGCTGGTCGTGGCCATGGCCAGGAACGGCACCGACTTCGGCGTGCAGGTCTCCGGGCTCGGCGGACGCTGGTTCACCGGCCCCGCCGGGGTGCCGGACGGGCTCTACCTCGGCGCGTACGGCCCCCAGGACGCCAACCCCGACATCGGCGACTCCACGATCACCGAGACCTCCGGGCTGGGCGGCTTCGCGATGGCCGCCGCCCCCGCGATCGTGCGCTTCGTCGGCGGCGAGGTCGCCGACGCGGTACGGGCCACCCGCTCGATGTACGAGATCACGCTCGCCGAGCACCCCGCCTACCAGATTCCCGGGCTCGGATTCCGCGGCACGCCCGTCGGCATCGACGTGACGCTCGTCGCGAGGACGGGCATTCTGCCGGTCGTCAACACCGGTATCGCCGGGCGGGTGGCGGGCACCGGTCAGGTCGGCGCGGGGCTGGTCGAGCCGCCCGCACAGGCGTTCACCAGCGCCTTGATCGCGCTCGCCGCTGAGTAAGTGATCAGTTTGAAAAGCCGTATATCGGCAGGTCAGGACGGTTGTAAAGGGCCATCGCCTTCCATTACCGATTTTCCGCCGATATCGTGGCGAACCTCATAATCTGCAAGTAGCGCATGGCGCACGGTGTCGCGTACGGCGATCTACCGCACGAAGTGGTCACGCTCTGATGTGACAGATGAGGCTGAATGGGGGCGGCAAGATGGCAGCCGACCGCTTGCTCGGCGGGCCCGGCCCGGACCAGGGTGCACCGGGGGGTGACCCGCAGAGCCAGGGGCGTCTGGTCGGCAGGCGTTACCGGTTGATGTCGCCGGTCGGCAGGGGCGGCATGGGGATGGTGTGGCACGCCCACGACGTGCTGCTCGACCGGGACGTGGCGGTGAAGGAGCTGATCCTGCCGTACGGGCTGGATCAGGCGGGCACGCAGATGGCGCACCGGCGCATGCTGCGCGAGGCCAGGTCGGCCGCGCGGCTGACGCATCCGGGCATCGTCACCGTCCACGACGTCGTCGAGGAGGACGGCCGTCCGTGGATCGTGATGGAACTGGTCCGCGCCTGGTCGCTGGAGCAGGCCGTACGGCAGAGCGGGCCGCTGCCGGTGATCCAGGCCGCCGAGATCGGCATCCGTGTGCTCGACGCCCTCCGGCACGCGCACGCGTCCGGCATCCTGCACCGCGACATCAAGCCGGGCAACGTGCTGCTGACCTCGGACCGGGTGGTGCTGACCGACTTCGGCATCGCCGCCATCGAGGGCGACGTGACGATCACGCAGACCGGGCTGCTCATGGGCTCGCCCGCGTACGTGCCGCCGGAGCGGCTGTCCGGTCAGCCGATCGGGCAGGCGGCCGACCTGTGGTCCTTCGGCGCGACGCTGTACGCGGCCGTGGAGGGGCGGCCGCCGTACGAGGGGCCGGACGCGATCGCCGTGCTGGGCGCGGTGCTCACCCAGGAGCCGGTCAGGCCGCAGCGGGCCGGGTCGCTGCTGCCGGTGATCGAGGGCCTGCTGCGCAAGAACCCGGCCGAACGACTCACCTCCGAGCAGGTCGCCGAGATGCTCGAAGCGGTGCTGCGCGCTCACGGCTCGGCCCGGCCGCGCCCGGCCGAGACGCTGCCGGGCGAGCCGGACCAGACGCCGCTGGGGCTGATGCCGCCGCTGGAGTTCCCGTCCGGGCCGATGCCGTCGCGCATCGTGGAGACCCCTTCGGGGCCGGTGCGGGTGCCGTACGACCCGCTGGCCGGCCCGGCGGGCGGGTACGCGATGCCGCCCTACGACGGGCTGTCGAGCCCGTCGGGCAGCCATCGCACCGACCAGCTCCCGTCCCCGGCCGGCGGCTTCGACGCCTTCGGCGGCCCCTCGGGGCCGCACCGGATGGAGCCGCCCGCCGACGACCCCGACGACCTCGACGCGCCCGTCCCGCCCGCGCCGCAGCCGATCCTGCCGCTGACCTCGGACAGCAGGGCGGCGGCCACCTCGGCCCCGTGGCCGCTGGCCTCGGCCGACGACCTGCGCGAGCACTCGCGCGACCTGTCGCACGACATCAGCCACAGCCGCCTGGCGACCCTGCCCGGCTCCTCGCCGCGTTCGGACGCCACGCGCACCGGCCAGTCGCGGACCGGCTCCTCACGCACCGGCTCCACACGCACCGGCTCGACGCGAACCGGCTCCGCGCGGACCGGTCCCTCGCGCTCCGGCTCCTCGCGTTCCGGCACGAGCCGCCGCCGGGCCCAGGAGGGCGGCGGCCCCTGGACGCGTAACGGCAGGCCCACGCCGCTGCTGATCGCCGGCGCGGTCGCGGGCGTGGCCGTGGTGATCGGCGCGATCGTGGTCATCCTGTCCGGCGGCTCGCCCCAGGACTCGCCCGGCGCGTCGCCGGGCGCCTCCGCGAGCGCGGCGCCGAGCAAGGCCGGACCGTCGCCGGTGCCCGACGGCTACAAGGAGCACACCGCGCCCGGCTTCGCGGCGGCGGCGCCGGACGGCTGGAAGCTCGCCACCTCGGGGGACGCGGCCACGTTCACCGGCCCCAAGGACTCCGGCACGCGGATCACGGTCGAGCAGGCCGCCCCGCAGGCCGACGGGCTCGCCGAGCTGAGCCGGCGCGAGGCCGACGGCGGCGTGGAGGGCTACATCCAGGTGCAGCTCCAGGCCACGGACTACCGGGGCTGGAAGGCCGCCGACTGGGAGTACACCTACACCTCGGCGGACGGCGTCCCGATGCACGCCCTGACCCGGTACGTCACGCTCGACGACAAGACCGCCTTCACGATCTCGTTCGACATGCCCGAGCTGAAGTGGGACGACCAGGCCGAGGCCCGCAAGGTGTTCCTGGACACGTTCCGCCAGACCACCTGACCCCCCATATTTGTATCGATCAGTCCAAAACGTGCTAGCGTGCTCGTCATGGCACGACCACGCACGTTCGAGGAGGACCGCGCCGTCGAGGCAGCCATGCGCGCGTTCTGGGACGCGGGCTACGAAGGCACCTCGACCCAGGACCTGTGCGCGGCCACCGGCCTCGGCCGCAGCAGCATCTACAACACCTTCGCGAGCAAGCGCGACCTCTACGAGCGGGCCCTTCGCCGCTACCACGAGGAGCGCACGTCCGCGCTGATCGAGCTCATGGACTCCGGCCTGCCGGTCGTGGAGAAGATCCGGACCGTGCTGTGGCAGGCGGTCGACCCGGAGGCCGGCGACCCGGCCGGCTGCCTGGTGGTCAACGCCCTGGTGGAGGTGGCCCCGCACGATCCCGGCATCGCCGCCCTGCTGCGCCGCGACGGCGAGCGACGGGTGGAGGCGCTGCGGGGCGCGATCGAGCGCGGGCGGGCCCTCGGCGAGATCGACGCCGGCAAGGACGCCCTGGCGCTGGCGCACTTCGTCGTGGCCACGGTCAGCGGCTTGCGCGTCGCGGCCAGGGGCGGGGCCGGGCGGGCGGTGCTCGAATCCATCGCCACGACCGCGCTGACCGCTTTCTGACCTCGCGCCGTTCTCTTTTGATGCTCGAATTTTGTACTGAACGTTCTAAAACAGGAGTGTCGATCATGCCTTTGGCGGTGTTCATCCTGGGGTTGGCGATCTTCGCCCAGGGCACCTCGGAGTTGATGCTGGCCGGACTGCTGCCGGAGATGGCCGCCGACCTCGGCGTGTCCGTCCCGGACGCGGGACTGCTGATCTCGGCGTTCGCGATCGGGATGCTGGTGGGGGCGCCGGTGCTGGCCGTGGTCACGTTGCGGTGGCCGCGCCGTACGGCGTTGCTGACGTTCATGCTGGTCTTCACGCTGACGCACGTGGCCGGGGCCCTGACGTCGAGCTACGGCCTGCTGTTCGCCACCCGCGTGGCGGGCGCGGTCGTCTACGCCGGGTTCTGGGCGGTCGCGGCCTCCACGGCGATCGGCCTGGTGCCGCCGAACGCCAGGGGCAAGGCCATGAGCGTGCTGGTGGGCGGGCTGACCGTGGCCACCGTCCTCGGGCTGTCCCTGGGCACGGTCATCGGCCAGCACCTCGGCTGGCGCGCCGCGTTCTGGGCCGTGGCCGCGCTGTCGGCGCTGGCGGCCGTGGGCGTTCTGGCCACGATCCCCGGCGGCCGGCCGGAGCGGGAGAACGCGCCGCGCATCGCCGACGAACTGCGCTCGACGCTGAACCCGCGCCTGTGGATCGCCCTCGCCACCACCTCGCTGGCGACCGGCGCGCTGCTGGTCTCCTTCAGCTACCTGAGCGCGATGCTGGTGGACACCACGGGCATGGAGGCGGCCTGGGTGCCCGCCGTCCTGGCCCTGTACGGCGTCGGCGCGACGATCGGCATCACCATCGGCGGGCGCACCGCCGACGCGCACCCGTTCCCGACCCTGTACGCGGGGATCGCCGGCCTGGTCGTGACCTCGGTCCTGCTGGCTCTGGCGGCGCCGGTCGCGGTGCTGGCCGTCCCGCTGATCGTGCTGCTCGGGGCGTTCGGCTTCGCCACCAACCCGACGCTGAACACCCGCGCCTTCACCCTGGCCAAGGACGCCCCCACGATGGCCGCCGCGATGAACGTCTCCGCCTTCAACGTCGGCATCACCGTCGGCCCGTGGCTCGGCGGGCTGGCCATCGGGGCGGGCGCCGGGTACCCGTCCGTGGGCTGGATCGGGGCCGTGCTCGGCGTCGCGGCCCTGGGCACGGTGGCTCTGTCCGCCCGTACGCGCCGGGAGCCGGTCGCCGCGGCCCACCGGGCCGAGGCCGTCCCGAGGCCGTGAGGTACCGTCCTGGCCATGGAACTGGCGAGCATCCACTTCTATCCCGTCAAGTCCACCGCCGGACACGACGTCCACCGGGCCGAGGTGCAGCCGTGGGGGCTGGCCGGCGACCGGCGGTACCTGGTGACCGACGGGCAGGGCGGCCTGCTGACCGCCCGCGAGCACCCGATGCTGCTGGCCTGCGTGGCCGAGCTGGACGGCGACACCCTCACCCTGACCGGCCCGCACGCGCCCCCACTGCGCGTCACCCCTACCGACACCCTGACCACGGTGACCGTCTGGCGCACGCCGGTCGAGCTCACCGACTGCGGCGACGACGCGGCCCGCTGGCTGTCGGACCTGATCGGCCGTCCGGCGCGGCTGGCCTGGCTCGACGACCCGACCCGCCGTCCCGTCAACCCCGAGTACGGCCTGCCCGGCGACCGGGTGAGCCTGGCCGACGGCTACCCCCTGCTGCTGACCACGACCGCGTCCCTCGACCGGCTCAACGACTGGATCGCCGAGACGGCGGCCGAGCGCGGCGAGGAGGTCCGGCCGCCCCTGCCCATGGGCCGCTTCCGGCCCAGCGTGGTGATCGACGGGGCGGAACGGCCGTTCGCCGAGGACGAGTGGCGGCGGCTGCGCATCGGCGAGGTCTCCTTCCGGGTGACCAAGGGCTGCGACCGTTGCGTGCTGACCACGATCGACACCGCGACCTACGCCAAGGGCAAGGAGCCCATCAGGACGCTGTCCCGCCACCGCAAGTGGGACGGCAAGGTCTGGTTCGGCATCAACCTGATCCCGGACGCCCCCGGCACGATCACCGTGGGGGATTCCGTCACCATCTTCTGATAGAAGGCACCTTTCCCAAGAGAAATGGATGCCTGTCCTCTTTAGGGTGATGTCGGGGTATATGCGAGACTTCACAGGTGACCAGCACCCCCACGAAACCCCCCGTCTCCCTGCCTGACCTCGTCAACGTCCAACGCCGGACCCTGGTCGTCCTGTCCGCCGCGCAGATCGTAGGCGGTGTGGGCGTGGCCGTCGGGCTGGCGCTCAGCTCGGTGGTCGTCGACGAGCTGTCCGGCTCGACCGTGATCAGCGGGTTCGCCGGGACCGCGACCGTGCTCGGGGCGGCGCTGCTCGCGCTGCCCACCGCGCGGCTGTCGACCCTGGGGGGACGCCGGGCGGGCCTGTCGCTGACCTACCTGGCGGCGCTGGCGGGCTGCGCGATCTCGGTGGCCGCGATCAGCCTGGGGAACTGGCCGCTGCTGCTGGCCGGGCTGGTGCTGGTCGGCGGTGGCAGCGCGGGCAGCCTGGCCGCCCGCTACTCGGCCACCGACCTGTCGCCGCAGGGCCACGCGGGCCGGCACCTGTCGCTGGTGGTGTGGGCCTCGACGGTCGGCTCGGTCGCCGGGCCCAACCTGGCCGAGCCCGCCGACCGGATGGGCATCCAGGCGGGGCTGGCGGCCAAGGCCGGGCCGTTCGCGTTCGCGGCGCTGGCGTTCGCCGTGGCGCTGGTGATCATCATCGGCGGCCTGCGTCCCGACCCGCTCAAGCTGGCCCGCGAGCTGGACGGCGCCCCGGAGCCCGGCCCCGGCCGCCATCGCACGATCAGGACGGGCCTGCGGACGCTGCGCGAGACCCCCATGGCCCGCCGCGCGCTGGTCATGATCGCGGTCTCGCACACCGCGATGGTCTCGATCATGTCGATGACCCCCGTGAAGCTCCACCACGACGGCTCGACCCTGAACGTCATCGGCCTGGTGATCAGCCTGCACATCGCCGGCATGTACATGCTCTCGCCGGTCGTGGGCTGGCTGTCCGACCGGGCGGGCAAGGTGCCGGTGCTGCTGCTCGGCTCGGCGCTGCTGCTCGCGGCGGCCGTCCTGGCGGGCACGGCCGGGCACCGCGTGTGGCAGGTGACCACCGCCCTGATCGTGCTCGGGCTCGGCTGGTCGTGCGGGCTGGTGGCCGGGTCGGCGCTGGTCACCGAGTCGGTGCCGATCGACCGCCGTCCCGCCGTGCAGGGCCTGTCCGACCTGCTCATGAACGTCTGCGGCGCCACCGGGACGATCATCGCGGGCGCCATCGTGGGCATCCTGTCCTACGGCGTGCTCGGCCTGGTCGTCGGCGTCATGGTCACCCTGTCCGGCCTCTGGCTGGCCTCGGCCCGCTACCGCGAACGCGCCTGACCGGCCCGGACGGTCACTTGGCGTCGCCGTAGCAGGCGACGGCGACGGTCTCCATCGGGAAGCGCACCGGGGTGGAGCCGAACAGCAGCCTGCTCGCCTCGGCCGCCGCCGTCGTCACCGCCGCGGCCACCTCCTCCGCCTGCTCCAGCGGGCAGTGCACCATGACCTCGTCGTGCTGGAAGAACACCAGCCTGGCGGGCTCGGGCAGCAGCCCGCGCAGCACCGCCAGCAGCGCCAGCGCCCATTCGGCCGCCGTGCCCTGCACCACGAAGTTCCTGGTGAACCTGCCCCGGTCGCGGGCCGCCCGCCCGCCCTCCGGGCCGGACACGAGCTCCTTCCACCGCCCGGACGGCGGCGGGCTGGTACGCCCGAGCCACGACCGGACCAGCCGCCCCTCTTCCCCCGCCTTGGCCGCGTCCTCCACGAACTGGTACGCCTTCGGGAAGCGCTGCCGCATGACGGCCAGCAGCTTGGAGGCGTCGCCGCTGGTGCCGCCGTACATGGCGGACAGCATCGCGATCTTGGCATTGGCGCGCTCGCCCCCGAACGACCGGGCCAGCGCAGAGTAGAGGTCGATCTCCCCCGCCGCCCTGGCCAGCCCTCCGTCGCCGGCCATCGCGGCCAGCACCCTCGGCTCCAGCTGGGCCGCGTCGGCGACGACCAGCGTCCATCCCTCGTCGGCCACCACGACCCGGCGCATCACCTTGGGGATCTGCAGCGCCCCGCCGCCGCTGGTCGCCCACCGTCCGGACACCACGCCGCCGACGACGTACTCGGGGCGGAAGCGCCCGCCGCGCACCCACTGGTCGGCCCAGACCCAGCCGTGGAAGCTGTACAGCCGGGCCAGCTCCTTGTAGGCCAGCAGCGGCGCGACGGCCGGGTGCTCGATCTTCTTCAGCTCCCACGACCGGGTCGTCTTCAGCGCCACCCCCGCGCCCTTGAACGCCTTGACGAGCTGCTGCACCGAGTCGGGGTTGACCGGGTGCCCGAAGGCCGCCGCCACCTCGTCGGCCAGCGCCTGCAGCTTGGCCGGGCGCATGCCGTGCACGGGACGCGGTCCGAGCATGTCGGTGAGCAGCGCGTCGTGCACGTCCCGGCGCCAGGGCATGCCCTCGTCCGACATCTCGGCCGCGACCAGCGCGCCCGCGGACTCGGCGGCGACCAGCAGCCGGAAGCGGCCCGGCTCGGGCAGCGCCTCGATGCGGCGGAGCTGCTCGGCCAGCACCTCGGCCACCGCCTCGGCCCCCAGCGGCTCGGGCGCGAACAGCGTGCCGGACACGCTCGGCTGGTCGTCGGGCACCGGCAGGCCGTGCAGCCGGGCGTGCGCGGCCCGCGCCGAGCGCGGCTCGCCGTAG
Source organism: Nonomuraea sp. NPDC049607 (assembly GCF_040675375.1). Taxonomy (NCBI): domain Bacteria; kingdom Bacillati; phylum Actinomycetota; class Actinomycetes; order Streptosporangiales; family Streptosporangiaceae; genus Nonomuraea; species Nonomuraea sp. NPDC049607. The sequence goes on from NZ_JBFAOV010000008.1 coordinate 146,977, forward strand.
CGGCCCTCGTGGGCGAGCAGGAGCCCCTCGGTGAGCGCGAGGTCGTGGCAGCGCGCGACCCGCACGCCCCGCTCCAGCAGCGGCGGGTATGTCTCCCGCGTGTCGGCCCAGACCCACCGCGGCCCGGACCCGGCCTCCAGCTCCCGCACCGCGGACGCCGGATCGGCCACGCGCCGGGCCGTTCCCCCGACGGGGAGCACCGTCTCCCCCGCTACCACGACATACACGCACATAAGGGTGCCAAACAGCTACGACAAACCGATGTGCACCTCGTCCTCCAGCGGCGGCCGGAGCTCCTGCTCCAGGCAGCCGGTGGCGGCGAAGCACCGCAGGGTCAGCCGGTCGGGCGTGACCGACACGTGCAGGAACTGCTTGAAGAACGGCGGGTGGTCCCAGTCGGACAGCTCCGACAGGAAGCGGTGGAACACCTTGTCCACCGGCAGCCTGAACGGCCACGGCCAGGCCCCGAGCAGCCGCGCCGCCCAGCGCATCCGCCGGGTGACCGTGACCTGGCCCTCGATCGGCCGGGCCGGCCGGTTGCCGATCCGGCTCGACATGATGCACACCGCCTCCTCGGGCGTGAGGCGCAGCCACTTCATCCGCAGCCGGCGGGCGTAGAGCTGGCTGTAGAAGGACAGCGAGTCGCCGCGCAGCGGGTAGCACTTGAAGTCGTCCTCGGCCACGCCGGCGACGTCCACCCTGTCGATGATGTGGGTGGCGTGCATGAACGCGCCGCCGCCGCCGGTCACGACGTACTGGATCACCCGGTCGCCCACCTTGACCGGATAGCGCTGGTAGTTGTGCACGTCTCCGCCGATGGCCGCGACGTACCGGTGGGCCGGGTCGCGCACGATGTCATCGATCGTGCCGCCTTCCTCCAGCAGTGACGGCTTGTGGACGTTGCCGGTGTAGATGGGCTTCCCGGTCACCAGGATCTTCGGCCGCGGGTCGAGCGAGACGCGGCGCAGCCAGGCCGTCTGCGCCTTGTCGATCACGTTCTTGATGCCGGTGTCCACGCCCACGATCACCAGGCTGTCGCTCTCGATCGCCCAGTACGACGCCGGCTGCGCGGCCTGCTGGGCCGGCCGCCCCCGTAGCTTGCGCGCCTCGGCCAGCTTCGCCTCGTCGATCGTCTCCGGCTTGCGCCACAGCAGGCCGCGCAGCCCGCGGTCCGGCTTGGGCTTGAGTGGCGGGGCGTCGCAGAAGACCCGCATGAAGCCGCCGAGCCCGTCGTACCAGTCGTGGTTGCCGGGGATGGCGTAGATCGGCGCCTCGTAGTCCTGGTACGGGCGGAAGAACTTGTTCCCGTACTCGTTGCCCGACCCCGTCGGGTAGATGACGTCGCTGGCGATGACGGCGAACGACGTGTCCTCCCCCAGCCTCAGCATGCCGGGGACGACGGCGTACTGGGAGGCGTCGCCCTCGCCGGTGTCGCCGAGGATCAGGAAATTGAAATTTCCCCCGACGCCGGGCTGGATGCGAAATTCCGGATCTATCCCGCGCGCTTCCTGAGCCGCGATCCACCGTTCCCGCACCTCCCCGGAAGGATCACCGAACAAGCCGGCCAGGATCTCGTTCCTGGACAACCAGAGCGTGCGTAAATTCAACCAGGTGAATCCGCCCTTGTCCGGCCTGAGCTGGGCGAACGTCCCCGGTTCCGCACAGCCCCAGCCGGCCCCCGCCTCCGACACCCGTGAGGAATGTTGTTTCCCGCGCTCGGCCGCCACTTCCACCATGACCACATCTTTACCGGCATCTTCCATTCGCGCACACTCCACGCTCCGTACTCCCGGAAACACAGATGGTGCGGCATGGTGTAACCTCACGTCCCCAAGCAAGCCCTTGGGACGCGGAGGTGGGCTCCCATGAACCGGAACGGCCCGGACGACGCGACCCGGATGGGCACCCCCGACGCGGCGGCCGTGCAGGCGCTGCTGGCCTACGCCCTGCGCCTGCCCCGGTGGGGCCGGGGCGCCGAACGGGCCCGCGAGGCCATCGCGCAGAGCCGGGCGCTGGCCGCCAGCTCCCCCGCCGAGTACACCGGCCTGCTGGTCCACTGCCTGCGCACCACGGCCGGGCTGCTGCTCGACCGCTCCCGCGCCGTCGAGGCGCTGCCCATGGCGCAGGAGGCGGTGGCGCTCAGCCGCGGGCTCGGCGGCGGCCACCTCGCGGTCTCGCTGTACCGGCTGGCCGAGGCGTACGAGGCGCTCCACCGCTACAGCGACGCCGCCGAGACGCTGGCCGAGGCCGATCAGATCCCGGGCGGCGACTGAGGCACGAGCACCCCGGGGTTGAGGATCCCGGCCGGGTCGAGCCGGTCCTTGACGGCCTGGAGCACTCCCACGCCCAGCGGGCCCAGCTCCGCGCCGTAGGCGTCCCGGTGGTCGCGGCCCACCCCGTGGTGGTGCGAGATCGTGCCGCCGGCCTCGACGATGGCCGCGTTCACCGCCTCCTTGGCCCGCTCCCACTGCGCGACGGGGTCGCCCTCCTGCGGGGTCACGACGGTGAAGTACAGCGACGCGCCGGTCTCGTACACGTGGGAGACGTGGCACATGACCAGCGGCGAGCCGAGGGCGCCGAGCAGGGCCAGCCGGACGGCGTCGTACAGGCGCGGCAGGTTCGACCAGAAGCCGGCCGTCTCCAGGGTCTCCACGGTGGCGCCCGCGCCGAGCAGCGAGTCGCGCAGGTACGGCGCGGAGAAGCGGCCGTGCTCCCATGCCTGGCCGGGCTCGGGGCCCAGCGGCTCGCCGCCGTGCCGGGCCAGGACCGCGGCGGCCGCGGCGTGCCGGTGGCCGATCCAGTCGCCCTCGACGCCGAGGATCACCAGGCAGCCGGAGTCGCCGCCGCCGATCGCGTCCGGCCGGGCCAGGCCGATCATGGTCTCGGTCTCGTCGGAGAGCCGCAGCACGGTAGGAAGCGGGCCTTCCTGGGCGAGTGCCCGCACGGCGGCCGTCCCCGCTCGGAACGACTCGAACCGCCAGCCCTCGTAGCGGCGCTCGGCCGGACGCCTGCGCACCCGCAGCCGCAGCGACGTGATGACGCCGAACGCCCCCTCCGACCCCAGGACGAGCTGGCGCAGGTCGGGCCCGGCCGCGGACTTCGGCGCGCGGCCGAGCTCCAGCGTCCCGGACGGCGTGGCCAGCGTGAGGCCGACGACCATGTCGTCGAAGCGGCCGTACCCGGCCGAGGCCTGGCCGCTGGAGCGGGCCGCGGCGAAGCCGCCGAGCGTGGCGTACTCGAAGGACTGGGGGAAGTGCCCGAGCGTGAGGCCGTGCTCGGCGAGCAGCCGCTCGGCCTCGGGGGCGCGCACGCCCGGCTCGAAGTCGGCCACCATCGACTCGGCGTCGACCGAGCGCAGCCGGTCGAGCCTGCCCAGGTCGAGCGCGATCACGCCGGTGAAGCCGGCCCGCGCGGCCACGAGCCCGCCGACGACGGAGGTGCCGCCGCCGAACGGCACGACCGCGACCCGCTCGGCCGCGCACAGCCGCAACAGCTCGGCCACCTCGTCGTGCGAGCCGGGCAGCACGACCGCGTCGGGGGCGTCGGACCCGTCGCCGGCGCGCATCCGCAGCAGGTCGGGCGTGGATTTGCCGCGCGTGTGCCGCAGCCTGGCCTCGTGCGACGTCAGCACGTGCGCGGGCCCGGCGACGGCCGCGAGGGCGGCCAGCACCGGCTCGGGCAGCGCGACCGGCGGCAGCCGCACGTCGTCGAAGGCGGCGGCCGGGGTTTCGGGCGCGCGCACGCCGAGGAGGTCGTGCAGCAGCTTGCGGATCTGTTCGGGCAGCTCGCGGGCCTTGGCGGGGTCGCCCCAGCCACACCAGAGCATGGGTTCACCGGTCACGCATACACTGTGACACATGACGTCGAACCGTCACAATGAGGGCGTGCTGGACGCGGCGCGCGCGTGCGTGCTGGCCTACGGCGTGCGCAGGACCACGCTCACGGACGTGGCCAGGCGGGCGGGCGTGTCGCGGATGACGATCTACCGCCGCTGGCCGGACGTGCGCTCGCTGGTCGCCGACCTGATGACGCGGGAGTGGGTCGCGGTGGTGTCGCGGCTCGACCTGTCCGATCCGGTACGCGCGATCGTGGACGGCGTACGCGGGCTGCGCGCGCACCCGCTGTGGCGGAAGATCGTGGAGGCGGACCCGGAGCTGCTGCTGCCGTACCTGCTGGACCGGCGGGGGGCGAGCCACGAAGCGGTGCTGGCCCTGCTGGAGCCGGCCGTCGGCGGTCCGGCCAGGGCGCGGGCCGTGCTGCTGGTGGCCCAGTCGTTCCTGCTGTCGGCCCCCACGATGCTCGACCCCGTGACGCTCGACGACCTGGACGCCGAACTCGCCGCGCTGCTGGAGGCCTACCTTGGATAGCTCGCTGAACGCCCGCAGAAGGTCGTACGAACTGGGCGTGGTCGCCGGGGAGCGGCTCGACGTGCTGGTGGTGGGGCTCGGTGCGACGGGAGCCGGCGCGGCCCTGGACGCCGCCTCCCGCGGCTTGAGGGTAGCCGCGATCGACGCGCACGACCTGGCTTTCGGCACGTCGAGGTGGAGCTCCAAGATGGTCCACGGGGGGCTGCGCTACCTGGCCAAGGGCCAGGTGGACGTGGCCTACGAGAGCGCGGTCGAGCGCGGCATCCTGCTCAGGACGACGGCTCCGCACCTGGTCAAGGCGCATCCGTACCTGCTGCCGCTGACGCCGGCGGTCGACCGGCGGCAGGCCGCCGTGGTGATGGCCGGCTACCGGCTCGGCGACGGGCTGCGGACCGCCGCGCGCACCCCGCGCCGCCTGCTGCCCGGCCCCACGCGGCTCGGCGCGGCGCGCGCCCACACGCTCGCCCCGGTGCTGGCGCGCGACGGCCTGCGCGGCGGCCTGCTGTCGTGGGACGGCCGGCTGCTCGACGACGCCCGCCTGGTCGTGGCGCTGGCCAGGACCGCCGCCGGGCACGGCGCCCGCGTCCTGACCCGCTGCCGGGCCCTGCGGCTCACGGACGAGGGCGCCGAGGTGCGCGACGAGCTGACCGGCGAGCAGTTCACCGTCCGGGCCAGGGCGGTGGTCAACGCGACGGGCGTGTGGGCCGGGCAGCTCGACCCGGCGGTGCGGCTGCGTCCGTCCAGGGGCAGCCACCTCGTGCTCGACGCGGGGACGTTGCCGGGGCTGATCGCCGGCATGCACGTGCCCATTCCCGGAGAGACCAACCGATTCGCGCTCGTACTTCCCCAGGGCGACGGGCGCGTCTACGTCGGGCTGACCGACGAGCCGGTGGACGGGCCGGTGCCCGACGTTCCCGAAGTGCCCGCGGAGGACGTCACAGCGCTCCTGGAGGTGCTGAACGGCATCCTTGAGGTCCAGGTGACCCCTGAGGCGGTCGCGGGCGCGTACGCGGGCCTGAGGCCGCTCCTGGCCGCCGACGGCCGCACGGCGGACCTCTCGCGCCGGCACGCGGTCCTGTCGGACGGCGGCGTGGTCACGGTCGTCGGGGGCAAACTCACCACATACCGGCGAATGGCCGAGGACGCCGTGGACCGGGCAGTCTCCCTCAAAGAGCTCGACGCCGGACCGAGCCGGACGAAGAAGATCCCCCTGGTCGGCGCCGGACCGCAGCCGGGCGGCGTGCCGGCGCGGCTCACCGAGCGGTACGGCAGCGAGGCCGAGGCGGCGTACGAGCTGGTCAAGGCCCATCCGGAAGAGGTCGGGCTCGGCCTGACCAAGGGCGACCTGCTCTGGTCGGTCCGGCACGAGGGCGCGCTGGACGAGGCCGACCTGCTGGACCGAAGGACCAGGATCGGCCTGGTCGCCGCCGACCGCGACCGGGCGCTGCCCGCGACACGCGACGTGCTCGGGATCCGGTGACCCCGCCCCCGAACCCGCCGATGCGTTAGGTTATCCTTACCTAATTCGTCGGGAAGGGGGAGGCGTTGGCGAGGGGCTGCGAGCACATGGCGGGCTGCCACACGGGAGCCATGCCGACCCTGGCCAGCGCCACCGTGGGAGCCAGGCTCTGGCTGCTCGTCGAGTACGACGGCCCCTGGCCCTCCCACCTGGAAAGCTTGCAACTTCCTGAAGAAATCTCCGAACTCGTGCGCCGAGCGCTCGAACGCGGTATCAGGCCCCAGCTCATCAGGCGTCCGGGGAGGCGAACCCGCCAGCGGGACCAGGGAATCCGTGTGCTATTGGCCTACGCGGCGGGCGACCGCCCCTGGTTGGCCCGCGGTGTCGTCGCAGGTCCGGACGATCTTGACCTGGACGCCTTCGTGGCGGGAGTGCTCCCGGAGTCCTGCATACTTGAAGACGAGCCGGTATTTCTGGTCTGCACGCACGCCAAGCGCAATGTGTGCTGCGCCCGCATTGGACTACCCCTCGCTCGGTCGCTGGCCGAATCTTTGCCCGACAGAGTGTGGGAAACGTCACACGTTGGCGGCGATCGCTACGCCGCCAACCTCGTGTGCTTGCCACACGGAATTTTCTACGGCAGCATGTCTCAGGCTGCTGCACTGGCAGCGGCTAACGCGTACCGGTCGGGCGAGGTCATTCTCGACCGTCTCCGGGGGCGCGCAGGCATCCCTGAGCCATTGCAAGCCGTCGAGCATTTTGCCCGAGCCCATACGGGAGAGTGCTCCGTCGGCGCAGTGGCCGTGGAATCCTCCAGGTCGGACGGCGACGTCACCGAAGCAGTCGTGCGCTGCGGAGACGTCCGGTTCCAGGTTGTGGTTGAGCCATCGGCGTTCACAGCGCCGTGTGGTACGGCTTGCGCCGAGACGATCACCACCTACCGGCTGGTTTCGCTGGACAGGCTCACGCCTGTGCGGTACGCCACGCCCGCCCTCGCCTGACTAGGGAACATCACGGCCCGTCCTTGCGTTGGAACAGTGACGCCAAAAGCGTCCAATGCGGCTCAATTACCGAAATACCTCTCACGAAGGTGGTTTTCTCATGTCTCAGGTACGTCGGCAGCTCGCCCGCCCGCGCCCCAGCTGGGGTTGGCAGGATGATGCCGCGTGCCGGGGTGAGGATCTCGTGCTCTTCTTCGGCCCCGACGGGGAGCGGCAGCCCGAGCGTGACGTACGTGAGCGGAAGGCCAAGGCGATCTGCGCCGGGTGCCCTGTCCGCAACGAGTGCCTAGACTACGCGCTGTCCCGGCCGGAGAAGTACGGCACGTGGGGCGGTCTCAACGAGGACGAGCGCGCCAGCGAGCGTCGCCGTCGCATGCGCCGCGCCGCCAGCGCCGGCATCTCCGCCGCCTGACACACCTCGGCAGCATCAACGATCATCGCGTGATCACTCAGTTGTCCCGATGAACCGGAGCCTGGCCTTCCATGTCCAGGCTCTGGCGAACCCGGTCGGGGTAACTGCCTGATCAGGCCCGAGATCGTCATCCCGGACACACCCGGCCACCCCCGCCCGATCCTGGGCAGGGGTGGCCGTCGCGGTTTCCACCGCACCCACCTATTCTCCGGGCATTTCCGTCTTTCCTGCGGACTCGACCTTTCTTCCGAGCGTGTCCGCCTTTCGTGCCGGCTCGGCCTTTCCTCCGAGCTCGGCCGCCTCTTTCCCGGCTCGCCCCTTCCTCCAGGCGGGCCTTTCTTGTGGGCGTACCCGCCTTGGTTTTTCTGCGGGCTTGGGTGTGTTTGCTCCTGGTATGGCCGGTTTCCTGGCGGTTGCCCGTTGTTCGGAATGCCGTCATGTGGCGCCTCTAGCGTGCCCGCCATGAGACGCATCACCACCTTGACGTGCGCGGCGGCCATGACGCTCGCCCTCGCCGCCCCCGCCACGGCCGCCCTGGCCGACCCCGCTCAGCCCGAGGGCCGGGGCAGCGCGACGTTCGGCCGCGCCACGCTCACCGGCTTCGCCGCGCTTCCCGCCCAGACCTACGTCCCCCGGAGCGAGCCGTCGGGCTCGCTGCTCGGCACCGCGCCGGTCAACGGCGTCACCCCGCCCTTCCCCGGCCAGCCCGTGCAGGGCTTCAGCGGCATCGCCCGCCGCCACGACGGCAGCTTCGACGTGCTGTCCGACAACGGCTTCGGCAACAAGGCCAACAGCGCCGACTTCCTCCTGCGCGTGCACAACGTCAAGCCGGACTTCGACGCCAGGACGGTCGAGGTGCTCGGCGGCTTCAACCTCACCGATCCGCGCGGGCTCGTCCCATTCGCCCTGACCCGCCCGGACCGTACGCTGACCGGCTCCGACTTCGACGTCGAGTCGATCGTGCGCGCCACGGACGGCACGTACTGGATCGGCGACGAGTTCGGCCCGTTCCTGCTGCACTTCGACCGCAAGGGCCGGCTGCTCGACGCCCCGATCGAACTGCCCGGCGTCAAGGCCCCCGAGAACCCCTACCTGAACGGCGGCCGTCCCAACCTGGCCAGCAGCAAGGGCTTCGAGGGCATGGCCAGGTCGGTGGACGGCCGCAGGCTCTACCCGCTGCTCGAAGGCACGGTGAACGGCGACCCGGCGGGCACTCTGCGGATGAACGAGTTCGACCTACGCAAGCGCGCATACACCGGGCGCACGTGGACGTACCGGCTGGAGGACCCCTCGCACTCCATCGGCGACGCCGTCGCCGTGGACGAGAACCGCTTCCTGATCATCGAGCGGGACAACCTTCAGGGCGACGCCGCCAAGGTCAAGCGCGTCTACCTGGCCGACACGCGGGACCGGGACCACGACGGCGCACTGGACAAGACGCAGGTGGCCGACCTGCTCGACCTGGCCGACCCGCGCGGCCTCGGCGGCACGCCCGGCACGTTCCGGTTCCCGTTCCAGACCATCGAGGACGTGGTCGTGCTCGACGACCGCACCCTGGCCCTCCTGGACGACAACAACTTCCCCTTCTCCAGCGGCCGCACGCCGGGTCGTCCCGACGACAACGAGTTCATCACCGTCCGCCTCTCGCGCGGCCTTCAGGCGGATCCGCGAATTTTTCGTTAGAGGCATGTAGAGAGGCGCGGGCCGGCTCCGACCTCCTGGTGACACAAGCACGAAGAAGGAGTCCGGCAATGCAGTCCACGCTTCAGACCGTCACCTCGGCCGACGGCACCCGCATCGCGTTCGAGAGCGGCGGCGACGGCCACCCGGTGATCCTGGTGGGCGGCGCGTTCAACGACCGCACCACCGTCGCCGCCCTCGCCGCCGCGCTCGCCCCCGGCTTCCGCGCGATCGCCTACGACCGCCGCGGCCGGGGCGGCAGCGGCGACGCGCCCGCCTACGCCGTCGAGCGCGAGATCGAGGACCTCGCGGCGCTGATCGAGCACGCGGGCGGCTCGGCGAGCGTCTTCGGCCACTCCTCCGGCGCCATCCTCGCGCTGGAGGCCGCCGCGTACGGGCTGCCGATCGCCCGCCTGGCCGTCTACGAGCCGCCGTACGTCGTGGACGGCGCCCGCACCCCTCCCGGGGACGACTTCGCCGAGCGCCTGCGCGCCCTCATCGCGCAGGACCGCCGCGACGACGCCGTGGCGCTGTTCCTGACCGAGGGCGTCGACGTGCCGGAGGAGACCGTGGCGGGCATGCGCTCGGAGGGCGTGTGGGGCTGGTTCACCGGCCTGGCGCACACGCTCCCCTACGACGCCGCCGTGTGCGGTCCGGGGCAGCTCCCGCCGGTCGAGCGGCTGTCCCGGATCACCGTGCCCACCCTGGCGATCGGCGGCGACCAGTCTCCGAAGTGGATGCTCGACGCCGTACGGGCGGTCGCCGAGGCCGTGCCGGGCGCGCGGCACCTGGTGCTTCCCGGCGAGGACCACGGCGTGCTCGGCCGGCCCGAGGCGCTGCGTCCGGTCCTGGCGGATTTCCTGTCCTGAGCGGGATCATCCGCTCGCGCGGCTTCTGCCGAGGGCGTCCCGCAGCTCCGCCGCCGCCGCGGGGGTCAGCAGGGGGTGGGAGTAGAGGTCGAGCAGGGTGAGTGCGAGCAGGTGGGCGCCCTCGGGGCTGAACACGTCCACGCCCAGGCCGCGGGAGACGTGCTTGTGCAGGACGCCGATCGACAGCGACATGGCCGTGGACACCGTCGCGCGGGCCTTGCGGCCGGCGAACGGCTCGTCCGTGCGGGTCTCGTCGAGCTCTTCGAGCCACCGCTCGCTCAGCTCGGCGATGCCGTCGAACAGCGGCTCCGCCCAGCCCTCGGCCAGCGCCCGCGCCACGTACAGCCGGTAGGGCGCCAGCGCGTCGAGCGCGGCGGCCACGGGGTTGCTCCCGGCGGGCACGGCCCCGGCGCGGACGTCGCCCTCGATGCGCCGGACGATCCTGATCAGGTGCTCGTCGCACGCCTCGCGCAGCGCCCGCTTGGAGCCGAAGTGGTGGCGCAGCAGCCCCGGGGACACGCCCGCGGTCTCGGCGATGGCCCGGGTCGTGGCCCCCTCGAAGCCGTGCTCGCCGAAGTGCAGCAGCGCCGCCTCCCTGATGCGGGCGCGCGCGGTGAGGTCTTCGGGCTCGGTCATGCGGTACGGCTCCCGTCCGGACGTGCGGATCGTGACGACCCTACACGCGGACGCACGAAGCGGACGGAGATAAGGTGCGCCCTATGCCGGATTCACCACTCGTGACCGCGGACGACCTCGACGAGGCCGTCGCCCTCGCCGTCGACACCCTGCGGGACGCGCCGCCGCAGGCGTGGGAGGAGCAGGCGGGCTCGCTGGAGTGGACCTGCTGGGAGACCGTCGAGCATCTCGCCGACGACCTGTTCTCCTACGCCGCCCAGCTCGGGCTCAGGGTGCCGCCGCTGGACACGTACGTGCCCTTCGCGCTGGACCGGCGCAGGCCCGGCGGCCCGAACAACGCCGTCCACGCCGACCGCGCGGCCGGGCCCGTCGGGCTGCTGCAGGTGCTCCAGGCCAGCGGCGCGCTGTTGTCGGCCATGGTCCGCACCGCGCCGCCGGGGGCCGGAGGTCATCACATCTTCGGCACGGGGGACGCGACGGCGTTCGCCGCGATGGGCCTGGTGGAAACGCTCGTGCATATGCACGACGTGTCCGCTGGGCTCGGCCTGGCCTGGGAGCCGTCCGCGGATCTGTGCTCGCGGGTGCTGGCCCGCCTGTTCCCCGACGCCCCCGTGGACACCGCCCCGTGGGCCACGCTGCTGTGGACGACCGGCCGCGGCGAGCTGCCCGGACGCCCGCGCCTGCCCCGGTGGCGCTGGTACAACGAACCCCGCTGATCAGACGATCAGGTCGTCGAACTCCCCGTCCTTGGCCCCGAGGACGAATGCGCTGATCTCGGCCTGCGTGTACACCAGCGCGGGGCCGTCGGGGAACCTGGAGTTGCGCATGGCGATCTCCCCCGTGGGCAGGCCCGCGACCTCGACGCAGTTGCCGTTGGGGTTGCTGCGCCTGCTCTTGCGCCATACGACGGGGAGGTGACCGGCGGGGGTTCCGTTCCGGAACTCGTGCATGGGGGACAGCTCCTAGCGATCTTACGGATGCACGTGCATCCGCGTTTGCGCTGACCATACGACAGCACGACAGACTCCATATACCGGATGCCCAAAAATCCGACTATGGAGTGGATCACAGGAGTTTCAGCAGCTCATCCGGAAATGAACTGTTCCAGAAAGCGCCTCGTCTGCTTCGGCTCCAGCGCCTGGATGCTCAGCCGGTCCATGACCTCCATGAAGTGGTCGGAGTCTGCCGGCTTGTCCAGATAGAGGGCGCTGGTGAGCTGCTCCATGTAGACCACGTCGGGCAGCTCGCGCTCGGGGAAGCGCAGGATGCTGAACGAGCCGCCGGCCGCCGCGTGCCCACCGCTCTCGAACGGCACCACCTGGACGGTGACGTTGCGCTCCTCCGTGGCGTCGAGCAGGTGGCGGACCTGCTCGCGCATGACCTCGGCCCCGCCGAGCGGCCTGCGCAGGACGGCCTCGTCGATCACGGCCCAGAGCTTGAGCCCGCTCTCCAGCCGCCTCTGCCGGGTGGTGCGCAGGGTGACGCGGCGGTCGAGCTCGGAGTCGAGCGCCTTCTCGTTGCCGAGCCGGATGACCGCCTTGGCGTAGGCGGGCGTCTGCAGGAGGCCGGGGATGAACTGGTTCTCGAACGTGCGGATGGCGGAGGCGGCGCCCTCCAGGCCGATGTAGACCTCGAACCAGCCGGGGAGCAGGTCGCCGTACTTGTGCCACCAGCCGGGGGCGTTGGCCTGCAGGGCCAGGGCGAGCAGCGGCTCCCGGTCGTCGGGATCGGTGACGCCGTAGAGGGTGAGCAGGTCGGCGACGTCCCGCTGCTTGAAGCTGACCTGCCCGAGCTCAAGTCGGCTGATCTTCGCATGAGATGCGCGAATGGAGTATCCGGCATCCTCTCGGGAGATTCCCTTCTCGGTACGGAGTCTGCGCAGTTGCGTACCCAGCAGGATCCGCAGCACCGTCGGGCTTCCCGGCGAGTAGCTGAGAAGCTTTCCCTCCGCGCTCTGTGCGCTCACTCGACCGCTCCTAGATCATCTGCACGTGCAGATGGTATTCGCATCGGTAAAACACGAAAAGTCTTGCATCAATAACCACACCCCGTAAAGATGGGCACTGGATCACCAGACCGCGCTTCGGGGGCCAGGATGACGACTTTCGACGCTCGGCCGCAAGCCGCCATAGGTTCCGGGCCACCAGGGTGGCTCGCCTCCATTCTGGTGGATGGGCGGGCCGGACCGTGCGACGCGGTGTTCCCGTTCCACGAAAGCACCGCGTCCGAGCCGGGGTGCGTGGCGATGGCCCGGCGTTTCGTGGACCAGACCCTCACCTCGTGGGCCGTCGCCGACGTGGCCTTCGACATGCAGCTGGTGGTCTCCGAGCTGGTCACGAACGCGATGCGGCACGGCGGCGGGGCCGTACAGCTGCGGCTGCTCTTCCGGCGGCCCGAGCTGGCCTGCGTGGTGACCGACCACAGCCAGACCGTCCCGGTGGCGGCGCAGACCGACGTGTTCGCCGAGTTCGGGCGCGGGTTGCGGCTGGTGGACGCGCTCTGCAGCGCATGGGGCTGGTTCGCCCCCGGCGGCTCCAGGAAGCTGGTGTGGGCGGTCCTGTCCACCTAGGCACCAGCCTGAGCGTCGGTGTCCGGTAGGGGTCACCTCCGGTCCAGGAGGTCCAGCACGTCGGTGTCGGTGAGCTGGTCGAAGTGCTCGTACCACTGGCCGACCGCTCTGAAGTCGACCGGGGTCAGCAGCACCACCACCTCGTCGGCCTCCGCCCGCATCATCCTGACGGTGTCCTCGGCGCCGACCGGCACGGCCAGCGTCACCTTGGCGGGACCGGCCGCGGCGACCGCGCGCAGGGCCGCCCTCGCGGTGACGCCCGTGGCCAGGCCGTCGTCCACGACGATCACCTCGCGACCGGCCAGCGGCGGCAACGGCCGGCCGCCCCGGTACACCTCCACCCTCCTGGCCAGCTCGTGCCGCTCCCGCTCGACCACGCCGGCCACGTCCTCGGGCGTCATGCCCAGCCGGTCGAGCATCGTCAGGTCGAACACCGGCTCGCCGCCCTCGGCGATCGCCCCCACCCCCAGCTCGGGCGCCGGCGGGTAGCCGATCTTCCGGGTGACGAGCACGTCCAGCTCCCCGCCGAGCCGTCGTACGACGGGCACGGCCACGGCGACCCCGCCGCGCGGCAACGCCAGCACGACGGGGTCGTTCACCTCCGGCAGCCGCTCGGCCAGCAACGCCCCGGCCTCGGCCCGATCCGCGAACAGCTCCATGACCTGTGCCTACCCCCACAACCCGCCCTACTCGCCCCCACCCCAGGAGGCGGAAGGGGGGCGGGCTCGCCCCCACCTCCCGCACCGAGCGGAACAGAAGGTGCGCCCGGCCCCACCTCCCGCACCAACCGGAACGAGAGGTAGGCCCGGCCACACCTTCCGCGTCAGGCAGGGCGGGAGGTGGGCTCGGGGTCAGGGGCGGTTGCGGTTGGAGCGGCGCATCTCCTTGTGGATGATCTTCCATTTGTTCTGCTGCTCCTTGCGCAGCCGCGCGTCCGTACGGGACGCCATCCACGCGGCCTCGCGTTGCAGCTTGCGCCAGCTCTGCAGCCGGCGCTCGGGCAGCTCGCCGCTCTCCATGGCGTCCAGGACCGCGCAGCCCGGCTCGCTCACGTGCCCGCAGTCGGCGAACCGGCACCCCTGGGCCAGCTTCTCGATGTCGGAGAAGACGAGATCCACGCCCTCCCCGATGTCGTAGAGGCCGATGCGCCGGATGCCCGGGGTGTCGATGATCAGGCCGCCGCCGGGCAACGGGATCAGCTCCCGGTGGACGGTCGTGTGCCGCCCGCGCCCGTCGGCCGCCCGGACCTGCTGGGTGTCCATCGCGCCCATGCCGGCCAGCGCGTTGACCAGCGTGGACTTGCCCGCGCCGGACGGCCCGAGCACGACCGCCGTACGGGAGCCGTGCAGGTAGCTCGCGGCCAGCGAGACCCCCTCCCCCAGCAGCGAGGAGACGGCGTGCACGTCGATGCCCGGCGCGGCGGCGCGTACGTCGGCCATCAGCTCGTCGAGCCCGGCCTCGAACAGGTCGGACTTGGTCACCAGCACGACGGGCGTGCCGCCGGACTCCCAGGCCAGCGCCACCAGACGCTCGATACGGCCCAGGTCGGCGAAGTCGGTCGCGTGCATGGACGGCTCGGCCACGAAGACGACGTCGACGTTGGCCGCCAGCACCTGGCCCTGACCGTCGCCGGACAGGCCGCCGACCGAGTCGCGGCTCACGCCGCCCCGGACGAACGCGGTGGTTCTGGAAAGCACCTGGTCGAGCTCGTACCGGCCTTCGGGCAGCCATCTGAGCGCGGCCCAGTCGCCGACGCACGGCAGGGCCACCGGGTCGTCGGCGGAGGAACGGCGCACGCGGGCGCCGTACTTGACGTGGTGCTGCCCGTCGGCGGCGATCACCTCGGCGGCGCCGCGGTCGACGCGGGCCACCCGCGCCGGGACGGTGTCAGCGGGAAGCTCGGCGGCGCGCAGGTCGGTCCAGCCGAGCAGGGAAAGATCGTGAGACAAGACGGTGAAACCTTTGATCGAGAAGGAAACGGGCAGCTCAGACGAGCCCCCGGAGGTAGAGGGACGGCAGACGGAAAAGAACGACCCGCATGGTCCTCACCTCCTCGATCGGTTGCGCAAGCGACTCTAACCACCTGTCCCGGGCGATGCAATCGGATTATCTTCGCCGATCCGTTGAACCCTGCCAGGGCGGCCGAGCGTACTCCCTCCCGACGGACGCGAGAAAGGGGAATGATGCGGATCAGCACGTATCCCCCGCCCTCGGCGGAGGACGCGGCCCCGGCGGGCAAGACGCGCCTACGCCACTTGATCCGGCGGGTGCGGCCGGACGACGAGGTGGTCGTGTCCGCGCTCTACCGGGAGTACCACCGGCCGCTGCTGGCCTTCGTGGTACGCCTGACGGCGGGCGACCGGCAGTGGGCGGAAGACGTGGTGCAGGAGACGATGATCCGGGCCTGGCGCAGCGCCGAGCGGCTGGACCCCGACTCGGTCTCGCTCATGCCATGGCTCGCCACCGTGGCCAGACGTATCGTGATCGATGACCGGCGGCGCAGAGAGGCGCGTCCGCCGGAATCGGGCGACGGCGCGCTGGACAGCGTGCCGGTGCCGGACGAGTTGGAGGGGCTGCTGCACCAGGTGGTCGTGTCAGAGGCGCTGAAGGCGTTGTCACCGGCGCACCGCGAGATCCTGAACGAGACGATCCTGCGGGACCGGTCGGTCAACGACGCCGCGGCGGCGCTCGGCATCCCGGTGGGCACGGTGAAGTCCCGGGTCTACTACGCGGTCCGCGCGCTGCGGGTCGCGCTGGAGGAGCGGGGGGTGACGGCGTGAGCCCGGGAGTCGAGCACACCGACGTGGGCGCCTACGCCCTCGGCCTGCTGGAGGCGGACGACCGGGTGGCCTTCGAGGCCCACCTGCGCACCTGCCCCTCCTGCCGCTTCGAGCTGTCGGACCTCGCGGGGGTCGCCGGCATGCTGCACGGCCTCGGCCCCGTGGAGGACGCCGGCCCTCCTCCCGATGAGGGGCAGGCCGCCGTGGTCGACCTGCTCCGCCGTAAGAAGGCGGCCGACCGGCGGTCGCGCAGGGGCACGTTCCTGCTCGGGATGGCGGCGGCGGTCGCGCTGGCGGCCGGCGGGCTGACCGTCGGCACACAGCTCACCGGCGGCGGCGACCCGCCGCAGGCCATGGCGGGGCGCACCGACCACATGGGCCCGGCCGAGCAGTTCTACGCCGACGGCACGCCGATCGCGGGCAAGGGCGTCGACGGGGTGTCGGGCGGCCTGGTGGTGGAGTCGAAGGCCTGGGGCACGCACGCGGCGCTCAAGCTGTCGGGGGTGAAGGGGCCGCTGGAGTGCGAGCTGGTGTCGGTGGGCAAGTCGGGCGAGCGGCGCGTGATGACCGGCTGGGCGGTTCCGGCGCCGGGCTACGGGGTGCCGGGCTCGCCGGCCCCGCTCTACATGCACGGCGGCAGCGCGACGCCGCTGAAGGAGATCGACCGCTTCGAGGTGGTCACCAGGACGGGCACGACCCTGCTCACCGTCAAGACCTGAGCCCCGCTTCGGTGAAGGCCCTTCCGCCGACGCGGGAGGGCCTTCGGCGCGTTCACGAGGACGCGCGGTCGGCGGTGACGACGGCGTCGAGCAGGCCGGGGAACGCCTGGTCGAACTCGGCCCTGCGCAGGGTGTTCATGCGCGAGGTGCCGACGTAGTGCTGGCGGATGAGGCCGGCCTCGCGCAGCACGCGGAAGTGGTGGGTGGCGGTGGACTTGCTCACGGAGATGTCGAACCCACCGCAGCTGATGTCGGCGGGGGCGTCGCTGAGCTGGGTGACGATGCTGCGCCGGACCGGGTCGACGAGGGCTTCGAGCACCCGCTGGAGGGTGACTTCGCGCAGGTCGGGGTGGTCCGGGGTGCGGTCGGCGTCCATGGGGCCATAGTACGACAATCATCGAAGTTTGACGACGGTCGTACTTTGGCGGTTGAATGACGGCCTCTGACGCGGAAGGACGAAGTGATGACCAGGACGGTGCTGTTCCACGAGCTCGGCGGGCCCGAGGTGCTGAGGCTGGAGGACGTGGCGGCCGGCGAGCCGGGGCCGGGCGAGGTGCGGATCCGGGTGGAGGCGATCGGGCTCAACCGGTCCGAGGCGCTGTTCCGCAGCGGGCACTACATCGAGCCCGTACGGCGTTTCCCCGCCCGGCTGGGCACCGAGGCCGCCGGCGTGGTCGAGGCGGTGGGCGCGGGCGTCACGGGGCTGGAGGCCGGCCGGCCGGTGAGCACAGTGCCGGCGTTCTCGCAGAACGACTACGGCGTGTACGCCGGGCGGGCCGTCGTGCCGGCGGCGGCGGTGCTGCCCCGTCCCGAGGGGGTGGGCCCGGTGGAGGGCGCGGCGGTGTGGATGCCGTACGTGACGGCCTATGGCGCGCTGGTGGAGGTGGGCGGGATGCGTCCCGGTGACACGGTCGTGCTGAACGCCGCCTCCAGCAGCGTCGGCCTGGCCGCCATCCGGGTCGCCGACCGGGTGGGCGCCACGCCGATCGCCCTCACCCGTACCGCCGCCAAGAAGGAGGCGCTGCTGAAGGAGGGCGCGGCCGAGGTGATCGTCACCGAGGAGGAGGACGTCACCGAACGGGTGCTGGCGGCGACGGGCGGGCGCGGGGCCGAGTTCGTGTTCGACGCCGTGGCCGGGCCGGGCGTGACGGACCTGGCCAGGGTGGTCGCCCCCGAGGGCCTGCTCCTGGTGTACGGCGCGCTGAGCGGCCGGCCGACGCCCTACCCGGCGATCGACCTGGGCATGCCGGCGCTGAACATGCGGACGTACACGATGCACGAGACGACGCGGGTGCCCGAACGGCTGCGGCGGGCGGCGGCGTTCGTGGCGTCGGGGCTGCGTTCCGGGGCCTTCCGGGCGGTGGTGGATCGCACGTTCGACCTGGAGGAGATCGTCGAGGCCCACCGGCACCTGGAGTCGAACGCGCAGTTCGGCAAGATCGTGGTGACGGTCCGGCAGTGACCGTTCCGCGGGACGGTTGAACCTCGGACGGGCCGGGCCCCGTACAGCCTGGAGTACACGCCGCTCCGTCCAGGGGCGGTCGCCCGATGCCGGTCAGGGGCGATTCGGTCCGCCCCCGCCGGCCGTGCCGGCCGGTCCACGCGGACCGGCCACCGCGACGGGGGAACTCCGGCCCCCGCTCGCGACCGGCGCCCCGCCGCACACCGGGAGCCCGTGCGGCGGGGCGTCCGGCCGTCCGCCGTCAGCGGCGGGACGGGCCGGGCGCCGGATCAGGACAGGCCGGGCGCGGGGAACTGGGCGGTCAGCTCGCTGACCTCGTGGTGGACGCGGGTGATGACGTCCTCGGCGTCGCCCTTGGCCAGGGCCGTGACGACCTCGTCCATCCAGGCGCCGATCTGCCGCATCTCGGCCTCGCCCATGCCGCGCGAGGTGACCGACGGGGTGCCGATGCGGATGCCCGACGGGTCGAACGGCTTGCGGGTGTCGAACGGCACCGCGTTGTAGTTGGTCTCCAGGCCGGCCCGGTCGAGCGCCTGGGCGGCGGGCTTGCCGCCGATGCCCTTGGGCGTCAGGTCGAGCAGGATCAGGTGGTTGTCGGTGCCGCCGGAGACCAGGTCGAAGCCCCGGCTGGACAGCTCTTCGGCCAGGGCCTTGGCGTTGGCGACGACCTGATGGGCGTAGTCGCGGAAGGACGGCTGGGCGGCCTCGTGCAGCGCGACGGCGATGGCGGCGGTGGTGTGGTTGTGCGGGCCGCCCTGGAGGCCGGGGAAGACGGCCTTGTTGAGCGCGGTGGCGTGCTCGTCGCTGGTGGCCATGAGCATGGCGCCGCGCGGGCCGCGCAGCGTCTTGTGGGTGGTCGTGGAGATCACGTCGGCGTGACCCACCGGGGACGGGTGGGCGCCGCCCGCGACCAGGCCGGCGATGTGCGCGATGTCGGCCGCGAGCACGGCGCCGACCTCGCGGGCGATGGAGGCGAAGCCCTCGAAGTCGATCGTGCGCGGGATCGCGGTGCCGCCGCAGAAGATCAGCTTCGGCCGGTGCTCCAGAGCCAGCTCGCGGACCTCGTCGAGGTCGACGCGGCCGGTGTCCCGGCGCACGCCGTAGCGGACCGGGTTGAACCACTTGCCGGTGGCCGAGACCGACCAGCCGTGGGTCAGGTGGCCGCCGAACGGCAGGCCCATGCCGAGCACGGTGTCGCCGGGCTGCAGGAAGGCCAGGTAGACGGCCAGGTTGGCGGGCGAGCCCGAGTACGGCTGGACGTTGGCGTGGTTGACGCCGAACACGCCCTTGGCCCGCTCGATCGCCAGCGTCTCGATCTGGTCGATGACCTGCTGGCCCTCGTAGTAGCGCTTGCCCGCGTAGCCCTCGGAGTACTTGTTGGTCAGCACCGTGCCGGTCGCTTCGAGCACGGCCTTGGACACGTAGTTCTCGGACGCGATCAGTTTGACGGTGTCGGCCTGGCGGCGCTCCTCCGCCTTGATGAGCTCGGCGAGCTGCGGGTCGGCGCTAGCAAGAGAACTCATGACTCCCCTGTCATCATTGACAATTGGCGAAGACCCAGGCGCTCGGCCTCCGCTCCCGGTTGATTCGCTCCCTGGTGGTCGATCCCACCGAATGCGCCAGTCGCGTCGCCCTAGACGATAGCGGATGCGCCGCAGGCCGCTCGTCCCGCTACTTGGTCCGGCTCACACCGGGCCAGAGCCGGTCGACCTCGGCGTTCAGGATGGCCCCGATGAGCACGGCCAGGGCGGTGATGTACAGCCACAGCAGCAGCGCGATCGGGGCGGCCAGGGAGCCGTAGACGGACACGGGCGAGAACCAGGCCGCCAGCACCGCCCGCAGCACGGCGGCGCACACGATCCACAGGAACAGGGCCAGGATCGCGCCGGGCAGCTCCCGGTACCACTTCGTCCGCACCGGCACGCTGACGTGGTAGAGCACGGTGAGGAACAGCACCGAGCCGATGATCACGACCGGCCAGTAGAGGACGTCGATGAGGATGCCGTACTCGCCGGGGAGGGCGTCCTTGAGCAGGGTGGGGCCGATGACGAGGATCGGCATGACGATGATGCCGATGATCAGGCCGACGACGTAGAGGCCGAACGACAGGAGCCGGGTGCGGATGATGCCGCGCTCCTCCCCCAGCCCGTACGCGACCGAGATGAGGTCGACGTAGACATAGAGCGCCCGCGAGCCCGACCACAGCGACAGCAGGAAACCGAGGGAGATGATCGAGACCTTGTTGGCGTCGTCCCTGAGCACGTCGGTGATGAGCGGACTGATCACCTTCTTGACGGCCTCGTCGGTGAACAGCAGCCCGGCCTGATCGATCACCCAGGTCTTGACCTCGGTGACGACGCCGCCGCCGAGCCAGGTGCCGAGCTTGCCCAGCACGCCGATCAGGCCCAGCACGAACGGCGGCAGCGACAGCAGCGCGAAGAACGCGGCCTCGCCGGCCAGGCCGGTGACCCGGTAGTCGACACCGGCGTTCGTGGCCGCGCGCACGATCGCCCACGACTTGGTGTCGAGCACCCAGTTCAGCCTGGCCCGGGCGTTCGAGGCGAGCCGCCTCCTGGACCGGGAAGGCGCATTGGTGGACGTCATGGCACCCAACGGTATTTCGCAGTGACTCTCCGGGACAGCTTACGTCCCGGCACCTGCCCTAGTCGTTGTCCACGATGCGCGCGCCCAGCGGAAGGAGGGAGACGGGGATGAGCTTGAGGTTCGCGATGCCGAGGGGGATGCCGATGATGGAGATGAACAGCGGGATCGAGGTGATCACGTGCCCGATCGCCAGCCAGATGCCCGCGACCACGCACCAGATGATGTTGCCGATGAGGGAGAAGACGCCGGCGTCCGGGTCGCGCACGACCGTCCGGCCGAACGGCCACAGAGCGTAGGCGGCGATCCTGAACGAGGCGATCCCGAACGGGATGGTGACGATGAGGACGCAGCAGATGATCCCGGCCACGGCGTAGCCGATCGCCAGCCAGATTCCGGCGAACACGAGCCAGATGACGTTCAGAATGGTCCGCATGCTCACAGGATGTCACCGGCCGTGCCGCCGACGTCATCCGGTACGACCCTGAACTTACCCTGACCGCGGCGGCCGTCCCTTCCCCGGCGGCCCGGCGAACGCCTGCGCGATCTCCATCCAGGCGCGGGCGGGCTCCCCTGTCGCCTCCAGGGCCGTGTCCGACAGGTGGACGCGCTGGGTGACGAGCAGGCAGAAGTCGAGCATCGGGCCGCGTACGACGGCGGAGGCGTCCGCGGGGCCGGCGGTCCACGGGTCGCCGGCGGGGGTCGTGAGCTCGACGCGTACGGGCTCGGCGGGCTCGGGCAGGCCGCGGGCGGCGAAGCTGTAGGGCAGGGCGCGGCAGCCGAGCAGGGCCACGTGCCGCAGCCGTTCGGTGGGCTCCCGGGTGACGCCGAGCGCGTCGGCCACGTCCTGGCCGTGGGCCCAGGTCTCCATCAGGCGCGCGGTGACGAAGGACGCGCCCGACATCGCCGGCCCGAACCAGGGCACCCGTACGCGGGCGCCGAGCGTGCCGAACGCCTCCAGCGAGCCGGCGCGGGCCGTGCGGAACCAGGCGTGCAGCTCTCCCGGCGGCATCGCGCGGCAGGCGGCGGCGAGGTCGTCCACCGAGCCGGCCCGCGCGGCCAGGGCCCGGAAGGCGGCCGGATCGGTGACCGACACCACGGCGGCGTCGTCGAACCAGGCCAGATGGCTCACCTGGTCGCGCACGGCCCATCCGTCGGCGGGCGTGGGCGTCTCCCAGTCGGCGGGTCGCAGGGGCGCCAGCAGCGCCTCCAGGGAATCGGTCTCGGCCCGGAGGTCGGCCAGCAGCCCGGCCATGAGGTCCACGCACGCCAGCCTAACCCGAACAACGTTCTAGGAGAATAATGCAGACGTGATCTGCGAGAGCTGCAAGGACAAGCGTCACGACGACTGCCGCGGCGGCTCCTGGTGCGACTGCCAGCACCAGAGCGAGGAGCGGCCGCAGGAGTCTGCGCTCGACTGGCCGCGCCAGGGTTAGGGTCCGGCGGAGTCCAGACTCTGGACCCCATCTTGGACATCCGGGATCTCCGGAGTATCTTCAGAGGTATGCCAGCGGACCCCATGCTCGTCGGTCGACGCCACGTCGACCTTCAGCGTGTCCGCAGTGCCATCTGTTGCGACGCCCGCTAACTCATCTTCTCCACCGCAGAGCGCGTCGCAACCACCTGAACCCCTGCACTCGACGACGAGGCAGGAGGAACGCTGCGCGCGCCCACAATTCGAAGGACGCGCAATGAGCACCCCTGCCAGCCGGCATCACAAGCGCCCGCGCGGCGAAGGCCAATGGGCCCTCGGTTACCGGGAGCCGCTGAACAAGAACGAAGAGAACAAGAAGAACGACGACGGCCTCAACGTCCGCCAGCGCATCATCGACGTCTACTCCAAGCGGGGCTTCGACTCGATCGACCCCGCCGACCTGCGCGGCCGCATGCGCTGGTACGGCCTGTACACCCAGCGCAAGCCCGGCATCGACGGCGGCAAGACCGCGATCCTGGAGCCGGAGGAGCTCGACGACCGCTACTTCATGCTCCGCGTGCGCATCGACGGCGGCCAGCTCGACCTGCGCCAGCTCCGCACGATCGCCGACATCGCCAACGAGTACGCCCGCGGCACGGCCGACCTGACCGACCGGCAGAACATCCAGCTCCACTGGATCGAGATCGAGTCGGTGCCCGACATCTGGGAGCGCCTGGAGGCCGTCGGCCTGTCCACCACCGAGGCGTGCGGCGACACCCCGCGCGTGATCCTGGGCTGCCCGCTGGCCGGGATCGACGCCGAGGAGGTGCTGGACGCCACCGACGACATCCACGCGATCAACCGGCAGTTCATCGGCAACCCCGAGTACTCCAACCTGCCGCGCAAGTTCAAGAGCGCGCTGAGCGGCTGCCCGGCCCACTGCACGGTGCACGAGATCAACGACGTGGCCTTCGTCGGCGTCGTCAACGAGCACGGCGAGGCGGGCTACGACCTGTGGGTCGGCGGCGGCCTGTCCACCAACCCGATGCTGGCCAAGCGCCTCGGCGTGTTCGTCAGCCCTGACCGCGTCGACGACGTCTACGCGGGCGTGATCGGCATCTTCCGCGACTACGGCTACCGGCGGCTGCGCCACAGGGCCCGGCTGAAGTTCCTGGTCAACGACTGGGGCGTGGAGAAGTTCCGCGAGGTGCTGGAGACCGAGTACGTCAAGGAGAGCCTGCCCGACGGCCCGGCGCCGGCCCTGCCGCGCGGCAGCCGCCGCGACCACGTGGGCGTCTACCCGCAGAAGGACGGCAACTTCTACGTCGGCTTCGCGCCCAAGGTGGGCCGCCTCGACGGCGACAAGCTCCACACGATCGCCGACATCGCCGAGCGGCACGGCTCGGGCCGGGTGCGCACCACCGTCGAGCAGAAGATGGTCGTCCTCGACGTCGCGCCGGACCGGGTCGAGTCCCTCGTGGCCGAGCTGGAGGCCAACGACCTCCAGGTCAACCCCTCCACCTTCCGCCGCCAGACGATGGCCTGCACCGGCATCGAGTACTGCAAGCTCGCCATCGTCGAGACCAAGGCCACCGCCGCGCACCTGATCGACGAGCTGGAGCGGCGGCTGCCCGACTTCGAGCAGCCGCTCACCATCAACGTCAACGGCTGCCCCAACTCCTGCGCCCGCATCCAGGTCGCCGACATCGGCCTGAAGGGCCAGCTCGTCGTGGACGAGAACGGCGAGCAGGTCGAGGGCTACCAGATCCACCTGGGCGGCTCGCTCGGCGTCGAGTCGGGCTTCGGCCGCAAGGTGCGCGGCCTGAAGACCACCGCCAAGGCCCTCCCCGACTACGTCGAGCGCGTGGTGGGCAACTACGACGCCCAGAAGAAGGAGGGCGAGACCTTCGCCAACTGGGTGCAGCGCGCGGACGAGGCGGACCTGAAATGACCACGCGAGCGGTTCCCTTCCACTGCCCGTACTGCGGCGACGAGGACCTGGAGCCCTACGAGGGGGACGGCGGCTGGTACTGCCGCGCCTGCGCCCGCGCCTTCAAGCTGAAGTTTCTCGGAATCGGAGTGAAGATATGACGCTGGTCGACATCGAAGTCGGTTTAAGAGATCAGCGCGGCACGCTCGACCTGCAGGACATCGTCGAGTCCGCCGCCACGTTCCTTGAGGGCGCCCCGGCCCGGGAGATCATCCGGTGGGCCGCGGCGACGTTCGGCGACCGGTTGTGCCTGACGTCCTCCATGAGCGACGCGTTGCTCATCGATCTGGTGAGCCGCGTGAAACCCGGCGTGGACGTGCTGTTCATCGACACCGGTTACCACTTCGCCGAGACCATCGGCACGCGTGACGCGGTGCGGCAGGTCTATGACGTCAACGTGATCGACATCAAGCCGTCCAGGACGGTCCAGGAGCAGGATCGCGACCTCGGGCCGCGCCTGTTCGGCCGCAACCCGGACCTGTGCTGCTACCTGCGCAAGGTGGAGCCCCTGAACCGGGCGCTGGAGCCGTACCTGGCGTGGATCTCCGGCATCCGCCGGGACGAGTCGTCCAGCCGTACGGACACCAGGGTCGTCGAGTGGGACGCCAAGCGCCAGATGGTGAAGGTCAACCCGATCGCCGCCTGGACGCAGGAGGACGTCGACAACTACATCGCCGACAACGGGGTGCTGATCAACCCGTTGCACTACGACAACTACCCCTCGATCGGCTGCGCGCCGTGCACGCGCCAGGTGGCCGAGGGCGAGGACCCGCGCAGCGGCCGCTGGGCGGGGCTGGGGAAGGTCGAATGCGGCATTCACCTGTGATCCCCGGAAGGGGCCGCGTCCCGTTGGCAGGCGGGCCGGCCCCCGGGCGCGTGCCACTGGTGGCGGTGGCGCACGGGTCGCGTGACCCGCGGGCCGCCGCCACCGTGGCCGCGCTGCTGGACCGCGTGCGCCTGGCGCGTCCCGACGTGCCGGTGCGGGTGGCCTACCTCGACCACTGCGCCCCCACGCTGGGGCAGGCGCTCGACGGGCTGGGCGAGGCCGTGGTGCTGCCGCTGCTGCTCACCGAGGCCTACCACAGCCGGGTCGACCTGCCCGCCGCGCTCAACGAGGCCCGCGCACGCGACCCGCGCCTGCGGGTGCGCTACGGCACGACGCTCGGGCCGCACCCGCTGCTGCTGCCGGCGCTGGAGCGGCGGCTGTCGGAGGCGGGCGTCCCGGCCGGCGACCCCGACACGGCGGTGGTGCTGGTCTCGGCCGGTTCGAGCGACGCCAGGGCCAACGAGGTGGTCGCCGGCATGGCCCGCGCCTGGCGGCGCGCCGGCTGGTGGACGGTGACCGCGGCCTACGCCTCGGCCGCCGGGCCGACCCCCGAGGAGGCCGTCGCGCGGCTTCGGGCCGCGGGCGCGCCGCGCGTGGCCGTCGCCCCCTACCTGCTGGCTCCCGGCTTCTTCGCCGACCGCATCCGCCGGGTCACCGCCCCGGCCGTCTGCGCCGACGTGCTCGGCCCTGCGCCCGAGCTGGTGGACGTGCTGCTCGAACGGTACGAGGCGGCCCTGCTCGACCGCGTCCCGGTGGCCGGCTGAGCGCTCAGCACCGAGCCGTGATCTCGCCGCTCCTCGGATCGACCCGGATCACGTCGGCCCGGCACGAGCGGGTGCGGGCGTCCACCAGCGTCAGCCGCCACTCGGCGGCGTAGGACGCGGTCCTGGCCAGCAGCAGCTCGGCGCTCGCGGCGGTCATCGGGCCGGTTCCCACGTCGGCGGCCCGCACGACGGCGGCGCTCACCTCGTTCACGCCGTCGCGGGCCGTGGCGTCGCCGAACCAGCCGGGAGGCTGCCGGACCGTGGGCCCGCACGCGCCGGTGGCGGCCAGGTCGCCGTTGAGCCAGACCAGCCCGTAGCCGCCGGACGGGCAGGTGAGGGCGAAGGACAGCCTCTCGGCCTTCGCCCTGAAGGTGAACGTCTCCCGCCTGCCTCCCTGGGAGTAGCCGTGGAAGAGCGGCAGGCCAGGCTGGGCGCCGCCGGGCGACGGCTCAGCCAGGGCGCCGACCCACACGTCCCCGGAGGCGGAGGCGGCCTGGGGAACGGGCCGGGCGTCCACGGTGAGCACCGTGACGGCCGTGACCGCCAGGGCCGCCGCCGCCACCGAGCCCGCCGCCCGGCCCCGGCGCCACCGCAGGCGGCGGACGCGGGCGTCCACGTCGGCCAGCCGGATCCCGCCCGGGGGCGCTCCGGCGCTGTCGTGGTCGAGCAGGTCGCGCAGTCGCTGTTCTGTCATCGTCAGCTCCCGGTCTCCGCCGCGGCCCTGGCCGCGGGGTCCAGCCGCAGCTTGGCCAGCGCGCGGCTGGCCTGACTGCGTACGGTGGCCACCGAACAACCCACGATCCCGGCTATCGCCTCGTCGGGCAGGTCCTCGAAGTACCGCAGCACGACCACGGCCCGCTGCTTGGGCGGCAGCGCGGCCAGGGCGGCCCTGAGCGCGTCACGGGTGCCGATCCCGGCCGTCTCGTCCCGCTGCGGCTGGTCCGGGAGCTCGCCCGTGGCCACCTCGCCCCGCCAGCGCCGCCGCCACCAGGAGGCGTGCGTGTTGGCCAGGATGCGGTAGACGTAGGCGTCGGGGTCCGCGCCGAC
Organism: Nonomuraea sp. NPDC049607; assembly: GCF_040675375.1. Classification (NCBI taxonomy): domain Bacteria; kingdom Bacillati; phylum Actinomycetota; class Actinomycetes; order Streptosporangiales; family Streptosporangiaceae; genus Nonomuraea; species Nonomuraea sp. NPDC049607. The sequence goes on from NZ_JBFAOV010000008.1 coordinate 173,573, forward strand.
GCGCCGCCAGGCCAGCCAGGCCTTGGCCAGCGCGGTCTGCGTCAGGTCCTCCGCCATGGCCCAGTCGCGGCACAGCAGGTACGCCGTCCTGAGCAGGCGGGCCGAGCGCTGCTCGACGTAGCGCTCGAAGTCGGCACGATCCCGCATCGAGAGATCCTCACTGTCCGGTGATGTTCACCGATCAGTACGCCGAGGACCCCCGCGTACGTTGCACGGCCTCAGTAGCCCCGGTAGTCGCGGCGGCGTTCGCGGCGTTCGTGCTCCAGGGCGCGGTGCTCGTCGCGGATCTGCCGGCCGACCTCGCGGGCGTCGTCGCGCATCCGGCGGCCGATCTCGCGCCAGTCGTCGCCGTGCAGCGCCCGCCAGTGCTCCCGCCAGGCGGCCAGACCGCGCTTGAGCGGCTGGGCGCGGGAGTCGCCGAGCACCTTGACGTCGCCCATCACGGCGTAGGCGCGCACCCGGATCACCGGCACGTTCATCCCGGGGGCCGCCTCCAGCACGTCGACCCTCTTGTCGCCCATCACGGCGACGCCGTCGAGGTCCACGTTCACGCCGTCCGGCACGATGATCTTGACGTCGCCCATCACGGACACCGCCGTGACATCGACCACGTCCGTGCGCACCTCGGCCTCGCGCAGGTCGAGCAGCACGTCGCCCATGACGGCGACCGCGCCCAGCTCCTGGTCGATGCGCCAGGTGCCGCGCCGCTTGGTGTCGCCCATGATGCCGACGAACCAGCGCCGCTTGCCGCCCTGCCTGCCACCCTGGTGGGCCGGGGCGGGCACGGGGCCGGCGCCCATGGGGAGGTCCTGGGTGAGCAGCGCGAGCTCGGCGTGCGTGGTCGCGGTGTAGGCGGCCTCGGTACGGTCGGTCAGCTCGGCGAGCGTGAGCCGGCCCTCGACCGAGGCGACACGGAGCTGCTCCACGACGGCCTCGCGTTCGGCGTCCGACGCGCGCACCTCACCCGGATCTGTCATAGACGCAACATATCGCGTCTTGGACCGATCTGGACTCCTCCCTTGGGAGGAACATCCGTACACCCTTGGATGGGCACGCTCCCCGGCACCACCCCCCTGGCCGCTGCCGCGCGCGCCCGTCAGCGTGCTCCGGCGACCCCGGGCGGCGAAGACGCTAGGGTCCTGTCATGCATGAGGAACAGCTCTACCGCGCGGCGTTGAACGGCGAGACCGAGACCGTGGGCAAGCTGCTCACCGGGGGCGCCGACCCCAACAAGGCCAGCGAGGGCGAGGAGGCCGGGCTGCCGCTCTGCGCGGCCGCCGCCTGGGACCGCGTCGAGGTCGTCGAGGCGCTGCTCGCTGCCGGGGCCGCGGTCGACGGTCGCGAGGCCGGCGGCTGGACCGCCTTGCTGTGGGCCGCCGCCAACGGCCACGCCGCCACCGCCCGCGTGCTGATCGAGGCCGGGGCCGAGCTCGACGCCGCCAACGACGACGGCGACACGCCGCTGACGCTGGCGGCCAGGCGCGGGGCGCTGGGCGTGGTGCAGACGCTGCTGGAGGCGGGCGCCGACCACGAGAAGTTCGACGGCGACGGCGACAGCCCGCTCGACATCGCGGCCGACTGGGTGGGCGTGCACCTGGAGTCCGCGCTGCTCGACCAGATCGCCCAGGAGGGCTGGGAGTACGTCGTCGGCCGCCAGTACGCCAAGGACGGCACCGAGCTGGTCACCGTGGCCGGCCGCTCCCCCGACGGCTCGGAGACCGAGCAGGTGCAGGCCCAGCGCGGCCACGCCGCCATCGCGACCGTCCTGGAGGACGCGGCGGGCGTCTACACGCCGGCCGACCAGCTCGTCGCCAGGGCCGTCGCCCACCGCGACGTCGACGAGGACGCCGAGACCTGGTGGATCGTGGCCGACTCGCTGGGCCGGCGGGCCGACGACGAGACGTACGAGGCCCTGGCCCGGCTGTGCGTGAGCGAGGACGCGCGGGAGCGGGAGTTCGGGGTCGACGCGATCGCCCAGTTCGGCTTCGCCGACGGCGAGAAGCCCTATCTCGACCGCACTCTCGCGCTGCTGCAGAAGATGGTGACCACCGAGGGCAACCCGCAGGTGCTGCGCTCGGTGCTGGCCGCGCTCGGGCACCAGGGCGACCCGCGCGCGCTGCCCGCCGTGCTCGACATCATCGGCCGGCCGGGCCACAAACGCACGATGACGGACGCCATCGCGCTGGCCGACGTCCTGCCCGCCGACCACGAGGAGGGCCTGGCCCTGCTCATCGAGATGTCCCGGGACGAGGAGGCCGAGATCCGCGACTGGGCCACGGCCGGGCTGGCCGGGCTGTCGGCGGACACGCCCCGCATCCGGGAGGCGCTGGCCGACCGGCTGGGGGACGCCGACCTGCGCACGGTGGCCGAGGCGGCGCGGGGGCTCGCGACGCGCGGCGACGAGCGGGCCGAGCAGGGCGTCCGGCGGGTGCTGGAGGAGAGCGACGACGACTACGCCAGAGACCTCGTCACGGGGATCGGCGAGGAGTGACCCCGGCGCCCCCGGCGCCCCCGCCGTGCGGGGCCGCCGGGGGCGCGGGTTCTCGGCCGGGCCGCGGACCGCCTGCCCGCCCGGTCAGTCCGACAGGGCGGTGCGGAGCCGGGTGAGCACGGCGCGCAGGATGCGGGAGACGTGCATCTGCGAGATGCCGAACTCGGCGGCGATCTCCGACTGGGTCATGTTGCCGTAGAAGCGCATCAGCAGGATGTTGCGCTCGCGCGACGGCAGGGCGTCGATGAGCGGCTTGACGGCGTACTTGCCGAGCAGCGTGTCCAGCGAGTCGTCCTGGGAGGGCAGGAAGTCGCCGAGGTCGGCGCCGTCGTTGTCGCCGCCGACGGGGGCGTCCAGCGACAGGGCGCTGTAGGCGGTCGAGGCGTCCATGGTGAGCAGGACGTCCTCCTCCGTGATGTTCATGTGCGCGGCGAGCTCGGAGACGGTGGGCGAGTGGCCGAGCGTCTGGGTGAGGTCGGCTGTGGCCTTGTTGAGCTCCAGCCTGCGCTCCTGGTAGACGCGCGGCACCTTGACGGCCCACGTGCGGTCGCGGAAGTGCCGCTTGACCTCGCCGACCATCGTGATCATGGCGTAGCCGCGGAACTCGTGGCCGAGCTCGGGGTCGAAGCCGTTGATGGCCTTCATCAGGCCGACGTACGCGGCCTGGCGCAGGTCCTCCATCGGCTCGCGCTGGTGGCGGTAGCGACGGGTGACCTCGGTGACGAGGGAGTCGTACATGGTGACGACGCGCTCGCGGATGCGGGCCTTGTGCTCGTCCGAGGCTTCCGGCCTGTTCATCTCAGCCAGAAGCTGTTCGGCGGTCATTTCGTCGAGTGCGATTTCCAGGACGGCCATCTGAGTAGCTCCATATGCCCGATGGCGGCTCTGCCCATGGAAAAAGCCCAGGCAGAGGCACGCCACGTTTGAACGTGAGATGAAGCCCTCTGCTGGACTTCGGATCAAAGGATTCCCTATGGATCCCGATTTATCACCTTATATTAGGTAACAAATCGATCACAGCCTACCCGCTCACGGCCCCGACAGCGCGGGAGCCGTGGTCAGGACGTCGCGGGCCAGCGCGAGGTCGCCCGTCAGCTCGGCCGGGAAGGTGTCCGGCTCTCCCCTGCCGCCCAGCAGGAAGCAGAAGGCGACCACGTCGGCCGTCACGTGGGCGTCCGGCGTGCCCGGCGCGGTGTCGGAGACGCCGAGCGGGATCCGCCACTCGCCGCCGCCGGCGCCGGTCAGCGTGAGCAGGAGGGTGCGGCCGGAGCCGTCCAGGCCGGACAGCAGCATCGTCCAGGGCAGCAGGCGGGCGCACAGGTCGGCCGTCGGGCGGATGTGCTCGGGCACGGGGTCGGGCAGGCGGATCCCGGCCGTCGTGGCGGCGTCGGCGGTGTGCACCCACGTCTCCAGGCTCCTGGCCAGGACGTGGTCGCGCACGGCCGCCTCCATGCCGTCCACCGTGGCCGGCCGGGCCGGGTCGAGTCCGTCCAGGTGGCGGCAGAGGGCGTCGGCCTGGGCCCGCCAGTCGCGCCTGGTCTGCTCGGGGCTGCGGGCCCGCTCGTACGCCTGCACGTCGGCCGTGCGGCCGGCCCCGTCGGAGGCGGCCGGCGGAGGGCTGAGCACGGGCGCGCCGACGGAGGCGGCCAGCAGGCCGTCCTTGGCGGCCAGGTGGGCCACGAGCTCCTGCAACGTCCAGCCCTCGACGATGACGCGTGACCAGTCGTCGTCCACGGCCGAGGCCAGCAGCGCGTCCATGGCGGCGACGCGGCCCGCGTACGGCCGCGCCCAGCCGGCGGTCGGCGCCGCGGGGCGGCGGCGGGCCCTGGCGCCGGCCAGGAGCTGCGGGCGCAGGGAGCCGACCGGCACCGCCGGGTCCTCCATCAACGCGTCCAGAAAGAGGCGCTCGACAGGATCCATCAGCCTTCTTCCTCCGCCAGCGCGTCCGCCAGGCGCCGCAGCGCCAGCCGGATGCGCGACTTGGCCGTGCCCTCGGGCACGCCCAGCTCCTCACCCACCTGCCGATAGGTACGGCCGCCGTAGTAGGCCAGTTCGACCGGCCGGCGCAGCCCCTCGGGCAACGACGTCACCGCCTGCCGAACGCGCTCGGCCTCCTCGGCGGCCAGCACGGTGTCCTCCGGCCGCACGGGCTCGCGCTCGAACAGCTTCGGCCCGAGGACGGAGACCCGGCGGCGTTCCTCGGCCCGTACGTGGTCGACCCCGCGGCGGTGGGCGATCGTGGCGAGCCAGGCGCGCAGCGTGCCGCGCTCCGGGTCGTAGGCCAGCGGGCGCTCCCAGAACACCAGGAACACCTCCTGCGTGATGTCCTCGGCGATCACACGGTCCCTGGTGACCCGTAAGGAGAGCCCGAAGATCAGCGCGGACAGCCGATCGTAGACCTCCCCGAGCGCCGACTCGTCGCCGCCGACCACCCGCTGGTGCAGCAGGCGGTCGTCGTACGGTGCCTCCACTGGCACCACACTCCCGTGGTCCGGACCAAGACGGCGGGTGCGCCGCGACCCGAGCATGCCATTGTTCGCCGGAAATGTTGAGGCGGACGACCCCCCGCGGCGGCTCCTGAGGCCCACGATAGTGTCGAGAGGACGACGACAGGAGGGATCACCCGCCATGGCCACCACCCGCACCGCCACCACGCAGTGGAAGGGCGCCCTGCTCGACGGCTCGGGCACCGTCTCGCTCGACTCCTCGGGCGTGGGCACGTTCGACGTCTCCTGGCCCTCCAGGGCCGAGGCGGCGGGCGGCAAGACCTCGCCGGAGGAGCTCATCGCCGCCGCCCACTCCTCCTGCTTCGCCATGGCCCTGTCGCACGGCCTGGCCGGCGCGGGCACGCCGCCGGAGTCGCTGCGCACGAGCGCGGACGTGACATTCCAGCCGGGTGAGGGCATCACGGGCATCGTGCTCACCGTGCAGGGACAGGTTCCGGGCATCACGGCCGAGCAGTTCCAGGAGGCCGCCGCGACCGCCAAGGCGAACTGCCCGGTCAGCAAGGCGTTGGCGGGCACCACGATCACACTGAACGCCGAACTCCTCTAACGGGAGCGCTTTGGCGTGCGACAATCGGGTCACATGCGCGAGGTCTGGCCGGGCGAGCCCTATCCACTCGGCGGCACCTGGGACGGCGTCGGCACCAGCTTTGCCGTGTTCTCCGAGGTCGCCGAGCGGGTCGAGCTGTGCCTTTTTCACGATGACGACAGCGAGGAGCGGGTCCCGCTCCCGGAGGTCGACGGCTTCGTCTGGCACGGCTACCTGCCGGGGATCCAGCCGGGCCAGCGGTACGGCTACCGCGTCCACGGGCCGTACGAGCCGTCGCAGGGGCGTCGTTGCGACCCGTCCAAGCTGCTGCTCGACCCCTACGCCAAGGCCATCGACGGCGACCTGACCTGGAACGAGGCGCTGTTCCCCTACTACTTCACCGATCCGTCGGTGCGCAACAGGGAGGACAGCGCCCCGTACATGCCGAAGAACGTGGTGGTCAACCCGTTCTTCGAGTGGGGCAACGACCGGCCGCCGCGCATCCCGTACCACGAGACGGTGATCTACGAGGCGCACGTGCGGGGGCTGACCATGCGCCACCCGGGCGTGCCCCAGGAGCTGCGCGGCACGTACGCGGGGGTGGGGCATCCGGCGATCATCGAGCACCTGCTGTCCATCGGCGTGACGGCGGTCGAGCTCATGCCGGTGCACCACTACGTGCCCGAGCACTTCCTGGTGGCCCGGGGGCTGACCAACTACTGGGGCTACAACACGATGGCCTACCTGGCGCCCCACGGCCGCTACTCCGGCTCGGGCACGCGGGGCCAGCAGGTGCTGGAGTTCAAGGCCATGGTGCGGGCGCTGCACGAGGCGGGCATCGAGGTCATCCTCGACGTGGTCTACAACCACACGGCCGAGGGCGACCACATGGGCCCCACACTGGGCTTCCGGGGCATCGACAACGTCAACTACTACCGCCTGCACGACGGCGACCGGCGCTACTACCTCGACTACACCGGCTGCGGCAACTCGCTCAACGTGCGCTCGCCGCACGCGCTGCAGCTCATCATGGACTCGCTGCGCTACTGGGTGCTGGAGATGCACGTCGACGGCTTCCGCTTCGACCTGGCCTCGGCCCTGGCCAGGGAGCTGCACGACGTCGACCGGCTGAGCGCGTTCTTCGACCTCATCCAGCAGGACCCGGTGATCTCGCAGGTGAAGCTGATCGCCGAGCCCTGGGACGTGGGGCCGGGCGGCTACCAGGTCGGCAACTTCCCGCCGCTCTGGACGGAGTGGAACGGCAAATACCGCGACATCGTGCGCGATTTCTGGAGGGGCACGAACTCCGCCCTGCCCGAGTTCGCCTCCCGCCTGACCGGCTCGGCCGACCTCTACGAGTCCTCCGGCCGCCGCCCGGTGGCCTCGATCAACTTCGTCACCTGCCACGACGGCTTCACCCTGGCCGACCTGGTCTCGTACGACCACAAGCACAACGAGGCCAACGCCGAGGAGAACCGCGACGGCACCAACGACAACCGCTCCTGGAACTGCGGCGCCGAGGGGCCGGTGGAGGACCCGGACATCGTCGCGCTGCGCCGCCGCCAGCGCCGCAACTTCCTGACCACGCTGTTCCTGTCGCAGGGCGTGCCCATGCTCTCCCACGGCGACGAGATCGGCCGCACGCAGCGGGGCAACAACAACGCCTACTGCCAGGACAACGAGCTGGCCTGGATCGACTGGTCGATGCTGCACGCCGAGTCCGACCTGCTGGCGTTCGTCCGCACGCTGTCGAAGCTGCGCCGCGAGCACCCGGTCTTCCAGCGCCGCCGCTTCTTCCACGGCCGCCACCCCGACAACGGCAAACGCGACCTGGTCTGGCTGACCCCGGGCGGCAAGGAGATGACGGCCGGCGACTGGCACACCGGCTACGCCAAGTCGCTGATGGTCTACCTCAACGGCGAGGCCATCACCGAGCCGGGCCCCCGTGGCGAGCGGATCGTCGACGACTCCTTCCTCCTGCTCATCAACGCCCACCACGAGAACCTGTCGTTCACGCTGCCGGGGCCGGAGTTCGGGGCCGAGTGGCTGCCGGTGCTCGACACCGGTCACGACGTGGTGGAGGAGGCGTCCGGCGACGAGCGGTGGCGGGCGGGCGACCTGGTGGCGGTCACCGGCCGGTCGTTCCAGGTGTTGCGGCTGCCCAGGGAGCCCCGGACGCCGTAGCCGGCCGGGCCGCTAGAAGAGGCGGGCGATGCCGGCCGTGACGAGGAGCAGGGCGAACGTGGTCACCCCGGCCACGCCGTGCAGCACCACCGCGAGCACCGGGAAGCCGGTGGCCCGGCGCTGGTGACGTCCGCCGCCGAGCCAGCGGGTGAACATCGCGAAGCCGAGCAGCGCCGCCACGGTGAGCCCGCAGAAGGCGATCCAGGCCAGCGGCACGCTGCCGGTCAGCACGTACGCGACCCAGCAGGCCAGCGACGACACCGCGAGCGCCGGATGGGACAGCAGCAGCGTCACGGGGAAGCGGGTGACCTTGGCCTCCTGCCCGCGCAGGCCGCCGGCCGAGAGCCAGCGGTAGAGCAGGTACACCCCGATCAGTGCGGCGATCGCCCATGCGGCGGCGGTGACCAGGCCCACGTTCCCTCCCGGCAAGTCCCTTCCGTCACCGTATGCAGGCAAGGGGCCTTTCGTCCTTCGATTACCCAAAAGTGCTGTCGGCGGCCAAACCCCCGGGACGGATTGTCAGTGGGGTGTGCCAAGGTAGAGGAGTGCGGCGCATCTATCCCGACATTCAAGACAACCCGGACATCGAGCAGGCGTACGCCTACCCCGAGGGGCGGCCCTGGCTGCGGCTCAACATGGTGTCCAGCGCCGACGGCGCGGCCTGGCTGAAGGGGCGCTCGGGCGGGCTGTCGAGCAGGGGCGACAAGCGCATCTTCGGCGTCCTGCGCGGGATGTCCGACGTGATCGTCGCGGGGGCGGCGACCGTCCGCACCGAGGGCTACGGCCCGGTCAAGCCGCGCGCCTCCTGGTCGTCGATGCGGGCCGGGCGTCCGGAGGTGCCACCGATCGCGGTGATCACCCGCAGCCTCGACCTCGACCTCGACGGCGAGCTGTTCACCGACGCGACCAGCCCGACGATCGTGATCACCTGCGAGGCCGCGCCCGCCGAGCGGCGCAAACTGGCCGCCCAGCGGTCCGACCTGATCATCGCCGGCGACGACGGCGTCGACATGCGGCTGGCCGTGCGCGAGCTGCACGAGCGCGGCCTGACCCGCGTCCTGTGCGAGGGCGGCCCGCGCATCAACGCGCAGCTCTCGGCCGACGACCTCATCGACGAGTTGTGCCTGTCGGTGAGTCCCATGCTGGTCGCGGGCGGCGCGGCCCGCATACTGAACGGCGTGGCCGCGCAGGTCCCGCTTGACCTCCGCCAGGTCCTGGAAGAGGAGGGGGTCCTCTTCTGCAGATACACGAGGGAGCAGAGCCCATGACCGAGCAGCCCGTCGAAGAGCCGGTGCCCAACCTGCCGGTCCGGCCGCCCGTGCCGCCGATGCTGGCCAAGCCGGTCAAGGCCATGCCCAAACAGGACGGCACGCTGTTCTACGAGCCCAAGTGGGACGGCTTCCGCTGCATCGTGTTCCGCGACGGCGACGAGGTCTACCTCGGCAGCCGCAACGAGCGCCCGTTCACCCGCTACTTCCCCGAGCTGGTCGAGGCGGTCAAGGCCGAGCTGCCCGACAAGGTGGTCGTCGACGGCGAGATCGTGCTGCCCCGGGGGGCGCAGCTCGACTTCGACGCCCTCCAGCAGCGCATCCATCCGGCCGCCTCGCGGGTGAAGCTGCTCTCGGAGCAGACGCCGGCCCAGTTCGTCGCCTTCGACCTGCTGGCGGTGGGCGACGAGTCGCTGATGGAGGAGCCGTTCTCCGAGCGTCGGCGGCGGCTTGAGGAGCTGTTCCCGCACAAGGGCGGGTCCGTCCGGCTGACGCCGGTCACCACCGCCGACGAGCAGGCGCGCGAATGGTTCGAGACGTTCGAGGGGGCGGGGCTCGACGGCATCATCGTCAAGCCGGGCGACCAGCCCTACGTGCCCGACAAGCGCACGATGTTCAAGGTCAAGCACGAGCGCACGGCCGACGTGGTGATCTGCGGCTACCGCGAGCACAAGAGCGGGCCCATCGTCGGCTCACTCCTGCTCGGCCTGTACGGCGACGACGGCCGGCTCCACCACGTGGGCGTGGCGGCGTCGTTCCCCATGGCGCGCCGGGCCGAGCTGGTGGAGGAGCTCAGGCCGTACCTGGCGGAGCTGAGTGAGCACCCGTGGGGCCACTGGGCCGAGCAGTCCGCCGCCAACGCCGGGCAGCCGGCGGCGGGGCCCGCCACCGGCGGGCAGCGGGTGCCGGGCGCGGTGTCGCGGTGGAACGCCAAGAAGGACCTGTCGTTCATCCCGCTCAGGCCCGAGCTGGTGATCGAGGTGGCCTACGACCAGATGGAGGGCGACCGGTTCCGGCACACGGCGCACTTCCGGCGCTGGCGGCCCGACCGTACCCCGCAGTCGTGCACGTACGAACAGTTGGAACGGCCGGTCAGTTACGATCTCGATGACATCCTCGCCCGTTAGGGGGCAAAGCGGTCTAGTCTCTCCCGTATGACCACCGGTGATGAGCTCAAGGCGGCCGTGTCCGCGCGGCGCGACCTCGGCCCCGACTTCGAGGACGCGCTGGTGGAGTCGTTCCTCGACAAGGTGGGCCAGGAGGTCGATCGGCGCGTCGACCAGCGCCTGGCCGGCGCGGCTCCGCGCGCCAAGGCGCCCGCCAGGGGGTCGGACGGGCAGCGGCTGGCGCTGGCGATCGTCTCGCTCTCCCTGGGCACGCTGTCCACGATCGCGCTCGCGTTCGCGGGGGGCGGGCGGGCGTTGATGATGATCCCGATCTGGGTGGGGATCATCATCGTCAACGTGGTCTTCAACAGCTCCCGCGAGAAGTAGGCCCCCGGTCCGGGCGCCGCCGTCCGGCGAGGCGCCGGGGTCAGGTCAGCCAGATGAGGCCGGCGAATCGGCCGCCGGGCTGTTCGCGGCGGTGGGAGTAGAGCTCGGCGGACTCGATGGTGCAGCGCGCGTCGTGCCGCACGTCGGGCACGCCCGCCGCCCTGAGCTGGGACTCTATCCCGGCCCGCAGGTCGAGCGCCGGGGTCTCCCACGACGTCGTCGACCAGGTCGCCGGCACCTTCGAGGCGACCCGGTCGCGCAGCTCCGCGGGCACCTCGTAGCAGCGGCCGCACGCGCCCGGGCCGATCAGCGCGACCATCCTGCCGGGGCGGGCGCCCTTGGCGGCCATGGCCTCGACGAGGGCGGTGGCCACGCCCGCCTCGGTGCCCGGACGGCCGGAGTGCGCGGCGCCCACCATCCGCGCCTCGGGGTCGGCCACCAGCACGGCGGGGCAGTCGGCGCCCAGTGAGGCCAGCGCCAGGCGCGGCTCGGTGGTGAACACGCCGTCGAGCGGCGGCGGGTCGTCGCCGAAGGGCTCGCTCACGTACGCGACCTCGGCGCCGTGGACCTGGCGCATGTACACGACGGCGCGCACGCCCAGCTCGGCCGCCAGGGTCTCGCGGTTGGCCCGTACGGCCGCCGGGTCGTCGCCGACCATGCCGCCGAGGTTGCGCGAGCCGTACGGCGGGGCGCTGACCCCTCCGTGGCGGTCGGTGACGACGGCGTGCACTCCGGGGGCCAGCAGCATGCCCCCGATCCTAACCGCGACTCCCGGGCGAACAGGAGCCGGACCGCCAGGGACGGGCCAGGGGTCGTGGATCAGGGGGTTGCGGGGTTGGGGGAGGAGCCGGGGCCGCCCGGGGAGGAGCCGTGGAGGATGACGCCGGGCCGGCGGCCGAGTTCCAGATACATGCTCACCTCGTCGAAGCGCCATTCCCCCACCTCGACGACGTTCGGCAGCCGCCCCCACTCACGGAACCCGAGGCTCCCGTACAGGGCGATCGCGCCGTGGTTGTTGCCGCGCACGCGCAGTGTGAGCGTCTCGATGCCGGCGGCGCGGGCGTCGTCCGCGAGGCCGGACACGACCAGCCGGCCGAGACCGAGCCCGCGCGCCTCCGGGTGGGCCATGACCTTGCCGATCTCGCCGGAGTGCCGGAAGACGGCCTCCTGGCCGCGGCGCCAGACCCCCATGGCCTGGACCGTGCCGTCGACCGTGGCGAGGGCGAGGCGGCCCTCGCCGTTCGCCGCCGACGCGAGCGCGGCCCGCACCCAGGGGTCGGTCTCGTCCCGGGTGGGCGGCGCCAGGTAGCCGACGGCGCCACCCAGCTCGACGACGGCGTGCAGCACGCGGTGGACGGCGGCGAGCACGGGTTCGTCGGCGGTTTCCGGCCAGGTCAGCTCAATCTTCACGGAAGACCATTATGCCCCGAGCCATCCAGGACTGGCCCATCGCTGGCAAGCAAGCATATGCTTGGGCTCGTGCCTGAGTATCGCAATCTCATCGGCGGCGAGCTGGTCCCCGCGGACCGGACGATGGACACCGTCAACCCCGCCACCGGCGAGGCGTGGGCGAGCATCCCGGCCAGTGGCGCACGGGAGGCCGAGGCCGCGGTGGCGGCGGCGCGGGCGGCCTTCCCCTCCTGGTCGGCCATGCCCGCGCTGGGCCGGGCGCACTTCCTGCGCAAGGTGTCGGAGCTGTTCGGCCGGCACGCCGAGGAACTGGCCCGGCTGGAGACCCGCGACAACGGCCGTATCCTGCGCGACACGCTCAAGAAGGACCTGCCGGGCATGGCGTACCTGTGGCAGCTCGCCGCCGGGCAGTGCCTGGACGCGGTCAAGGGCGACACCGTCCTGCTCGGCCCCGACACGCTGGGGCTGACGCGGCGCGAGCCGTACGGGGTGGCGGTCTGCATCATCCCCTGGAACTCCCCCATTTCCACCTTCTCCGCCAAGGCCGCCTACGCCCTGGCCGCCGGGAACACGGTGATCGTCAAGCCCGCCGAGCAGGCGAGCGCGTCGGTGCTGCGGCTGGGTGAGCTGCTGGCCGAGGTGTTCCCGCCCGGCGTGCTGAACATCGTCAGCGGGCTCGGCGAGGAGGTCGGCGACGCGCTCGTCCGGCATCGGGACGTCGCCAAGGTCAGCCTCACCGGCTCCACGGCCACCGGCCAGGCCATCACCCGGGCCTCGGCGGACGCGCTGAAGCCGCTGACGTTCGAACTGGGCGGCAAGTCGCCCAACATCGTCTTCCCCGACGCCGACCTGGACGCCGCCGCACAGGGCGTCACGGTGAACTCGGTCTACACCGGCAACGCCGGGCAGGTGTGCGTGGCCGGCTCGCGCATCCTCGTCCACCGGTCGATCTGGGACGACCTGCTCGGGCGGATCAGGCACATCTGCGCCGGGCTGGTCCTGGACGACCCCCTCGACCTGGCCACGTCCATGGGCCCGATCGTGTCGGCCGGGCAGTTCGAGCGGGTGCGGTCGTACCTGGAGACGGCCGAGAAGGAGGGGGCCGAGCTGGTCTTCGGCGGACGGTCGGGGGCCGAGGTGGTGCCCGGCCTGCCGGGCGGCTACTGGGTGGCGCCCACGCTCTACACGACCGAGGACAACGGCCTGCGCATCTGCCAGGAGGAGATCTTCGGGCCGGTGGCGGTGGCCATCCCGTTCGACGGCGACGAGCAGGCGCTGGAGATCGCCAACGACTCGCCGTACGGGCTGGCGGCCGGGGTGTGGACGCGGGACCTCGGGCGGGCGCACCGGTTCGTACGGGATCTGCAGAGCGGGACCGTGTGGGTGAACACCTACCGCCAGATGCCTCCGGGCCTGCCGTTCGGCGGCGTGAAGGACAGCGGGTACGGCCACGACTCGGTCCTGGAGTACACCCGCGAAAAGGCGGCCATCATCCAGATTTAGTTAGATAGATTCCCTCCATGAGCGAGGGGATCAACGACCAGTCCGAGCTGACCGAGCTGACCGAGGCAGCCGCCCAGTCGCGCGCGTCAGTGTTGCGCAGCCGAGCCGAATCGTACATCGCGCTGTCGCGGCACGAGGCCGCTATCGCCGATCTGACCGAGTCGATAGCGCTGGTCCCGGACAACGCCCGCGCCTGGCGGCTGCGCGGTGAGAGCCATCGGGTCATCGAGCGGTACGAGGCCGCCCTGGCGGACTTCGACGAGTCGTTGAGACTGGAGCCCGACAGCGCGTACGCGTTGGGCTCGCGCGGCCAGGCGTACGCGGCGCTCGGCCGGCTGGAGGAGGCGATGGAGGACTTCGACCACGCCCTCACCCTCGCCCCCGAGTCCCTGTGGATCCTGGAGGCCAAGGCCGACGCCCTGGTGGACATGGACCGGCTGGCCGAGGCCCTGGACGAGCACGCCAAGATCATCGCGTTGAACGAGGAGCTGGCGTACTCGTGGGTGGCGCGCGGCGACCTGTACCAGCGCATGCACCTCTACAGCGAGGCCATCGACGACTACACCAGGGCTCTGGCGGCCGACCCCGACCACGTACGGGCGCTCAGCCGGCGCGGCGAGGCGCTACGCATGATCGACCGGTACCAGGAGGCGCTGGCCGACCTGAACCGCGCGGTCGAGCTGGACCCCGACAACGACCGGGCGTACGGCAGCCGGGGCGCGGTGCTGAGCGAGATGGGCGACAACGAGGCCGCGCTGCGCGACCTGGACCGGGCCGTCGAGCTGGACCCCGAGTACATCTGGGCCTACCGGGTGCGCGGCGAGATCTTCCAGGAGATGGAACGCCACGAGGAGGCGGTGACCGACTTCACGCTGGCCCTGCGCCTGGAGTTCGGGGACGACTAGGCCGACGCGAGGGGCGGGCCGCCCCGAAGGACGACCCGCCGTCTCACGAACGCGCCTCACAAGGCGCGCCTCACAGAACGCGTCTCAGAGGCGCGTCTCACGCAGAACGCGTCTTCACAGCGCCAGCAGCGCGTTGACCGGCAGGCGGCTGTCGGACAGCGGCCGGACGGCGATGCGCAGCAGGGCCAGCGCGTTGTCGTCGCCGGCGATGCGGTTGGCGCTGAGCCCGCCGCACGCCTGGCAGTGGTGGATGATCAGCCACTCCCCGTCCGGCCTCACGGTGACGCTCAGCGCCGCCATCGGGCCCCGGCAGCCCGCCCGCCGGTCCCCCGGGATCCGGTGGTCGACGTGCAGGCTGGTCAGGCAGTGCGGGCAGTGGTTGCGGTGCGCCGTTCCCGGCGCGTCCATCGGTACGTCCAGCCGGCAGCCGACGCAGCGGAACGCGTCGCCGCGCTCGCCCCGCTGTACGGCCTTGGGCTGTTGCGGCCTGACCCGGCCAGGGTTCTTCCTGGGCATGTCACAGGTCGCCGAACGCTTCGAGCGGGAACGGCGGCTGTGCGAGCGGGCGTACGGCCATGCGCATGAGGATGAGCTGGTTGTCGTCCCCGCAGATCGGGTTGGACGTCAGCTCGCCGCAGCGCGAGCAGCGATGGATGATCATCCAGTCGCCGGTGCGGAGCACCGCGATGGAGATCGGGTTCATCCGCGACCGGCACTCCGACGGGCCGCCCTCCACCCGGTCGAGCACGTGCAGCGAGTGCAGGCAGCTCGGGCAGTGGTTGCGGCGGGCGCCGTCGGGGGCGTGCGCGGCGACGGTCAGGCCGCAGCGGACGCACGCGAAGGTGTCGGTGCTGATGATGGAACGAGGTTTGCCGTTGGCAGACAACCTGGGTTCTCCTTGCCGGATCTTGGTACGAGAAAAGGCAGCAAGGGAGCGCCGAGCGGGCCTCACAGGCACGCTGGTGCGACAGGTGGTCCGGTCCTTCTGAGGCCTTGACCCTTTCGGAAGCCGGTCCTCTGGCTCTCAGGGAAGGCGGGGCACACCCGTGGCACGGAGAGGCGCGCTGGGCGCGGTGCCGGGCATCAACCCACCTCCAGAAATCGCGCCGAACGGGACAGTTGCGAGGGTAACCATCCCCGGCGGTCGCGCGCCAACGGTTTTCCGGGGCGCTGGAGATCGACCGAATATCGTTCTAGTGTGCGTCCATGGGGATCGGGCTGACCGAGGAACACCGGGCGCTGGCGGCCTCCGTACGGGGGCTGGCGGGGCGTACCGTCGAGCACCGGGCGCTGGCCGGGCAGGGGCTGCTGGGGCTGCACCTGCCGGAGGAGCACGGCGGGCAGGGGTACGGGCTGGTGGAGCTGTGCGTGGCCGTGGAGGTGCTGGGCGAGTTGCGGGTGGCGGGGCCGTACCTGCCGGTCGTGCTGGCCTCGGCGGCGCTCGCCCGGTCCCGGGCCCCCGCGCCCGGCCTGCTGCGCGGGCTGGCCGACGGGTCGCTGACGGCGGCCGTCGTCCTCGGGCCGGTCGCCCTTGGGGCGGCCGGGGCCGACCTGTTCCTCGTGCCGCACGGCGACGGGTGGGCGCTGCTGGACCGTGCGGACGTGACCGCCGAATCCGCCGAGGGCGTCGATCTGGACCGGGACCTCTGCACGGTCACGGCCCGCGGGGTGCCGACGGACCGCCTGGTCCGCGCCATCCCGCCGGAGCGGGTGCTCGGCCCGGTGCCGGTGCGGGAGCTGGCCGCGGTGCTGCTCGGCGCCGACGCGTGCGGCACCGCCGCCTGGGCGGTCGGCACGGCCGCCGCCCACGCCAAGGTGCGCGAGCAGTTCGGCCGCCCGATCGGCCAGTTCCAGGGCGTCAAGCACCGGGTGGCCGCCGCCCTGGTGGCCCTTGAGCAGGCCCGCGCCGCCGTCTGGGACGCCGCCCGCGCCCTCGACCACCCCCGTTCGGACAGCCCCCACCCGGACGGACCGCGCGAGGACGGACCGCGTGTGCTCGGCGGCGAGGCGAGGCTGGCCGTCGGGGTGGCGGCCGTGCTGGGGCCCGACGCGGCGGTGCGCTGCGCGGCCGACGCCATCCAGGTGCTCGGCGGCATCGGCTACACCTTCGAGCACGACGCCCACCGCCACTATCGCCGCGCCCTGTCCGGCCGCATGCTCGCCGGGGACCCGGGACCGTGGGCCGAGCAGGTCGCCGAGCTGGCCCTCGCGGGCGTCCGCCGGGCGATGGAGCCCGACCTGCCCGAGGAGTCCGCCCCCCTCAGGGAGACGATCAAGGCGGAGGCCGGGTCGCTGCGGCGCGAGGAGCCGCTCGCCCGGCTGGGCCGGTTCGCCCGCGAGGGCTGGATCATGCCGTATCTGCCCAGGCCGTGGGGGCGCGCGGCCACGCCGCTGGAACAGGTGATCATCCACCAGGAGTTCCGCGACCTCAAACGCCCCAACCTGGGGATCGCCGCCTGGGCGGTCCCGTCCATCGTCACGTACGGCACCCGCGAGCAGCAGGAACGTTTCCTGCCGAGGACGTTCACCGGCGAGCTCGTGTGGTGCCAGCTGTTCAGCGAGCCGGGCGCCGGGTCCGACCTGGCCGGCCTGTCGACCAGGGCCACCCGCGTGGAGGGCGGCTGGTCGCTGAACGGCCGGAAGATCTGGACGTCCCTCGCCCAGCACGCCCACTGGGGCATCTGCCTGGCCCGCACCTCACCCGACAGGCCCAAGCACGAGGGGATCACGTACTTCCTGGTGGACATGTCCGCCCCCGGCGTCACCGTCAGGCCGCTCAAGGAGATCAACGGGGACGAGATCTTCAACGAGGTCTTCCTCGACGACGTCTTCGTCCCGGACGACCTGGTGGTCGGCGAGGTGGACGGCGGCTGGCGGGTGGCCCGCGACACGCTCTCCCACGAACGGGTCGCGCTCGGCGACTCCTGGGGACCCGGCTCTCAGCACACCGACATGATCCGGCTGATCGGCGGCCTGCCGCCGCTGCGGCAGTCGCGACGCGAGCAGGCGGGCCGCCTGTGGGCCGAGGGGCAGGCGATCTCGGCGCTCGGGCTGCGCGTGACGCTGTCCAGGCTGGCCGGCGCCGACCCCGGGCCCGCCTCCAGCGTGCGCAAGCTGCTCGGCATGCGGCACGCGCAGGCGATCTCGGAGTTCTGCTGGTCGCTGGTTCCGTCCGACCGTCACTGGAACCGCATGATCCTGGCCACCCGGGCCTTCACCATCGGCGGCGGCACCACCGAGGTGCAGCTCAACATCATCGCCGAGCGCGCGCTCGGTCTTCCCCGCGATCCTTGACGCCCGCCCGCACGCATCTGACCTCGGCCGACATCGTCAGGTGACGCGCGGCGAGCCCGGGCATGGCGGTCACCCCGAAGGCGGTGCGGTCCACGCGGGCGGCGACGACGACGGTGAAGCCGTTCGGGGTCACGTCGCAGCGTTCGACGGTGAGGGTGAGCGGCTGTTCGACGCCGGCGACGGTGAGCGTGCCGGTCAGCGTCTCGCCGTCGGTGTGGCCGCCGGTGAAGGTGATGACCGGGTTGCGGGCGACGTCGAGGAAGCGGGCCGAGCGGACGGTCTCGTCGCGCCGGTGGTTGCCGGTGTGGAAGCCGGCGGCGTCGATCTCCACGCGGACGCGGGAGTCGGCGAGCGGCTCGGCCACGTCCACGGTGCCGCCCTTGACGTCGAACGTGCCGCGGGCGCGGCCGAGGCCGTACAGGTGCCTGGTGGTGAAGCGGATCGCGGAGTTCTCGACGTCGATCTCGTAGCGGCCCAGCGGGGGAAGGTTCGTCATGGGTCCATTGCACGGCGGCGGGACGGCCGTCCGGCAGGGCGGGCCGTCGGTCGTGGGGGCGACGTTCGGAGGGAGCGCGTGCGACTTTCGTATGCATTCCGACTTGCCCGATATCTACGGCATACAGGGATGTCATAGCGTTTGCGGCATGAGTGCAGGGGCGTGTCGCCGTTCCCTCGTGCTGGACGTGGTCATCGCGGTCGGCTTCGCACTGCTCGACACCGGCTCGACGCTGCTCGGCCTCACGTGGTGGCCCGAGCGTCCGGGCCCGCTCGCCTGGGGGCTGCTGGCGGTCCAGGCGGCCGTCTGCCTGTCGCTGGTGGCCCGCCGCCGGGCGCCGCTCACGGTCCTGGCCGTCCTGGGGACGTTCACGCTGGTGCTGACGTTGCTGATCTCGCCGGGCGGGGTGCTGGTCCCGGCCGGACCGGGGAACGTGTGGGCGCCGTTCGCGACCATCGCGGCGGCGTACGGGCCGGTCTACCGCCGGGACCGGCGGGTCGCCCTCGCCGCGCTGGCCGTGTACACGCTGGTGATCGCGCGGGTGTGGGAGCCGTCGGTGGGCGTCCTCGTCAACGGGGTGCTGCGCACGGCCGTCGGGCCGCTGCTCGCGCTCTACCTCGACGGACGGCGGCGGGTGATCAGGATGCTGACCGAGCGCGCCGAACGGGCCGAACGCGAGCGGCACCTGCTGGCCGAGCAGGCCCGCGCCGAGGAGCGCGCCCGGCTGGCCGCCGAGATGCACGACGTCGTCACCCACCGGGTGAGCCTCATGGTGTTGCAGGCCGGCGCGCTGCGGGTGACCGCGGGCGACGAGCAGACCCGGCAGGCCGCCGAGGAGCTGCGGGCCGCGGGCTGCCAGGCGCTCGACGAGCTGCGGGACGTGATCGGCCTCCTGCGCACCGCGCCGGAGCCGGACGCGCCGCCGTCGGCGGCCGACTTCGCCGCGCTGGTCGCCGAGTCCGCCTCCGTGGGCACCCCGGCCGAGCTGGTCGAGGAGGGCGACCGGGCGCTGGCCTCGCCGGTGGTGGGGCGCACGGCGTACCGGATCGTGCGCGAGGCGCTGACGAACGTGCGCAAGCACGCGCCGGGCGCGCGGGTGGAGGTGCGCATCGAGTACGGCCAGGCCCAGGTGCGGCTCACCGTGCGCAACACCCCGCCGACCGGCCTGCCCGGCGGCCCACTGGCCGGGACCGGCTCCGGCCTCGGCATCGCCAACCTGCGGCGGCGGGTCGAGGTCGTGCACGGCACACTGCGCGCCGGGCCCGCCGACGACGGCGGGTTCAGCGTCGAGGCCGTCCTCCCCGCGTACGTGGCCACATGATCAGGGTCGTGGTCGTGGACGACGAGCCGATGGTCTGCCGCTTCCTGCGCACCATCCTCGGCTCGGCGCCCGACATCGAGGTCGTGGACGAGGCCCACGACGGCGCCGCCGGCATCGAGGCGGTCGTGCGCAGCCGTCCGGACGTCGTGCTCATGGACCTGCGCATGCCCGGCCTGGACGGGCTCACCGCCATCGAACGCCTGGGCGAGCTGCCCCGTCCGCCGGTCGTCGTGGTGCTGACGACGTTCGACGCCGACGAGTACGTGCTGCGCGCCCTGCGCGCGGGCGCCTGCGGCTTCCTGGTCAAGTCGACGCCTCCGGAGGACCTGATCGGGCTCGTCCGGGTGGCCGCCGAGGGGCACACCGTGCTGTCGCCGGTCGCCGCCCGGAGGCTGGTGGCGGCCTCGACGGCGGCGGACCCGGCGCGCGCCCGCGCCCGCGAGCTGGTGGAGTCGCTGACCGGACGCGAGCGCGAGGTGCTGGCGTGCCTCGGCGAAGGGCTGTCGAACGCGCAGATCGGCGCCCGCCTGCACCTGGCCGAACCCACCGTCAAGGGGTACGTGTCCCGCCTGCTGGACAAGCTGGGCTGCCTCAACCGCACCCAGGCGGGCCTGATCGCCCACGACGCGGGCCTGACCCGGTAGCCGTCGGCGGGCGGAGGGTTTGGCGGCGGAGGTGCGAGGTAGGTGATAAGCCGCAAAGGGGGATAAAAGCCATGAGTAATCCGCAACAGCCCGAACTTCGCCGGTCGGGTAAGTCCGGCGCGAACTCCAAATCCACCGACGCCGTGCCGGAGTCCAAGAGCGGCGGCAAGCGGGCCGGGCGGCCGCACGGCAGCGACAAGGGACACAAGGGCGGCGGCAAGGGCGGCGGCGTGCCCCCGGGCCAGCACCCGCCGTATCCGGGGTGAGCACAATGAAGGGCAGCCTGCAGTTCATCGGCAACGCGACCACGCTGATCCGCTACAACGGCTTCACGCTGCTGACAGATCCCAACTTCCTGCACCGCGGCCAGCGAGCCTACCTGGGCTACGGCCTGAGCTCGCGGCGGCTGAAGGACCCGGCCATCGACGTGTCGGACCTGCCGCCCGTCGACGCGGTGGTGCTGTCGCACCTGCACGGGGACCACTGGGACCGGGTGACCGAGAAGGGGCTGGACACGGACACCCAGATCATCACCACCCGGCAGGCGGCGCGCACGTTGCGCCGCCGCGGCTTCGGCCGCAGCACGGGCCTGGAGGTGTGGGAGCAGCACGAGCTGAACGGCCCGCAGGGCAGCGTGACCGTCACCGCCCTGCCCGCCAGGCACGCGCCCGGCCCGGCGGAGGCGCTGCTGCCGCCGGTGATCGGGACGATGCTGGAGTTCCGCGGCCCCGAGGGCCTGGTGGAGCTGCGCCTGCACATCAGCGGCGACACGCTGCTCGACCGCCGCCTGGAGGCGATCCCGCGCCGCTTCCCCGACGTCGACCTGGCCCTCGTGCACCTGGGCGGCACCCGCCTGCTCGGCACGCTGCTCGTCACCATGGACGGCGAGCAGGGCGCGACCTGGGTCGACCTGATCAACCCGCACACGGTGGTGCCGGTGCACTTCGACGACTACGGCGTCTTCAGCTCGCCGCTGGACGACTTCCGGCACCACATCGAGCAGGTGGGCCTGGCCGACCGCGTGGTCTACCTGGAACGCGGCGAGACCCGCGAGCTGGCGCCACATCATCTCGTGCGCCGCTGAACCGACGTTCCGCACCCGTCCCGGCTCGTCCTGGACGGGTGCTTCGGCGATTCCACCCAGGATGAGATTTCTTCTACCTGAGGGGAGAATCCTCTACCGCGAGCGGAAATCAGATATCCGATTCCTCCCTCAGCGGGAGATGTGCGCGTTACCTTCGTTTCTCGGCCGCACCTCTTGTGCCGCCGCACGGCCGGGCCGTCGGGTCCCGTCCCAGGCGCCGGGTCCGGCCGTGCGGCTCTCACGCCCGGCGCGGGCCGCACGTCAGGAGATGCGGGTCAGCTTCTCGGACGTCCGCTGGAACGCCTTGCCGGTCCACTTGTAGGTCTGGCGGACGAGCAGGTCGGGGCAGCATCGGGGAGCCCGGTCGCTGAGCACCTTGCCGCTCAGGCGCACCTGGCCCTGCTGGATGGTGACGCTCTGGGTCTTGAAGTAGCGGTTCTTGCCCAGCTCGCCGATCAGCCGCGGGGCCGAGCGCTTGGAGGCGCCGTCGTAGACGAAGGCGATCATCGGGTTGCCCGCCGTGGGGCTCGGGCAGGACGAGACCACGACGGCCTCGGGCCGTCCGTCACGCGTGAGGTCGCCGACGGCGGCGACGCGGGCGCGGACGACGTACCACTTGTCCTTCGGCCCCGGCTTGGGGCAGTGGAGGGCGCGCTCCACGACGGGCGCCCAGTCGACGCCCCGGAAGGGGTCCGTCGCCCGGCCGGTCGCGGCGGAGGCGGCGCCCGTGGCGAGGATCGGCGCCAGTGAGGCCGACAGGGCGACGGTCGACGCCCAGACGAGGAGCCGGCGGGCCGTCGGGCTGTTCTTGTGCGTGGCGCTTGAGTTCATGACCGTTTCGATGCGGGAAACGCCTGACAAGTTCGGCCGGAGGCGCATGACATCTGCCGTCATGCCGTTCGCAGCGTTTCGTCATGCGGAAGGCGCGCAGGTCTTTGTGGGGACTCGACCATATTTTCGGGAACGCCGTCGCGGTGTTACACGCGACACGCCCAGACCTGCGGCTCTCATCCTGTGCCCTGACACGATCGCCACCGCCGTTACCAGTCTGAGATGTTCGCTTATGTCTCCACCTCGCCCCCTGCCCAGGCAGCCGCCTGGCCGAGGCTGGAACGGAAGGACATCGCATATGCGCCCAGCCACCCGAGCAGCCCTCACCACCCTCGCCGTCGCGTGCTGCACCTTCAGCACGTTGCCGGCCTGGGCCGCCGCGCCGGCCGGTAACGCGCCGTCGTGCGTGACCGTCTGGCAGAGCACCGGCACCATCACCAAGACCGGCTACGCCCGCAACGACTGCGAGGGCCGGCTCAGGCTGAAGATCATCTGGGCGCACGGGACCGACGGCGCGTGCCAGACCGTCGACCCCGGCGAGACCATCTACTCGCGCGTGCCGCGCGGCGTGCGCACCTTCGACGGAGCCGACACCTGCTGACCGGCTCCCGCGAAAAGGCCGGCCTCCGCGACGGGGCCGGCTTTTCGCCGTCACCCCCTTGGCGACAGGACCCTGCCTCGGCGACAGGGGCCGGCCGCGGGTCACTCCCCTGTGTCGGGTCTGGCCTTGCTGGGTTGGACGCGCTTGGGCTCGCCCGGCATCTTCGGGTAGTTGGGCGGGTAGGGCAGGTCGCCGCGATCGTCGGCGGCGTACATCTCCAGCAGGGGCTCGATCGAGTACGCCTGGTCGTCGATGGCCGCGTGCACGTCGCCCAGCTTGGCGAAGCGGGCCGGGACGGTGCGGATGTCGAAGTCGCGCGGATCGGCGTCGGCCAGCTCGTCCCAGGTCAGCGGGGTCGAGACGGGGGCGTGCGGGCGGGCCCGGACGGAGTAGGCGCTGGCGACCGTGCGGTCTCTGGCGTTCTGGTTGAAGTCGACGAACACGCGGTCGCCGCGCTCCTCCTTCCACCAGGCGGTGGTCACCAGGCTCGGGTCGCGCGCCTCGACCGCCCTGGCCAGGGCGATGCCGGCATGCCGCACCTGGACGAAGTCCCAGCGGGGCTCGATGCGCACCGCGATGTGCACGCCGCGGTTGCCCGAGGTCTTGACGAAGCCCGTCATGCCCAGCTCGTCGAGCACCTCGCGGGTGCGCTCGGCGGCCCGGCGCGCCGCGTCGAACTCCAGGCCAGGCTGCGGGTCGAGGTCGATGCGCAGCTCGTCGGGGTGCTCGACGTCGGCGGCCCGCACCTGCCAGGGGTGGAAGTCGATCGTGCCCAGGTTGGCGCAGTAGGCGATCGCGGCGACCTCGGTCACCCGGAGCGAGTCGGCGGTGCGGCCGCTGGGGAAGGTGACCGTGACCGACTGCAGCCACTCGGGGTGCCTGGGCGGCATGCGCTTCTGGTAGATGGCCTCGGTCTGGACGCCGTCGGGATGGCGCTTGATGTTGGTCGGCCGGTCTCGGAGCGCGCGCAGGGCACCCTCGCCGACGCTTACGTAATATTCGACCAGCTCCCGCTTTGTCGCCCCGATCTCCGGGAAGTAGACCTTGTCGGGATTGGTGACCTTGACGGTCCGCTCCCCCACCTCGAGCTCTATGAACGGCGATGCCATGCCACCGAACCTACTCCCCCGCCCCGACAAAAGAGGTGGGCCCGTCCCGGAGCCGCGTCGGTGGCGGGACCGGGGCTCGACGGGACGGACCTAAGATCATCCTTCGCCGTTCCGGGCGCTGGCGCGCCACCCGGCCGGCCATCTCCGGTCGCCGGCGGCGCCAGCACGGGCGTGGGCTGTGCCGCTACGGCGAGCCGCGGACGATCTCACCCCTTGGCAGGAGGCGATGACACCCCCTTACCGACAAAGACGCGAATTCGGCCGAGAAAGGATGCTTCACCCTGCGGAGATCTCTTTTTGCCGGATCTCGTAGTCTGGACACATGGACAAGGTGGTCAAGAGCGAGGCCGAATGGCGGGCCAGGCTTTCTCCTGAGGAGTTCCACGTGCTCAGGGAGGCCGGGACCGAGCGCCCGTTCACGGGGGAGTACGTCGACACCAAGACCGAGGGCGTGTACTCGTGCCGCGCCTGCGGCGCGGAGCTGTTCCGGTCCGACACGAAGTTCGAGTCGCACTGCGGCTGGCCGAGCTTCTTCGAGCCGTCGGAGTCGGAGGCGGTGAGGCTGATCGAGGACCGCAGTCACGGCATGACGCGCACGGAGGTGCGCTGCGCGAGCTGCGACTCCCACCTCGGTCACGTCTTCCACGGCGAGGGCTACGCGACGCCGACCGACGATCGTTACTGCATCAACTCGCTCTCATTGCGGCTCGAACCCAAGGGGTGATCGATCACCGACAGAGCGTACCGATCGCCCACGGGGGGTAGGGGCCTCTTCGTGGGCCGGGTCCATCTTCGCCACCGCTGGATGACGATTGAGACGATCGGACGTGTCATGACCCAGCGGTGTGAAGTGTGCGCGAAGACGCGGGTCCGGGTGCGCTAGTCCGGCCACGGGTCAGTTCGGCCGGGGGTAGGTGACACGGCAGCTGCGGTCGGACGGGCCCAGGATGTTGGCGAGGACGGGGTTCCCGTTCTCGCCGAACTCCGCCTGCACGAAGACGATCGGACGCTTCACGCCGTTCGCCCGCAGGAATTCCAGGCCGCGTTTGCACAGCGTGATGGCCGTGCGCGAGTTGTCGGCTGAGTCCGGCAGGTTCGTGTAGATGCGTAGATATCCGCCTATGGTGCGGATGTCCTTGAGGTGTTTCATCGCCTTGTCGCCGGGGCCCCAACGGGCGCGGAAGTACTCGGCGGCCTCCCGGTCGGTGTGCCGCGACGGCCCGTCCGCCTTGAAGCCCGCCGAGTCGCCGCGCTTGCGGCCGGCGGAGTCGTCCTTGCGACCGGCGGAGTCGTCGGTTTTGTGACCGGCCGGGGCGTCGGCTTCGGGGACGCTCACCTCGGCGTCGCCGGTGTCGGTCGTCCCCTGGACGGTGTCGGCCTTTCCCGGGACGGCGTCCGGCTTCGCGGCGGACTCCGCGCCGGGCTTCCCGGCGGGATCGGCCGTGCCGGTCTGGGCGGGGGCGCCGGAGCCTCCGGAGTCCGTGGGCGATGTGCTCGGCCGGGCCTCGCCCTTCTGCTGCTCGCGGGCGTCCGCGGCGCCCTTGCCGTTCGCCGGCGCCCGGCCGGGGTTCGCCGGGACGCGGCTGTCGGCCGCCGGGTCCTGCCGGGCCGTGTCGCCTTCCGCGCCGGCCTGGACTCCCAGGGCGGTCACCGTACCGCCGAGCGCGCCGTTCAGGCCGAGGAGCAGCGCGACCCCGCCGGCCAGCGCGATCGCACCCGCCGTCAGGCCGCGTTTCCCCGTACGCCCGCGCCGTCGCCGTCCATGCCGCCCACGCCCCGCCTGCACCTCCACCCGCTCGCTGGTCGCCCGCTCGCGGGTCGGTCGAGGGTCAGTCGGTTGTTCGCCGGTCAGGCTGTCGGCGCGTCCCGATTCCCGTAACGCCGCGTGGCGGCCCGTCGCGCGGCGCCGTCCGGGGCGCGGCCCTTCCGCGGACTGCTCCACCCCGCCCTCCTCGCCCCCTCGTGGACCGTGCCACCGACGTCACGCCACCCGAGGGAATTCATCCTCGATTGTGACAAAGGGGATAGATCAATGCAGGGAGATCGTCAAGTTGGTCTTGATCTTCCTGGCCGTCCGGCACGACACTGCTCCTGTGGCCCAGGACGAGATCCTGAAATGTCAGAGCCTGCGCAAGACGTTCGGAGACCTCGTCGCGGTCGACGACGTCAGCTTCACCATCGCCGCCGGTGAGACGTACGGCCTGCTCGGCCCCAACGGCGCGGGCAAGACCACCACGATCTCCATGATCGCCGGCATCCTGGAACGCGACGGCGGCGAGGTGCGCGTGGCCGGCCGCATCCACGACACCAGAAGCTCCTGGGGCAAGGAGCGCCTCGGGTACGTCCCGCAGGACCTCGCGCTCTACCCCGACCTCAGCGCCCGCGAGAACCTGCGCTTCTTCGCCCGGCTGCACGGCCTGCGCAAAGGGGACGTCCGCACCCGCGTCGGCGAGGTCCTGGAGCTCGTCGGCCTGGCCGAGCGCGCCGACGACCGGGTCAAGGACTACTCGGGCGGCATGAAGCGGCGGCTCAACATCGGCGTCGGCCTGCTGCACCGGCCGCCCCTGCTCATCCTGGACGAGCCCACCGCCGGCGTGGACCCCCAGAGCCGCAACGCCATCCTGGAGAGCGTCGCGGCGCTGGCCGGCGAGGGTGTCGGGGTGCTCTACACCACGCACTACATGGAGGAGGCCGAACGGCTCTGCGACCGCATCGGCATCATCGACCTGGGCCGGATCAGGGCCGAGGGCACCCGCAGGGAGCTGGTCGGCCTGGTGGGCGAGCTGGACCGCATCACGCTGACCGCCGACGCCGCCCAGGCCCTGCCCGCGCTGGCGGCGCTGCCCGGGGTGCGCGAGGCCGGCGGCCGCGAGGGACGCGTCGAGCTCACGGTGGAGGACGCCCGGAGGTCGCTGCCGCGCATCCTGGCCGCGGCCGCCGACGCGGGCGTGGCCGTACGGGCGGTCGAGGTCGCCGAGCCGGACCTGGAGTCGGTCTTCCTGCACCTCACCGGCAAAGCCCTACGGGACTGACATGCGCCCGCTCCCGCTCGATCCGGACGCGACCATCGAGACCCCCATCCGCACACTCCCGCTCGAACCGGACCCGACCATCGAGACCCCCATCCGCACACTCCCGCTCGAACCGGACCCGACCATCGAGACCCCCATCCGCACACTCCCGCTCGAACCGGATCCGGACCCGGGAGGCTGATGTGCGCACGATTCTCCTCATCGCGGGTAAGGACCTGCGCCAGCGGCTCAGGGACCGGTCGCTGCTGCTGCTGGCATTCGTGGTGCCGTTCGGGCTGGCGGCCGTCTTCAGCGTGGTCTTCCGGGACGTGGACGCCCAGCAGCCGGTCACGTTCGCGGTCGCGGACCTGGACCGGGGGCCGATCGCGACGACGTTCACCGGCCGCGTCCTGCGCCCGCTGGAGCAGGCCGGGGTGGTCAGGCTGCGCGGCGCCGACGACGAGACCATGGCACGGGCGATCGTGGACGGCGGCCAGGCGCAGGCGGCCTACGTCATCCCCACGGGCTTCAGCCAGGCCGTCCAGACCCGACACAAGGCCACCATCCGGGTGATCGGCGACGTGGACGACCGCATCGGCGCGTTCGTGGCCCGGTCGATCGCCGACTCCTTCGCCTCCGACGTGCGCTACGTCCAGGTGGCCCTGGCGGCCAAGGGCGGCGGAACCCCGGAGCAGGCCGCGGCGGTGCCCCCGCCGGTCACGGTCACCGATCTGACGGCCGACCGGCGGCAGCTCACGCTGGCCGAGGGGTTCCAGGCCGGGATCGCGGTGTTCTTCCTGTTCTTCGCCGTGCAGTTCGGATTCAGCTCGATCCTGGACGAACGCCGCGACGGCACGCTCGCCCGCCTGCTCGCCGCGCCGGTCCCCCGGCTCACGATCGCGCTGGCGAAGCTGCTGACCGGGGTCGTGGTCGGCGTCGTCAGCATGACCGTGCTGCTGGCCGCCTCGTCGCTGCTGCTCGGCGCGGACTGGGGGTCGCCGGTCGGGCTCGGGCTGCTCATCGTGGCCGGCGTGCTGGCCGCCAACGGGGTGATGGCCCTGGTCGTGACCGTGGCCAGGACGGCCGAGCAGGCGGGCAACGCCGAGACGGTGGCCGCCATGCTGCTCGGCGTGCTGGGCGGGGTGCTCGTCCCCATCCAGCAGACCGGCGGCGCGCTGGCGACGCTGAGCCTGGTCACGCCGCACCGCTGGTTCATGCGCGGCCTGGCCGACCTGCACGGCGTGAACGCGCCCGTCGTGCCGCTCGTGCCGGTGCTGGCGCTGCTCGGCTTCGCCGTCGTCACGCTCGGACTGGCACTGTCGCGGACGGAGAGGATGTTCCGCCTGTGACAGCCATCGTCTGGGTCAACCTGGTCAGGCTCGTACGCGACCGGACGAACATCTTCTCCGTCGTCGTCTTCCCGATCGTCCTCATCCTGGTCTTCGGGCTCTCGTTCGGCGGGACGGGCAGGCCGCGCCTCGGCGTCGCCGCCGGGGACGGCCCGCTGGCCGCCGAACTGGTCGCGGCGCTGGCCAGGTCCGGGGAGCTGGAGCTGGTACGGGTCGGCGGCGAGGCCGAGGCCCGCGACGGCGTCGAACGTGGCACGCTCACCGCCGCGCTGATCATCCCCGGCGGCTACGACCGCGCCCTGGCCGCCTTCACCCCGGTCGAGCTGCCGTACGTGGCCAGGAACGAGCCGTCGGCGCTGCAACTCGGCGCGACCGTCAGGTCGGTGGTGTCGCAGGCCACCGTGGCCCCCCGCGCCGCCGCGTACGTCCGCGAGGGGTCATTCCCCGACCTCGTCGCCAGGATCGGGCGCATCAGCGCGCCGGGCGTCACGGTCGAGTCGGTCACGACCGGGCCGGTCAGGCCGGTGCAGGTGTCCGGCTTCGACGTCGCCGCCACGTCCCAGCTCCTGCTGTTCGTCTTCCTCACCTCGCTGACCGGCGCGTCGGCGCTGATCGAGACCAGGCGGCTCGGGGTGTCGCGGCGGATGTACGCCGCCCCGGTCGGCAGCCGGGCGATCCTGCTCGGCGAGGCCGCCGGGCGCGTCGGCGTGGCGCTGGCGCAGGGGCTGGTCATCATGCTCGGGTCGGGGCTGCTGTTCGGCGTGCGCTGGGGCGACCCGGTCGGCGCGGTGGCCCTGCTGCTGGCGTTCTCGCTGGTCGGAGGGGGCGCGGCGATGTTGCTCGGCGCGGTGGCGCGCACCTCGCAGCAGGCGGTGTCCGTGGGGGTGCTGGCCGGGATGGGCCTGGCCGCGATCGGCGGCGCGATGGTGCCGCTGGACCAGTTCACCGGCCCGATGCGGCAGATCGCGCACCTCACGCCGCACGCCTGGGCCCTGGACGGCTTCGCCGAGCTGCTGCGCAGGGACGGCACGGTGGCCGACGTCCTGCCGCAGCTCGGCGTGCTCGCGCTCTTCGCGGCGGCGTTGCTCGCCCTGGGGTCGTGGCGGCTGCGGGCCGCCCTGACCCGCTAGGGCAGGGCCGCGACGAGCTCCTGCACCGGCTTGCGCGCGCCCGTGAAGAACGGGATCTCCACGCGGGTGTGGCGGCGGGCCTCCGCGCCGCGCAGCGTGCGCATCAGGTCGACGATGCGGTGGAGCTCGTCGGCCTCGAACGCCAGCATCCACTCGTAGTCGTTGAGCGAGAAGCAGGCCACGGTGTTGGCCCGCACGTCGGGGTAGTCGCGGGCCATCCGGCCGTGCTCGGCCAGCATCGCCCGCCGCTCGGAGTCCTCCAGCAGGTACCACTCGTAGGAGCGCACGAACGGGTAGACGCTCACGTACGCCCGCGGCTCCTCCTCGGCGAGGAAGGCCGGGATGTGGGACTTGTTGAACTCGGCCGGCCGGTGGAGCGCCATCGCCGACCAGACCGGCCTGCTGTGCCGGCCGAGGCCGGTGCGGCGGAACCGGGAGTAGACGTCCTGGAGGTCCTCGGGCGTGGGCGCGTGCCACCAGAACATGTAGTCGGCGTCGGCACGGAAGCCGGCGACGTCGTAGACCCCCCTGGTCACGATGTCCTTCCCGGCCGCCTGGCCGAGCAGCTCCTCGACCTCGTCGGCCATGTTCTCCCGGTTGCCCGGGACCTGCTCGGTCACCTGGAAGACCGACCACATGGTGTAACGGATCACCTGGTTGAGATCGCGGGCCTTCAGCCGCGGCGCGCCCTCTGTCATGTCCTTCATTCTCCTTGTC
Organism: Nonomuraea sp. NPDC049607; assembly: GCF_040675375.1. NCBI lineage: Bacteria > Bacillati > Actinomycetota > Actinomycetes > Streptosporangiales > Streptosporangiaceae > Nonomuraea > Nonomuraea sp. NPDC049607. The sequence continues at coordinate 203,447 of NZ_JBFAOV010000008.1, forward strand.
GCGACAGGTGGTCCAGAATCCGGGCCGCGGCGGTGCGGGCGGTCGCGACGCAGGCCGGGACGCCGATGCCGTCGTAGGCCGCGCCGCACACGGCGAGCCCGGCGGCGCCCGACACCGCGGCGCGCACCCGGGCCACCCGGTCGAGATGGCCCACGTTGTACTGCGGCAGCGCGCCGCCCCAGCGGGTGACCCGGCTGTCGATCGGCAGGCCGCGCACGCCCACGACGTCGGCCAGCTCGGCCGTGGCCAGCGACACCAGCTCGGCGTCGTCGCGCTGGAGCAGGTGCTCCTCGCCGATCCTGCCGACCGAGCAGCGCACGACCAGCAGATCTTGGGCCAGGTGGGGCCACTTGACCGAGCTGAACGTGACCGCCTTGACCGGCCGGCCCTCGACCGGCGGCACCAGGTAGCCGCTGCCGCCGGGCGGCTGCGCGAGCGCGTCGATCGGGTAGGCGAGGGTGACGACGGCCATGCTGGCGTACTCGATGCGGGCCAGCTCGGCGGCGGCCTTGGGCACCTCGTCCTTGAGCAGGCGGGCGGCGGCGGGCCCCGGCGTGGCCAGGATCACCGCGTCGGCCTCGATCACCTCCGGCTGCGGCACCGGCCCGGCGACCAGCCGCCAGCCATGCTCGGTGCGGTGGAGCTCGCGCACGGTCACGCCGGTCCTGACGTCGGCCCCGGACGCCTTGGCCACCGCCTCGGGCAGCCCGCCCAGCCCCTGGCGCAGCGTCGTGAAGACCGGCCCGCCGTTCTTGGGCGCCTCCTCGACGATGTGCCGGGCGGCGTTGAGCAGCGAGCGCTCGGCCCTGGCGACGGCCGCGACCTGCGGCATCGTCGCCTCCAGCGACAACATGTCGGAGCGGCCGGCGTAGACGCCGCCGAGCAGCGGCTCGACCAGGCGCTCGACGATCTCGCCGCCCATCCGGGCCCGGATGTAGGAGGCCACGGACACGTCGGTGCGCACCAGCGTGGGCGGCAGGATCTGGTCGAGCGGCACGCGCAGCAGGCCGCCGGGCGAGACGATGCCCGACTTCGCCAGCTCGGCCAGGTCGGCGGGCACGCCCATGACGTGCCCCTTCGGCATCTGCCGCAGCGCGCCCCTGGAGTAGACGGCCGACCGCACGGTGCCCGGGAAGACGAGATCGTCCTCCAGCCCGACGGCCTTGGCCAGCTCGACGCCCTCCGGCCGCCGGGCCAGCATGGCCTCGGCCCCGGCGTCGACGCTCACCCCCGCGACCTCGGAGGCGTGCAGCTTGCCGCCGAGGCGGGGGCTGCCCTCCAACACGGTCACCTTGACCTGCTCGCTCGTACCCTGACGAAGGAACCACGCGGCCGCCAGGCCGGAGATCCCACCGCCGATGACGACGACGTGCGCCCGATTGCCTTCCACGTCTCCTGACGCTACCGCCTCGGCAGACCGCCCAGCTGATCGGGGCACGTGACCGTACCGTGACGTAGGTCGCCAAACCGGGGTGATCCACCGTCCGTCATAGAGGGCATGAGGAGAATCCGGTTAGGCATCGCGCTCTCGGCCTGTGCCGCCCTGCTGCTCGCAGGCTGCGGCGCCGACGGCGGCGGCGAGCCCATGGTGGCTGCGGCCGGCGCGTCGGAGGCGTCTTCGCAGGCGCTCGCCGCGCCCGAGGCACAGGATCAGGCGGCGCCTGAGAAGAGGGTCGCGCGGCAGAGCGGCGACAGCGCGGTCTCCGGCGTCAAACTGGCCCAGCAGCAGCAGGACCGGCAGGTCATCTACACCGGCAGCATGACGGTACGGGCCAAACAGGTCACCTCGGCGGCCCAGCAGGCCAAGCAGCTCGTCACGGCGGCGGGCGGCTACCTGTCGAAGGAGGAGACCAACACCGCCAGCGACACCGAGGACTCGGCCCTGCTGGAGTTCAAGATCCCGCCCACCCGGTACGCCGACGTGACCGGCAGGCTGGGCAGGGAGCTGGGCAAGCAGCTCTCGATGAACCAGGGCACCCAGGACGTCACCCTCCAGGTCGCCGACGTCGAAAGCCGGCTGAAGTCGGCCCAGGAGTCGCTGGCGTCGTTGCGCACGCTGCTGAAGAAGGCCGACACCATCGGGCAGGTGCTGCAGGTGGAGCGGGAGATCAACTCCCGCGAGTCGGACCTGGAGGCGTTGCAGGCCCAGCAGAAGGAGCTGGCCACCCAGGTCGCGATGGCCACGCTGACGCTCCGGCTGGTCGGGCCGGTGGCCGTGGTCGAGGACCCGGCCGAGGAGCCGGCGGGCTTCCTCGGCGGGCTGAAGGCCGGCTGGGAGGCGCTGGTGTCGTTCACCAAGACGGCGCTGACCGTGTTCGGCGCGCTGCTGCCGTGGCTGGTCGTCATGGTGCCGCTGGTGGCCGTGGCGGTGTTCCTGGTGCGGCGCAACCGCGCGCGCCGCCCCGCTCCCCCGGCCGCCCCGAAGCCCGCCGAGGCCGAGCCCGCCGAGCCTGGGCCGTCGGCGGCCTGACGGTCAGGCGCTCGCTTCGTGGACCAGGTCGGTCAGGCGCTTGAGCTGGTCGGGGTCGGTCGAGGGAAGCACGCCGTGGCCGAGGTTGAACACATGACCCTCGGCCGCCGCGCCACGCCGCAGCACCTCGCGGGCCTTGCGCTCCACGACCTCCCACGGCGCGAGCAGGATCGCCGGGTCGAGGTTGCCCTGCAGCGCCTTGCCCGGCCCGACGCGCCGGGCCGCCTCGTCGAGCGGCACCCGCCAGTCGACGCCCACGACGTCGGCCCCGGCCTCGCCGAGCACGCCGAGCAGCTCGCCGGTGCCGACGCCGAAGTGGATGCGGGGCACGCCCGTGACGCCCTCGAAGATGCGCCGGGTGTGGGGCAGGATGAACTCGCGGTAGTCGGCCGGGGCCACCGCGCCCACCCACGAGTCGAAGAGCTGGATCGCCGAGGCGCCCGCCGCGATCTGGATGCGCAGGTGCTCCAGGACGATGTCGGTCAGGCGCTCCATCAGGGAGTGCCACAGGGCCGGCTCGCCGTACATCATGGCCTTGGTGCGGTCGTGGTTCTTCGACGGACCGCCCTCGATCAGGTAGGAGCCGAGGGTGAAGGGCGCGCCGGCGAAGCCGATCAGCGGGGTGCCGGCCAGCTCGCCGACCAGCGCCGAGACGGCCTCCGTCACGTAGGGCACGTCGCCGGGCTCCAGCGGCCGAAGGGCCGCCACGCCGCGCGCGTCGCGGATCGGGTCGGCGACGACCGGGCCGACGCCCGGCTTGATGTCGAGGTCGATGCCGATGGCCTTGAGCGGGACGACGATGTCACTGAAGAAAATGGCCGCGTCGACGCCGTAGCGGCGCACGGGCTGCATGGTGATCTCGACGATCAGGTCGGGCGTCGCGCAGGCGGTGAGCATCGGCACACCCTCGCGGACCTTCAGGTATTCGGGCAGCGAACGCCCGGCCTGCCTCATGTACCAGACCGGGGTGTGCGGGACGGGCTGCCTGCGGCAGGCGCGCAGGAAGGCTGAGTCGGCGAGATTCACCCTCCAAGGGTGCCATGGCCCCCGATCGGCCGGGACATCGGCGCGAGGTGTCGGAAAAACATGCATTGGATACCCAAAATCATGATCAGATAGCCAGATGAAGGTTTACCGGTCTGCCCGGCAGCGGCGTCGCACACGGGTCGAACACACCCCATGGCCGCCCAGAGAGCCGGTCTCGACTGGACCAAATGTTCACCAACGCACCGCGCGGCATCGATTCAGCGACCACTTTCGGGACACGCCGAGCGCGTTGCGGGGAATTGTCAGCGGCTCGTGCCAACGTCGGAGCCACGACCCGAAGAAAGGCCCCGGTTCGATGACTGGTGCGATGACCGCGTTGTGGAGTTCCCCGGAGCGTCGCAGCGAACGCTGTGCCGCCTGTGCCGGCGAGCGGCTGTTCGAACAGCCGCCCTGTTTCGACGGGCACGGGCCGGGCGAGTGCCCGGAATGGGCCTGCGCCGAATGCGGCCACGCGATCCTGCTCGGCCCGGCCGAGACCACCCGACCGGTCCGCCAGCTGGTTACGGCAGCGGCTTGATCACCAAGGATGAGCACCCCCGTGGTCCCCTTCCGTCCGTCCTCGACCTACGCTTCGGCTATGACCCTCGGTGACCAGCCACCGCCGCCCGCCGCGTTCACCCGCGCGGCGGAGAGCCTGCGGCTGTGCGAGGTCAGGCCGGAGATCGAGCTTGAGGACCTGCCCGCGCCGCAGCGGCTGGCCCCCTACTCGGCCGCCATCGGCGCCTCGGTCTACCGCGACGACGACGAGCTCGCGGTCGGCCGGCTGATCCTGCTCTACGACCCCGACGGCCAGCGCGGCTGGGAGGGCCCGTTCCGGCTGGTGGCCTACGTCCGGGCCGACATGGAGCCGGAGATCACCTCCGACCCGCTGCTCGGCCCGGTCGTGTGGAGCTGGCTGACCGAGGCCCTGGAGGCGCACGAAGCCGACTACTCCGCCGCGGGCGGTACCGTGACTAGAGCCGTGTCCGAGGGCTTCGGCAACAAGGCGGAAGACCCGGTCACGACCGAGCTCGAGCTGCGTGCGTCCTGGTCGCCCGCCGAGGAGGATCTGACCGGCCACGTCGCCGCCTGGTGCGACCTCATGTGCCTGGCGGCGGGGATCCCGCCGCTCCCGCCCGACGTGGCCGCGCTGCCGCGCCGACGTGATGATCCGGAGAGTGACCGTACGAAGTGAGGGCACCAGTCAAGACAGCACCAGCGTCATGAGGTCGGTGAGCTCATGACAGAAGAACGCATCGTCGAGCCCCTGCTCGAACCCCGCGAAGGCATCCCGCCGGTGATCGCCGACGCGCAGGGGCTGGCGCGGGTCGTCGACGCCTTCGCCGCGGGCACCGGGCCCGTGGCGGTCGACGCCGAGCGCGCCTCCGGCTACCGCTACGGCAACCGGGCCTACCTGGTCCAGCTCCGCCGGGCCGGCGCGGGCACCGCGCTGGTCGACCCGGTCGGCTGCCCCGACCTGTCGGCGCTCGACGCCGCGCTGACCGGCACCGAGGTCGTGCTGCACGCCGCGTCCCAGGACCTGCCGTGCCTGATGGAGGTCGGCTTCAAGCCGCGCGAGATCTTCGACACCGAGCTGGCCGGCCGGCTGCTCGGTTACGAACGCGTCGGGCTCGGCACCATGGTCGAGACCGTGCTCGGGCTGCGGCTGGAGAAGGGCCACTCGGCCGCCGACTGGTCCACCAGGCCGCTGCCCGAAGACTGGCTGCGTTACGCGGCCCTCGACGTCGAGGTGCTGGTCGAGCTGCGCGACATGCTCCACCAGGAGCTGACGGAGTCGGGGAAGCTGGAGTGGGCGCGCGAGGAGTTCGCGGCCGTGCTCAACACCCCGCCGCCGGTGCCGCGGTCCGACCCGTGGCGGCGTACGTCGGGCATCCACAAGGTGCGCAACGTGCGCGCGCTGGCCATCGTGCGCGAGCTGTGGACCATGCGCGACACGATCGCCAGGGAGAGCGACCTGGCTCCCGGCCGGGTGCTGCCCGACGCCGCGATCGTCACGGCGGCCCTTGAGGGCCCCCGCACGAAGAAGGCGCTGACGGAGATCTCGGCCTTCACCGGCCGCAGCGCCCGCCGGTACATGAACGACTGGCTGGCCGCCGTCAACCGGGCACGGGCGCTGCCCGACGCCCAGCTCCCCCAGCCGAGCACCCCGGGTGACGGGCCGCCGCCGCCCAACCGCTGGGCCGACCGCGACCCTGCGGCGGCCAAACGCCTCGCTGCGGCGCGCGCCGTGGTGGCCGCGCTGGCCGAGGAGCACCACATGCCCACGGAGAACCTGCTCCAGCCCGACGCGGTGCGCAGGCTCACCTGGGAACCCCCGTCCGAGATCACCGACGAGAGCGTGACCGCGCGGCTGCGGGCGCTCGGGGCGCGTGAGTGGCAGCTCACGCTCGCGGCCCATCCCATCGCCAAGGCGCTGGCCCGGCTCGAAGGCCGGGGCGACAGCTAGCCCACTGCCGGCGTACGGGCGGAGGGTCCACCCCTCCGCCCGCCGTCGTCGCCATCCCACTTGACGCTCCGAGGGGGACGGCCGTACGTTTCGGGAAAGCGCTTTCCCCTCCCCCGCTGCCTGAAGGGATCCTCATGAGCGTGCGCACCATCGGCGTCGTGATGAACGGCGTCACCGGACGAATGGGCTATCGCCAGCACCTCGTCCGCTCCGTGCTGGCCATCAACGAGCAGGGCGGCGTCACGCTCTCCGACGGCGAACGCGTCAGGCTGCGCCCGGTGCTGGTCGGCCGGAACGCCGCCAGGATCGCCGACATCGCGGACCGCCACGGGATCCCGGACCACACCACCGACCTGGACGCCGCCCTCGCCGACGACGACAACCTGATCTACTTCGACGCCCAGGTCACCAGCGCCCGCGTCAAGGCCGTGCTCAAGGCCATCGAGGCGGGCAAGCACGTCTACGCCGAGAAGCCCACGGCCGAGTCTGTGGAGGAGGCCGTCGCACTGGCCGAGGCCGCCACGGCCAAGGGGGTGAAGAACGGCGTCGTGCAGGACAAGCTGTTCCTGCCGGGCCTGCTCAAGCTGAAGCGGCTGATCGACGGCGGGTTCTTCGGCCGCGTCCTGTCGGTGCGCGGCGAGTTCGGCTACTGGGTGTTCGAGGGCGACTGGCAGGAGGCGCAGCGCCCGTCCTGGAACTACCGGTCCCAGGACGGCGGCGGCATCGTGCTCGACATGTTCCCGCACTGGCACTACGTGATGGAGAACCTGTTCGGCCGGGTCCGGTCGGTCTACGCCAAGGCCGTCACGCACGTCCCGTCCCGGGTGGACGAGCAGGGCCGGGCGTACGAGGCCACCGCGGACGACGCCGCGTACGGCATCTTCGAGCTTGAAGGGGACGTGATCGCTCAGATCAACTCCTCCTGGACGGTCCGCGTGAACCGGGACGAGCTGGTCGAGTTCCAGGTGGACGGCACGCACGGCAGCGCCGTCGCGGGCCTGCGCAACTGCCGCTTCCAGCACCGGGCCGCCACCCCCAAGCCGGTCTGGAACCCCGACCTGCCGGCCACGGCCCGCTTCCGCGAGGACTGGCAGGAGGTGCCGGACAACGCCGAGTTCGACAACGGGTTCAAGGTCCAGTGGACGGCGTTCGTTCGGCACGTGCTGGAGGACGCGCCCTTCCCCTACGACTTCGCCTCCGGCGCGCGTGGCGTGCAGCTCGCCGAGCTGGGCCTGCGCTCGAACGCCGAGGGCCGCAGGATCGAGGTGCCGCAGCTGTGAGGATCGACCTGCCGGGCGGCGCGTACGAGCTGCGCGAGCCGGTGACCTGGCCGGTGTCGGCCGCCCCGGCCACGAGCAGGGTCGTCTACGCGGCCGCGCACGTCGTCGCCGACCCGCTCGGCGACAACACGCCGGGCTCCCCCGCCGCCGTCGACTGGGACGCCACGCTGCGCTTCCGCCGCCACCTGTGGTCGCACGGCCTGCGGGTGGCCGACGCCATGGACACCGCCCAGCGCAACATGGGCCTGGACTGGGCGGCGACCAAGGAGCTGATCCGGCTCAGCGCCCAGGAGGCCTCCCCCTTCGGCGACCCGGCGGCGCTGGTGGCCTGCGGCGCGGGCACCGACCACGCGCCCGGCGCCGCCGACCTGCACACGATCACCGCCGCGTACGCCGAGCAGGTGGAGGCCGTCCAGGCGGCCGGCGCGGGCGTGATCGTGATGGCCTCCCGGCAGCTCGCCGGGGTGGCCGAGGGGCCGCGGGACTACCACCAGGTGTACGGCAAGGTGCTCGGCCTGGCCGACCGCCCGGTCATCCTGCACTGGCTGGGCGAGATGTTCGACCCGCAGCTCGCCGGCTACTGGGGCGCGCGCGACGTGGACGCCGCGACGGAGTCGTTCCTGGAGCTGGTCCACGCCCACGCCGCCCTGGTGGACGGCGTGAAGGTGTCGCTGCTGGACGAGCAGCACGAGATACGGCTGCGCGCCGCGCTCCCCGAGGGCGTCCGCCTCTACACCGGCGACGACTTCAACTACCCCTCGCTCATCAGGTCGGGCTCGCACGCGCTGCTCGGCATCTTCGACGCGATCGCCCCGGCCGCCGCCGCGGCCCTGCGCGAGCTGGACGCGGCCGAGACGGCCACCGGTGCGGAGGCGGCCCATCACCTGGCCCGCTACGACGAGATCCTGGCCCCCACGGTCGCCCTGTCACGCAAGATCTTCGAGGCGCCGACGTACCACTACAAGACCGGCATCGTCTTCCTGGCCTGGCTGAACGGCCACCAGGACGCGTTCGCCATGGTGAACGGCGCCCAGTCGGCGCGCTCGCTGCGCCACCTGTCGGAGGTGTTCCGGCTGGCCGACCGGGCCGGGCTGCTGGCCGACCAGGAGCTGGCCGTGCGCAGGATGACGGCGCTGCTGGCGGTGAACGGCCTGTGAGCCTGTCGCTGAACCAGTGGACGACCCGGCGCTGGTCGGTCGCCGAAGCCGTGGACGGCTGCGCGCGGCACGGCCTGGAGGCGATCGGGCTGTGGCGCGAGAAGGTGGCCGAGGAGGGGCTCGCGCGCAGCGTCAAGCTGGTGCGCGAGGCCGGGCTGCGGGTGTCCTCGCTGTGCCGGGGCGGCTTCCTCACGGCGGGCGGGCTGCCCGGCGAGGAGGGCCGGCGCGCCTTCGACCGGGCGCTCGACGACAACCGGCGGGCCGTGGACGAGGCGGCCGAGCTGGGCGCCGCGTGCCTGGTGATGGTGGTCGGCGGGCTGCCGGGGGTGCGGCCGGGCGAGCCGCTGCCGTCCGGTTTCTCCAAGGACGTCGCCGGTGCGCGCGAGCGGGTGGCCGAGGCACTGACGGTGCTGGCCCCCTACGCCGGTGAGCGCGGCGTCCGGCTGGCACTGGAGCCGCTGCATCCGGTCTACTGCCCGGACCGGGCGGTGCTGTCCACGCTGGGCCAGGCGCTCGACCTGAGCCTGCCGTACCCGGAGGAGCAGGTGGGGGTGGTGGTGGACACCTTCCATGTGTGGTGGGACCCCAGGCTGTTCGAGGACGTCGCGCGGGCCGGCCGGCGGATCGCGTCGTACCAGGTGTGCGACTACCTGCACCCCCTGCCCTCGGACGTGCTGCTCGGCCGGGGGATGATGGGCGACGGGGTGATCGACTTCGCGCCGATCACGCGGGCCGTGCTGGCCGCCGGCTACGCGGGCGACATCGAGGTCGAGATCTTCAACGCCGACGTCTGGGCGGCCGACCCGGACGAGGTGCTGGCCACGATGAAGGCCCGCTACGCCGAGCTGGTGGTCTAGACGCGGCTGGGGTCGACCGTGCCGTCGAGGGTGAGGGCGGCTTCGAGCAGGAAGTAGTCGCCCCAGATGAGCTCGTTGCCGGTGGCCAGGCCCTTGCGGCGGTCGTAGCAGCCGTCCACCAGGCCGCCGTGCTCGTTGAGGTGGTCGCGGGCCAGCGACTCCAGGGTGTCGGCGGCGTGTTCGCGGTAGCCGTCCTTGGCCAGCGGCGCGAGCTTGGACAGGGCGGCGGCGGCGATCGCGGTGGCCGAGGTGTCGCGGGGCGCGTCGGGGATGGCGGGGTCGTCGAAGTCCCAGTAGCAGACCAGGTCGGACGGGACGTGGGCCAGGTACCAGTCGGCGACCTCGGTGGCCGGCCCGATGAACTCGGCCGACAGGTGGGCGGCCTGGGCCAGGCCCAGCATGGCCCACGCCTGCGCGCGGGCCCAGGTGCTGCCCGGCGAGGAGCCGTTGACCGCGCCGGCCGAGGTCTGGGCGACCGAGCCGTCCTCGCGGACGCACATGGCGTAGCTGGCGCGGGCGTGGGACTCGGCCATCACCAGCAGCTCGCGGGCGCCGGTGCGTTCGCAGGCGAAGGCCAGCAGTGGGACCGTGCCGGGCAGGCCGTCCACGCAGGCGCCCGGCCGGGGCCAGTCGTACTTGAGGACGTCGTCCTCCTGGGGTGGGAGCAGGCCGGCCAGCGGGTCGAAGCCGATGCTCAGGGACCGGGCGGCGGCCACGGCGGTCGTGGCGCCCGGGTCCTCGTCGCCGGCGAGCACGGCCGGGAGCGCGGCGCCGTACCAGAACAGCAGGCCGCGCAGCAGGGTGGGGGCGTCGGTGCGGGACGTCAGCCGCTCGGCGACCTGGCCGGCCGCGCGGGCGTATCCGGGCTCGCCGGTGGCGACGGCCGCCAGGGACAGCAGGCCGCCCCAGAAGCCGCCGCACCAGTCCCCGTCCTCGGACCAGGTCCATTCGCCCGTCACGGGGTCGGCGTAGAGGGGGAAGCGCCCTTGCGACTGCGCAAGGGTCGTGCCTACCCTGCGCACCAGCTCTGTGACCAGCATGGGACCGCCTCATCCGGGAACGTCATGCCCTCCCCGGTTACCCTCGGCGGCGCGGGCTTAACGGCAGGCGCCGCCCACGATCCGGTGGCGCCGCGGTGACAACCACCCGGCCGGCCTACAGGGTCACGGTGCCCGCGGACCCGTCGAGGGTGATCTTCTGGCCCGTGGTGACCCGCCGGGTGGCGTCGGGCACGCCGACGACGGCGGGGATGCCGTACTCGCGGGCCACCACGGCGCCGTGCGACATGGCGCCGCCCATCTCCATCACCAGGCCGCCGGCCGTGAGGAACAGCGGGGTCCAGCCGGGGTCGGTCGAGGGGCAGACCAGGATCTCGCCCGGCTCCAGGTGGGCGCCGGTCGGGTCGAGCACCACCCTGGCCACGCCGGTGACCGTGCCGGCCGAGGCCGCCGTGCCGGTCAGCGCGCCCTCGGGGGCGGGGCCGGCCAGGGCCTCGGGCTCGGTGCCGTCGGAGAGCATGATCCGGGGCACGTGCCTGCGGCGCGACTCCCGCTCGTACGCCGCCCGCCGCTCGCGCACGAGGTCGCGCAGGTCGCCGCCGGTCAGGGCGGCCCTGGCCTCCTCCAGGCGCAGGAAGTACACGTCGAGGGCGTCGTCCAGGACGCCGGCGCGGACGAGGTGCTCGCCGACCGCGCGCAGGCTGTCCCGGACGGCGGCGATGGCCCTGACCAGGTGGAACTTGGGCAGTTCGCGCAGCCCCGCGTAGGCCCGGGTGCGGCCGAGCGCGAAGCGCACCACGGGCCCCCGCCACCGGCCCCTGCGCGCGGCCAGCGCGGCGACCCGGTCCACCTCCTCCCGCGCGGCCCGCGCGCCCCTGGCGAACAGCGCGGCGGGGGCGAGGTCGGAGTCGCCGTCGATGCGCAGGTAGTTGGCCAGGACGCCGAGGATGTGGGTGGGGTCGTCGGACCAGCGGGGCACGCCGAGGTCGATCTCGGCCACGCCGCGGTGCCCGTACTTGTCCAGGAACGCGGCGAGGCCCTGCTGGGCCCGCGGCGGGAGCTCGCCGGCCTGGTAGCGGCGGGCCAGCTCGGCCGCGGGCAGGTCGCGGAACGGCTCGGGCTCGACGCGGGTGGCCAGATCCCACAGTTCGAGGTCCATCTCGGTGGTCGGGTTGTGCGGGACGCCGCGCAGGACGTCCTGGAGGTCGCCCACCCGCGTGCCGGAGAGCCGGGCGGCCAGGCCGAGCAGCGCGTAGCCGGTGATCACGATCGGCATGATCGAGACGATGGCCGGGAACGTGCCGCCGAGCAGGCGTTCGGCGTGGTCGAGCCGCTGTGCGGGGGTGGCGCCGGGCGGCGGTTCGAGCCGTCCGTCCAGTTCCGCGCCGACGCGGGCGGCGTAGGCGAGCGCCCTGGCCGGGCTGAGCAGCGCGTCGCGGACGCGCGCCGGAGCGTGGACGCGGCGTGCGAAGCGGCGCAGCCCGCGCAGGAACGGGCGGCGCGAGTTCTGGACGACCGACAGCCGCGGATCGTCGGCCAGCTCCCGCACGACGGCCGCGGCCCGCGCCTCCCCCAAGGGCATCATCCGCGTCAGGACGGCCCGGCCGGTACGGCTGCGCAGCGGCGTGGTCAGGTCGAGCCACAGGCGCTGCCCCGCCTCCGACAGGAACGCGGGCCCGTCGAGCCGGTCGGCGGGCGCGTGCCCGAACACGCCCGCCGCCCCCGAGCTGACCAGGTTGAACGCGGACACCCCCATCGGCGTGAACGGCCCCATCACGCCCTGGGCGACGTTGAGCGACAGGTGCACGCGCAGCCCGGGACCGGCCGGCTCGGGCACCGGGTGGAGCGTGGTGATCGGCCTGGCCTGGGTGAGCCAGAGCGTGCCGTCCGGGCCGATGGCCCATTCGGTGTCCTGGGGCGCGCCGTAGTGGCCCTCGACGCGCGCGCCGAGTGCGGCCAGGGCGAGCACCTGCGCATCGGTCAGGCACAGGCCGCCGGCGGCGGTCTCGACCCGTTCGACGCCGCCGCCGGGCAGCGGCCGGACGGCCAGCCTCTTGTCGCCCGCGTGCCGCTCGCGCACTTCGCCGCCGGAGACGACGAAGCGGTCGGGGTTGACTGCACCGGAGACGACCGCCTCGCCGAGACCGGGGCTCGCGTCGAGGACGGTCTCGCGCCGCCTGCCGGTCACCGGGTTGGCGGTGAACATCACTCCGGCCACCCGCGCGTCCACCATCACCTGGACGACCACCGCGAGCCGGACGGCGGCGTGGTCGATGCCGTTGGACTCCCGGTAGGCCACGGCCCGGTCGGTCCACAGCGAGGCCCAGCAGCGGCGGACGGCGTCGAGCACCGCCTCGGCGCCCACCACGTTGAGAAAGCTGTCCTGCTGGCCGGCGAAGCTGGCGAACGGCAGGTCCTCCGCCGTGGCCGAGGAGCGCACGGCCACCGGGACGTCCGCGCCGAGCCGCGCGTAGGCCGCCATGATCGCCTCGCGCACCGGGCCGGGCACCGGGGCCTGGAGCAGGTGCCGCCTGGCCCGCGCGGCGAGCCCGTCGTCCGGGGTGAGGTCGAGCCCGGCGGCGACCTGGCGGTAGGCGTCGGTGGTGAGGGCCCAGCCGGGCGGGACGGGCAGGCCGGCCCGGGTCAGCTCGCCGAGGTTGGCGGCCTTTCCGCCCACCTCGGCGAGCATCGTGGCGTCGATCTCGGAGAAGTCACGCGTGGTCCTCATTGAAGGCACCCCCTTCCCCGGAGTCTGCCATAAATTCACCAACTGTTGAACAGCGGTTCCCCGTCCAGTTCCCAGGCCGGGTCGAGCGGCACGCCGAGCAGGGCCAGGGCGGTCGGGCCGACGTCCACCAGGCGGGGCTCGTCGAGCGGGCGGCCGCCCAGGTCCTCGCCCAGCCGGTTGGCGATCACGAACACCGTGCGCTCCTCGGGCGAGGTGCCGCCGTGGCCGCCCTCGTCCACGTGGCCGTGGTCGGTGGTGACCAGGACGGTCCAGCTCTCCCCGGGACGGGCGCGGACGGCGTCGAGCAGGCGGCCGAGGTAGGCGTCCTGGGCGTGCAGGGCGGCGGCGTACTCGGGGCAGTGGGGGCCGAGGGCGTGGGCCACCTCGTCAGTGTCGCCGAGGTAGACGAAGGCGAGATCGGGGCCGGTGTCGGCGAGATGGCGCCCGGCCGCGTCGGCGATCTGCCGGTCGGCGGCGGTCCAGGTGAGGGCGTAGCCGTCCAGGACCATGCGGTGGTCGATGGCGGGGCCGAACGCGTTGTGCTCGCCCAGGGCCGCCCAGGAGAGGAAGGCGGCGGTGGTGAGGTCGGGGCGGGCATTCTTCGCACGACTCAAAAAGTCCGGAAATTTCGTGAACTGGGGGTCGGTGAAGCTGTTGTCTACGACGCCGTGTTTGTCGGGCCAGGTGCCCGTGGCGATGGACGACCAGCCGGGGCCCGAGTCCGTCCGCGACCTGATCACGCGGCCCGCCGACGGCGGCTCCGGGCTCTTCGGCACGACCTCGCCGGGCGACTCCGTCCTGGGCGCCGCCGCCTCGCCGTACGGGAGCCGGCTGGTGCCGTACGCGCCGGAGGCCATCAAGGACGACAGGACCGGCGGGGCGAGGGCGACGAGCCGGTCGAAGCGCAGGCCGTCCATGCCGACCACGAGGACTTTGTTCTTGTTAAGGGGCATTCCCCTATCTAAGCGGTGAACCGCCGCACCCAGTCGGCCGCGCCCGGCAGGATCTCCTCGACCGGCGCCACCTGCGGGTACCACGTGCGCTCCCACTCCAGCGAGACCCACCCGGCGTACCCGGCCGCGCGCAGCAGGTCGCCGGCCTCCTCCAGCGGGACCGAGCCCGTCCCCATCGGGACCGGGGTGGTGTCCGCAGCCGAGACGGCGTCCTTGACCTGGACGTAGGCGAGCGAAGGACCGAGCGCGGCGAGCGTGGCGGCCGGGGGTTCGCCGTTCCGCCAGGGGTGCAGCAGGTCCCACAGCGCGCCGGTGGACTCAGGCCGGCCCGCCTCGGCCAGCAGCGCGGCCACGGCCGCCCCGGTGGCCATCTCGTCGTGCGTCTCGACCAGGACGCGCACGCCGAGGGCGGCGGCCGTACCGGCGACGGACCTCAGCCTGCGGGCGCCCACCGCCGGATCGTCGCCGCGCGGGAACACCCGCACGCCCGGCGCGCCCAGGTCGGCAGCGAGCCGCAGGTCGGCGAGGAGCGCGTCGGCGACCGGCCCGTCCGGGCCCGGCTCGCAGATGCCGACATATCCGGCCAGGGCGGCGATCTCCAGCCCCGCCCGCCCCACCCGCTCCCGCACCGCGCGCCGCTCCGGCGCGGCGAGCCCGGCATGGACGCCGGTGTCCGGATGCAGCCGCAGCTCAAGCCCCTGACAGCCGTTCGCGGCGGCGATCTCCACCGCCCGCTCCAGCCCCTCCCCCGGCATCCCCAGCGTGCTGACGGCCAGCCTCACGCCATCCTCCTGACGCTCTCCCGCAGCACGACCTCGCCCGCGACGTGCTCCACCACGGGCGCGGCGGTGACGTCCGCGCCGCCGAGCGCGAGCTCCAGGGCGCGCGCCCCCATGTCCTTCAGCGGCAGCCGCACGGTCGTCAGTGCAGGCACGTGATCACGCAGCGTGACGATGTCGTCGAACCCGGCCACCGAGACGTCCTCCGGCACCCGGATCCCGCGTTCCCGGCAGGCGGCCAGCGCCCCCACGGCCATCACGTCGTTGACCGCGAACACGCAGGTGGCGTCGCCGATCTCGGTCGCGGCCCGGTACCCGCCGTCGCGGTCGAACGCCCCGTGGACCACGACGGGCTCGGGCAGCCCCAGGCCCCGCAGCGCCTCGGCGAACCCCTTGCACCGGTCGGCGGCGGTCACCAGCTGCGGCGGCCCGGCCAGCACGGCGAACCGGGTGTGGCCCAGCCCGGCCAGCGCGCGGGCCAGGGCCGCGGCCCCGGCCCGGTTGGCGGGCGCGACGGTGTCCACGCCGAGCAGGTCCTGCCCCACGCACGCGGCCCGCCCGCCGCCCTCCCGGTACCGGGCCAGCTCCTCGCGCAGCCGCCCGGTCACGACGGGGTCGGCGACCCGCGAGCCGGCCAGCAGCACGGCCCGCACGCGCTGGGCGTTCATGGTGGCGACGTAGGCGATCTCCTGCTCGGGGTCGCGATGGGTGGTGCCGACCATGACCAGCAGCCCCTCGGTGGCGGCGGCCCGCATCGCGCCGTCGGCCAGCGCCGCGAAGTAGGGGTCGGTCAGGTCGTGGACGACGATGCCGATGACGTTGCTCGCCCCCCGGGCCAGCGTCTGGGCGGCGATGTTCGCGCGGTAGCCCAGCTCGTCGGCGGCCCGCTCGACACGGGCCCGCAGGGTCGCGCCCACCTGGCGGGTGCTGCCGTTGAGCACCCGCGAGGCGGTGGCGAGGGAGACGCCCGCCTGTTTGGCGACGTCCTCAAGCGTGACCACGAGACCTCCCGGAAAGCGGTTTCCAAGTCTGCCAGACGGCGACCTGGCTCCGCATCCTCGCACGCCCGCCCCCGGCGGCGACAGAACCCGCGCACCGTGCTCGGGCGGGCCGCGACAGGCGTCCCGCTACCAGGGGAACAGGATGTCGAACAGGCCCTTCTTCTCGCTCGGCGCGGGCGCGGGCTGGTCCTGCTGGGTGGGGGGCGGCGCCTGCGTGGGGGCGCCGGTCTCCTGCCGCTCCGGCTCCTTGGTGGCGGGCGCCTCGGCCGCGTCCTCGGGGGCACCGTCGGAGGTCTCGTTCATGTGGCCGCGCGTGCCGCGGGTGGCGTCGTCGTCGGGCGTGGCCGTCGGGCGGCGCTCGCGGCTGGAGGTGGTGGGCCGGGCCGTGGGCTCGCGGGTGGGACGGGGGCGGCGGGCCACGGGGGTGGGGGTTACGGTCTCGGACACGGTCGGCTCGGCGGTGTCCGTAACCTCGGGCTCGGGGGTGGCCTCCTCGGTCTGCTCCGGCAGCGCGGTCTGCGGCGGGGCGCTGACCTCGCTCGCGCTCGCGCAGCGGGCGGTCCCGCAGGGGTCGTCGGAGGAGGTGCCGGTGAGCAGCCAGCCCGCCCCGGCCCCGACCAGCACCACCGCGACGCCCGCCAGCACCAGCACCCTGGTACGCCGGCGCACCTCGCGCTCGCCGGCGCCACGGCGGTCGTCGGCGTCGTCGGTCCAGCCCGAGCCGAGGAATCCGCGCCTCGTCCCGCCCGCGTCGGCGTCGTCGTCGTCGCGCTCGGGCTTGTAGCCCTGGTCCAGCGGCAGGTAGGGCAGGTCGTCGTCGACGGCACGGTCGCCGGTGGCGGCGTCGAGCGCGTCCGCCCCGAGGACGGCGTGCGGCCCGCTCAGCGTCTCCTGCGGCCCGGCCAGCGTCTCGTGCGGCCCGCTGAGGGCCTCGTGCGGCCCGCTCAGCACGTCGTGCGGTCCACTCGCGCCGTCGAGGACGTCGTGCGGGCCGCTGGGACCGTCCAGGACGTCGTGCGGCGCGTCGGCGGGGGTCGCCGGGGTCGCCGGGGTCGCCGGGGTCGCCGGGGGCTCGACGGACTGCGCGGCCTGGCCGGGCGGCAGGATGTAGGTCTCGTTGCCGGAGACCTGGATGGCGGGCTGCTCGTCGGTGTCCTCGGTGCTCCACCGGGGGGACAGCACGTCTCCGGTCATCTCCGGATTTAACGACTTACTACCCTGCCCATCCTCGTACGGCCTGTCGTTCTCGTCGCGCGCCACGATGGACCCTCTCTAGCTTTGAATACGGACCGCGACCTTTCTTAACAGACTTGTCCGGAAATTTCACATGTTTCCCTAAAGTTACTCTCCGTCACACAGGCCCCAGCCACCGGGCCAGCGCCGCCTCCAGCGGACGCCCCGGCACCCCCGACGTCCAGGCCGTATACCCGTCGGGCCGCACGAGCAGCGCCTCGGCGTCGTGCTCCGCGCTCCCCCGTACGATCTCCAGCCGGTCCGCCCACGGGGCGGCCGCCGCCACCAGGTCGTCGCGCCCGGCGAGGTCCAGCAGCAGCGCCCGGCCGCCGCGCAGCAGCTCCACCGTGCGCACGACGCCGTCGGCCGTCTTGACCGGCAGGTCGGGCGCCATCCGCCCGGCCCCGGGCACGCCCACGTCGTAGACCGTGTCGAGCCCGCTGATCATCCCGCTCAGGTACTCGTTGACCTGGTCGAACCGCATCAGCTCGGCGAACAGCTCGCGCAGCGGGTCGACGGCCGGGTCGGGGTCGGCCAGCGCGCTCTGGGCCCGTACGTTCCACAACACCCGCGCCCCGACCGGGTGCCGCTCGGCGTGGTAGCTGTCGAGCAGCCCGGCCGGGGCGTCGCCGCGCACCTCGGCGGCCAGCTTCCAGCCCAGGTTGAACGCGTCCCCCAGGCCGGTGTTGAGCCCTTGCCCGCCCCACGGGAAGTGCACGTGCGCCGCGTCCCCGGCCAGCAGGACGCGGCCCGCGCGGTAGGTCTCGGCCTGAAGGGCGGCGTCGCCGTACCGGGACAGGTTGCGCGCGCCGGCCATCGGGACCGGGACGCCGAGGATGTGCTCGGCCGCCTCCTGGAGCTCCTCCAGGGCGACGGGGGCCTCGCGGTCGGCGTGCGGGGCGCGGAAGTCGTAGGTGGTGACGCGACTGTGCCCGGCGGGGTCGAGCCAGACGATGATCCAGCCGCGCGGCGTCCGCGTGTAACCCGGCGGCACCGTGTACGGGTCGAGCAGCCGTACGTCGCCCATGAGCGCGGCGACGCGGGCCCCGGTGCCGGTGAACGGGATGCCGGCGGCCTTGCGCACCACGCTGCGCGCGCCGTCGGCGCCGACGACGTACCGGGCGGCCAGCTCGCGGCCGTTCACGGTCAGCACGACGTGGTCGTCCCGCTGCTCCAGACCGGTGACGTCCTGGCCGCGCCTGATCTCCGCGCCCAGGGCCGCCGCGCGGCGGGCGAACACCTGCTCGGCCCATGCCTGCGGACTGCCCACGATGGTCGGCCCGCCGTCCGACACCGCCCCGAGGTCGAGCCCGAACATGCCGGAGAAGTGGAAGCTCACGCTCCCGTACGTGGTGCGGCCCACCGCCTCCAGCAGCCCGCGCCGGTCGAGGCTCTGGGCGATGCCCGCATGCAGCGTCCCGGCCTTGGACTGGCCGGTCGGCGCGGGGAGCCGTTCGAGCACGAGCGGACGTACCCCCTGAAGGCCCAGCTCGGCGGCGAGCAACATGCCCACGGGCCCGCCACCCACCACGGCGACATCGAACACGACACCCTCCTCGGACCGATTGAGTACGTAATCTTCGTACATACGAACAATGCCCGTCAAATCATCGTTCGCGTTGTCCGTACAATGGCCGCATGCTGCACCCGTCGCGTGACCAGATCCAGTTGGTGGAGGTGCTCGCCGCGCTCGGCCACCCCGTACGCGCCCAGATCGTGCGCGCGCTGGCCTCGGGGGACGAGCTGTTCTGCGGCGAGGTCGTCGAGGACGTGCCGAAGTCGACGCTGACCGCCCACTGGCGGGTGCTGCGCGAGGCCGGCGTCATCTGCCAGCGCCCGGAGGGCCGCAAGCTGTTCATCCGGCTGCGCCGCGACGACCTCGACGCCCGCTTCCCCGGCCTGGTCGACCTGCTCGTGGCCGAGAACCTCTAGCCCGCCGCCCTCACAGGCAGGGGTTCGTGGTGGAGTCGACCACCTTGTCCTTGAGCGAGCCCGGGATCGGCGACACCACCCGCACGCCGGGCCAGTCGGCCCCGATGACGAGCTGCACGATCGGCCCGTCGGGCATCTGGGCGACCTTGGCCGGGTACGGCTTCGGGTTCACCGGGGCGACCTTGCCCGCCACCGGCGTGCGCTTGTCCTTCGACAGCCGGGCGGCCACCGCGTCCCCGTAGGCGATCCCGTTGTCGGCGTCCTTCTTGGCGTACCGGATCGACGTGGTGGGAACCGGCGCGGCGTTGCCGACCTGGACGACGACGAAGCCCTGGTCGGCCAGCTCGTCGGCCACCTGACCGGCCTTGCCGACCTCCGTCGTGCCGTTGAGCACCTGGACGCGCACCCGCCCGTTCTCGACCTTCGGCTTGGTGGCGACGGTCGAGGGCGGGCTCACCTCGGTGTCCGAGCGGACGGCCTCGAAGAAGTTGCGGGCGTCCGGCTGCCTGAGCTGCACCCGGTTCTTGTCGGCCGGGTACGCCTCCACGGGCACGGTGATGCCCTTGAGCTCCTTGGCGGTCAGCCCCTTGACGCTGCCCGCGATCTCCACCATCCGCTCCAGCGTGAGCTTGTCGTCCAGGGTGACGGCCTTGGCCCCGGCCCTGAGGAACGCGTTGAGCTTGATGGGGTCGGCGAGCAACCCGCCGTTGGTGATCTTGTCCAGCACCTTGGTGAGGAAGACCTGCTGGCGCTGGATCCGGCCGAGGTCGCTGCCGTCGCCGAGGGAGTAGCGGGTGCGCACGTACGCGAGCGCCTGCTCGCCGCGGACCACGTGCTTGCCCGCGCTGAGCTGGAGCTTGGCCTTGGGGTCGTTGACCGCCTTGGGCAGGCAGATCTCGATGCCGCCGATGGCGTCGACGATGCCCTTGAAGCCGGTGAAGTCCACCTTCGCGATGTGGTTGATCTTGATGTTGGTGAGCGATTCGATCGTCCGGACCGTGCAGTTGATGCCGCCGTCGTTGAAGGCGGAGTTGATCTGGCGCAGGCCGCCCGCCAGCGTCGCGCCGGTGCGGCTCTGGCACTGCGGGATCATGACCATGGTGTCCCGGGGGAAGCTGATCATGGTGGCCTTGTCGCGGTCGGGGGAGATGTGCAGGACCATGATCGTGTCGGTGCGCTCACCGAGGCCCTGCGACTTCGCGCCGTACTTCTTGTTGTCGCCCTCGCGCGAGTCGGAGCCGACGAGCAGCACGTTGAGCGCGCCGGTCTCCGGCGGCCGCGTCGATCCGGGGTCCACGGCGACGCGCGGGATGTCGCCGTCGATGCTGCGGTAGTACGCGTACCCGCCCAGCGTGACCGCGACCAGTACGAAGGTCAGCACCATGCTCGTCCACGCCAGCGGGGTGATGCGCCGCGTGCGCCCCGGAGGCCGGTCCGGGCGGCGATGGGGACTGTGCTGCGGCCGTTCCGCCACTCTCCGGCCCTCGCTCACGCGCCCCCCTCTACGCGCGCCCGCACAGGACGCACCCCGCGCGCCCCTCGCGGAACGCGGCCCCCTTTGGTGTGACGCGCAGCATACTGACATTCCTCCACTTATACGGAATGTCGCGGATTTCACCCGATGCCAGACTCCTGGGGACGCGTCCGGCGAGGGCTCCATGTGAAGCGCACAAACCCGGGGCGTCACTACGGTCCGTGACGCCATCATGACGTTCATGCTTCTGACCGAGATGGCGCCCCCTCCAGGCGCCGAGGCGTTGACCGGGCTGCGCGCCCGGGCCAGGACCGCCCGCCGAGCCGTCTTCGTCGCGCTCACCGGCTCGATCGCGCTGCTGACCACGGCCCAGGTGCTGGCCGACCGGGCGCCGACCAGAGAGCAGACGTTACCGCTCGCCGTGTTGTCGCTGGCGGTGCTCGCGACCGCGCTGCCCGTCCTGGCGGCCACCCAGCTCGTCTGGGGCGCGCGGGCGCGCGTGGTGCGCCGTCGCGAGCGCGAGCTGTTCGCCGTGCCGCCCTCGGCCCGGCGGCGTCCGCTGAGCCGGCTCGGCGTCGCGTGCGGCTGGGCGGTGCTGCTGCTGCTCGGCGGCACCTGTCCCGGCCAGTTCAGGGCGTCCGCCCTGTACGCCTTCGCCGACGCCCTGAGCTGGGCCGTCGAGGCCGCCATGGTGATCGGGTCGGCCGCCGGGGTGTCGTTCCTCATCTGGTGGGCACGGGACGCCCTGGGGATAATGGCGCGCGCCGGCCGTCCGGGAGGATCACCTGGCGATCCGTGGGATCCCGGCCGGGGCGCGCGTCCACGAGGGGGCGCGGCGCTCTGGACGGGCGCGGCCGTGGCGGTCGCCGCCCTGCTCGGAGCCCGCGCCCATCTCTGGGAGCCGCCCATGCCGATCATTTACGCGCTGCTGACCGCCGCCCTCGTCTGCGGGGTGGTTACCGACGAGTAGCATAGGCCGCGGAACCCCATCCAAGAACGAGGAGCGAATCCGTGCCTTCCTCTCGTGACGTCGTGTTCGTCGACGGCGTACGCACGCCCTTCGGCAGGTCAGGGCCGAAGGGACTGTACGCGGAGACCCGCGCCGACGACATGGTCGTCCGCGTCATCCGCGAGCTCATCCGGCGCAACCCCGGTCTGCCTCCCGAGCGCGTGGACGAGGTGGCCATCGCCGCGACGACCCAGATCGGCGACCAGGGCCTGACCATCGGCCGCTCGGCGGCGGTGCTGGCCGGTCTGCCCAAGAGCGTGCCCGGCTACGCGATCGACCGCATGTGCGCGGGCGCGATGACCGCGGTCACCACGGTCGCGGGCGGCATCGCCTTCGGCGCCTACGACGTGGCCATCGCCGGCGGCGTCGAGCACATGGGCCGCCACCCCATGGGCGAGGGCGTGGACCCCAACCCGCGTTTCCTGTCGGAGAAGCTGGTCGACCCGAGCGCGCTGGTCATGGGCATGACCGCCGAGAACCTGCACGACCGCTACCCGTCGATCTCCAAGGAGCGCGCCGACGCCTACGCGGTGCTCTCCCAGGAGAAGGCGGCCAAGGCGTACGCCGACGGCAAGATCCAGCCCGACCTCGTGCCCACCGCGGTCAGGACGGCCGAGAAGGGCTGGGGCCTGGCCGCCGAGGACGAGGCGCCGCGCCCCGGCACCACGATGGAGGCGCTGGGCGCGCTCAAGACGCCCTTCCGCCCGCACGGCAACGTCACCGCGGGCAACTCCTCCGGCATCAACGACGGCGCCACCGGCTGCATCGTGGCCGCCCGCGACGTCGCCGGCGAGCTGGGCCTGACGCCGAAGATGCGCCTGGTCTCCTACGCGTTCGCGGGCGTGGACCCCGAGGTGATGGGCGTGGGCCCGATCCCGTCCACCGAGCGGGCGCTGCGCCTGGCCGGGCTGTCCATCGGCGACATCGGCCTGTTCGAGATCAACGAGGCGTTCGCCGTCCAGGTGCTGGCCTTCCTGGAGCACTTCGGCCTCGCCGACGACGACCAGCGCGTCAACGCCTACGGCGGCGCGATCGCCTTCGGCCACCCGCTGGCCTCCTCGGGCGTACGGCTCATGACGCAGCTCGCCCGCCAGTTCGGCGAGCGGCCCGACGTGCGGTACGGCATCACCACCATGTGCGTCGGCATGGGCATGGGCGGCACTGTGATCTGGGAGAACCTGGCATGAGCGACATCGAGACCTGGCGCGCGCTGCTGAGCGGGCGCAATACCGACGAGGTCGTCACCAAGGCCCTGGTGCGCGACGTGCCGCTGCCCGGCGGGGCGGGCACGATGGCCCTGATCACGCTGGACAACGGCTTCGACCACACCAAGCCCAACACCTTCGGCCCGCACGGCCTGTTCGCGCTGGACGAGGCCCTGTCGGAGATCGCCGCGCGCACCGACCTGGCCGCCGTGGGCGTCACGGGCAAGCCGTTCATCTTCGCCGTCGGCGCCGACCTCAAGGGCGCGGCGGCCGTGGCCTCGCGCGAGGAGGCCCACGCCATCGGCGCGCTGGGCCACCACGTCTTCCGCAGGCTGGGCGAGCTGCCGATCCCGACGTTCGCGTTCGTGAACGGCGCGGCCATGGGCGGCGGCCTGGAGATCGCGCTGCACTGCACGTACCGGACGATCTCCTCCGGCGTGCCCGCGGTGGCGCTGCCCGAGTGCTTCCTCGGCCTGGTGCCCGGCTGGGGCGGCACGCAGCTCCTCCCCCGCCTGATCGGCCCGGCCAAGGCGATCAAGCTGATCATCGAGAACCCGCTGTCGCAGAACCGCATGATCAAGGGAGCGGACGCGTACGAGCTGGGCGTCGCGGACGCGATGTTCGAGCCGGCCGACTTCCTGGAGGAGTCGCTGCGCTGGGCCGCCCGCGTCGTCAAGGGCGAGGTCACCGTCGAGCGGCAGGAGCACGACGGCTGGGAGAAGGCCGTCGCCGACGCGCGCTTCCTGGTCGACATGAAGCTGCGCGGCGCCTCCCCCGCCCCCTACCGGGCGCTCGACCTGATCGGGCTGGCCGCGACCGCCTCGCGCGACGAGGGCTTCGCCGCCGAGACCGAGGCGCTGACCGACCTGCTGATGGGCGACGAGCTGCGGGCCGGGCTCTACTCCTTCGACCTGGTCCAGCGCCGCGCCAAGCGGCCCGCGGGCGCGCCGGACCGGTCGCTGGCCCGCAAGGTCACCAAGGTCGGCGTCGTGGGCGCCGGGCTGATGGCCTCGCAGATGGCGCTGCTGTTCGCCCGCCGCCTGGAGGTCCCGGTCGTCCTGACCGACCTCGACCAGTCCCGCCTGGACAAGGGCGTCGGGTACGTCCACGCCGAGGTCGACAAGCTGCTGGGCAAGGGCCGCGTCTCGGCCGACCAGGCCAACCGGCTCAAGTCCCTGGTCACCGGCTCGCTGACCAAGGACGCCTTCGCCGACGCCGACTTCGTCATCGAGGCCGTCTTCGAGGACATGGCGGTCAAGAAGCAGGTGTTCGCCGAGGTCGAGGCCGTGGTCTCGGCCGAGTGCGTGCTCGCCACGAACACCTCCTCGCTCTCGCTCACCGAGATGGGCGCCGGGCTGGCCCACCCCGAGCGGCTGGTCGGCTTCCACTTCTTCAACCCCGTCGCCGTGATGCCGCTGCTGGAGATCATCAGGGGCGCCTCGACCGACGACGCCACGCTGGCCACGGCGTTCGCGGTGGGCAAGTCGCTGAGGAAGTCGTCCGTGCTGGTCAAGGACGCTCCGGCGTTCGTGGTCAACCGGCTGCTGACCTGCTTCATGGGCGAGGTCGTGGCCGCCGTGGACGAGGGCACGCCGCTGGAGGTCGCCGAGCACGCGATCGACGGGCTCGGGCTGCCGATGACGCCGTTCGCGCTGCTGCAGCTCGTCGGCCCGGCCGTCGGCCTGCACGTGGCCGAGACGCTGCACGCGGCCTTCCCCGAGCGCTTCGGCGTCTCGGAGAACATGGCCAAGCTGGTCGCCTCGGGCAAGCCCGGCGTCTACCGTCCGGACTTCTCACTCGACCCGGAGGCGGTGGCCCTGTTCGCCGGCGGCACGTCGCCGTCCACGGCCGAGCAGGTCCGCGAGCGCGTGCTCGGAGCGCTGGCCCGGGAGATCCGGATCATGCTGGACGAGGGCGTCGTCGCCGGCCCGCAGGACATCGACCTGTGCATGATCCTGGGCGCCGGATGGCCGTTCCATCTGGGTGGCATCACGCCTTATCTGGACAGGTCGGGGATCGCCCAGCCTCGGTTCCTTCCGCCCGGCGTGGCCTCGCTGCCCGCGTGATTTTACGGAGACCCGCCCGGCGGGTCTCCGTACGTCATGGCCTTCTTCGCCGTAGCGTACTGTGCCGTCCTACGAACGGAGAGTAACCATGATGCGAGCAGTCGGCACGATCGCTCTGTCCGGAGCCCTCGTGCTGGGCGCGTCGTCGCCCTCCCTGGCGGCGCCGCGCACCCCCAAGGCCGTCCTCAAGGTCACCGTCGCGGTGAAGAACGGTCCCACCAAGGGCGCCTGGCTCAACTGCAGCCCCGACGGCGGCACCCACCCCTCCGCCCACGCCGCCTGCGAGATCCTGCGCAAGGTGAACGGCGACCCGGCCAAGATCAACCTCTCGCCGAAGGCGGCCGCGGCCTGCGGCAAGGAGGTGGAGCCACGTGCCGTCATGATCCTCGGCAAGTGGTACGGCAAGACCGTCCAGTGGGGCAAGGTCTACACCAACGCCTGCACGATGAAGGCGGGCCTCGGGACGCTCCTGGCCGTCTGAGCCGACAGGGGGATGGGCGGCCGGCCCATCCCCCGCCGTCTCACTCGCCGGTCACGGCGGCGCCCCGCCTGCTGTGGCGGTAGCCGTAGGCGAAGTACACGACCACGCCGACGATCATCCAGATGACGAACCTGAGCCAGGTCTCCAGCGGCAGGTTGAGCATCAGGTACAGGCAGGCCAGCACCGACAGGATCGGCAGCAGCGGCACCAGCGGCACCCGGAAGCCCCGCTCCAGGTCCGGCCGGGTGCGCCGGAGCACGATCACGCCGATCGAGACCACCATGAACGCGAACAGCGTGCCGATGTTCACCAGCTCGGCCAGCTCCCCGAACGACACGAACCCGGCCAGCGCCATGGTCACCAGGCCGACGAGGATGGTGAGCCTGGCGGGCGTGCCGAAGGTGGGGTGGACGACGGCCAGCCGGCGCGGCAGCAGGCCGTCGCGGCACATGGCGAACAGCACCCGGGTCTGCCCGAGCAGCAGCACCAGCACCACGGTCGTCAGACCGGCGATGGCGCCCACGCTGATGATCGTGGCCAGCCAGGGATGGCCGACGGCGGTGAAGGCGTCCGACAGCGGCGCGCTCGTGCTCAGCTGCCGGTACGGCTGCATGCCGACCACGACCAGCGAGACGGCGACGTAGAGGATCGTGCAGACGGCCAGCGAGCCGATGATCCCGCGCGGCACGTCGCGCTGCGGGCGCACGGTCTCCTCGGCGGCGGTGGCCACGATGTCGAAGCCGATGAACGCGAAGAACACGATGGCCGCGGCCGAGAAGATGCCGATCACGCCGAACGCGACGGGCGTGACCCCGAACAGCACCTGGATCAGCGGCGCCTTCAGCCCCTCGACCCGCGGCGTGGTCACCGGCTCGGGGATGAACGGCGTGTAGTTGGCGGCCTTGACGAAGAACAGCCCGGCCACGATGACCAGCAGCACCACCGTGATCTTGGTGATCACCAGGATCAGGTTGACCCGCGAGGAGATCTTGATCCCGGCCACCAGGATCGCGGTGAGGATCAGCACGATGACCACCGCGGGCACGTTGACCACGGGGTCGTCGCCCGCGATGGAGGGCGGCAGGTGGAGGCCGACGGAGTCGAGCATCGAGGCGAAGTAGCCCGACCAGCCGACCGCCACCACGGCCGCGGCCAGCGCCAGTTCCAGGATCAGGTCCCACCCGATCACCCAGGCGGGGAACTCGCCCAGGGTGGCGAAGGAGAAGGTGTAGGCGGACCCGGCGACGGGGATGGTGGAGGCGAACTCGGCGTAGCACAGCGCCGCCAGCCCGCACACGACGGCCGCCACGACGAACGAGACCGCGACCGCCGGCCCCGCCACCTCCTTGGCGACCTGGCCGGTGAGCACGAAGATCCCCGTGCCGACGATCACGCCGATGCCGAAGACCATCAGGTCCATGGCGGACAGGCGCTTGCGCAGCTGGTGCTCGGGAGTTTCGGTGTCGCGGATCGACTGTTCGACGCTCTTCGTGCGAAAGATGTCCACGATCAGCGATCCTTCCCAGACCCTCCGTGATCATGCGCTCCCGCCGGGCTTCCCGGTGAAGCGCCTCCCCGGGGGTAGCGGACCCGCATCATGTTCGACGATCTGCTGGACACGCTGGCCAGGCAGGACGTGGCGGTGGTGCTGTCATTCGTCCTGGTCTTCCTGACCCTGGACGCCTCGGTCGGGATCGGCCTGATCACGCCGGGCGACGGCCTGCTGCTCGTCGCGGGCGCCACGGCGGGCAGCGTGCCGGAGACTCTGGCGCTGATCGGCACCGGCGTGCTGGCCTGCCTTCTGGGCGCGACGGGCGGCCACTGGCTGGGCCGCCGGTACGGCCCCCGCCTGCGCCAGAGCAGGCTCGGCCGGCGCGTCGGGGAGGAACGCTGGACGCGCGCGGAGCGGATACTCCGGCGCAGCGGCTGGGCGCTGGCGCTGGCCTACTTCCTGCCGATGGTGCACACGCTGACGCCGGCCGTGGCGGGCGCGGTGGGCATGCCCTACCGCAGGTTCATGCCGTGGGCGCTGCTGGGCAGCACGGCGTGGGTGAGCACGTACATCGTGCTGGGGGCGGTGGCCGGGCAGGTGGCGCGGCGGGACGCGGGCCTGCTGCTGCCCGTGGCGGGCGCGGCGGTGGTGGCCGTGCTGGCGATCACCGCCGTGGCCCGCCGGGTGCTCAACGGCGGACGGGCTGCTCCACGCGGGAGGTCCGCCGGGCGACGGCCTCGGTGATCTGGCGCGCGAGGTCCTGGCCGGTCAGGCCGATGCGGCCGAGGATCGCCGCCCGCTTGGCGTGGTCGAGGAACTCCTGCGGGATGCCGAAGGTGCGCACCGGGACGTCGACGTCGGCGTCGCGGAGCAGGCGGGCCACGGAGTCGCCCACGCCGCCCACGCGGCCGTTGTCCTCGACCACGGCGACCAGCTTGTGGGCGCCGGCGGCCAGCGTCAGCGCCTCGTCGAGCGGCTTGACCCAGCGCGGGTCGACCACGGTGGCCGAGATGCCCTGCGCGTCGAGCAGGACGGCCGCCTCCATGCACACGTGCGCCATCGGGCCGACGCCCACCAGCAGCACGTCGGGTTCGCCCTCGGCGGCGCGCAGCAGGTCCATCTCGCCCAGGCGGCCCACGGCCTCCAGGGGCTCGGCCACCGGCCCCTTGGGGAAGCGCAGCACGGTCGGCCCGTCGGTGACCTCCACGGCCTCGCGCAGCAGCTCGGTGACGCGGTCGCCGTCGCGCGGCACCGCGATCCGCAGGCCGGGCACGACCTGGAGGATCGACAGGTCCCACATGCCGTTGTGGCTGGCGCCGTCGTCGCCGGTGACGCCGGCCCGGTCGAGGACGACGGTGACCGGGAGCCGGTGCAGGGCGACGTCCATCAGGAGCTGGTCGAAGGCCCGGTTGAGGAAGGTGGCGTAGACGGCCACGACCGGGTGCAGGCCGCCGAGCGCGAGACCGGCGGCGCTGGTCAGCGCGTGCTGCTCGGCGATGCCGACGTCGTAGATGCGGTCGGGGAAGGCGTCGGCGAAGGCGTTGAGGCCGGTGGGGTGGAGCATGGCCGCGGTGATGGCGACCAGGTCCTCGCGCTCCTTGCCGAGCCTGACCAGCTCCTCGCTGAAGACGTTGGTCCAGATGCGGGGCTTGGGCTTCTCGGCGCCGGTGGCGCGGTCGAAGGCGCCGGGCGAGTGGAACTGGTCCTCGTCGTGGTTCTCGGCGGGGGTGTAGCCGCGGCCCTTCTGGGTGAGGGCGTGGACGATGACCGGGCCGCGGAAGGCGCGGGCCTTGCGCAGCGCCGCCTCCATGGCCTGCTCGTCGTGGCCGTCGATCGGGCCGACGTACTTCATGCCGAGGTCCTCGAACATGACCTGCGGGGCCAGGACGTCCTTGACGCCCTTCTTGAAGCCGTGGAGGGCGTCGTAGATGACCGGAACGTTCCCGAGCTTGTCCTTGACGTACTCGAGCATGTCCTCGTAGCGGCGGTTGACGCGCAGCGAGGACAGGTGGGAGGCCAGGCCGCCGATGGTCGGGGAGTAGGAGCGGCCGTTGTCGTTGACCACGATCACGACGGGCAGGTCTTTGATCGCGGCGATGTTGTTGAGCGCCTCCCAGGCCATGCCGCCGGTGAGCGCGCCGTCGCCGATCACCGCGACGACCGTGCGCTCGCGGTCGCCGCGCAGCTTGAACGCCTTGGCCAGGCCGTCGGCGTAGGACAGCGCGGTGGAGGCGTGGGAGTTCTCGACGAAGTCGTGCTCGGACTCGGCCTGGCTCGGGTAGCCCGACAGGCCGCCCTCCTGCTTGAGCGCCTCGAAGCCGGCCGCGCGGCCGGTGAGGAGCTTGTGCACGTACGCCTGGTGGCCGGTGTCCCAGATCACGGGGTCGTGCGGGGAGTCGAAGACGCGGTGGAGGGCGATGGTGAGCTCGACCACCCCCAGGTTCGGCCCCAGATGGCCGCCGAACCTGGCGCAGGAGTCGACGAGCAGGTCACGGATCTCCCCCGCGAGCCGCGGCAGCTCCTCAACAGCGAGCCGTTTGACGTCGTGCGGTCCCTCTATCGAGCCCAGCAACCCGCTCACGGATGCGACTCCCCTCTGCCTCGTTCGCCGTCTGTTCCTTTTCGACGACGCAGAAGAGTCTAGTTCGCCGACGTCTCACTGACTCCATCGAGTCAAATCCACCCACTTATGTCCGATCTTGACCTAGTCTTTCCGGACATATGAACTCCCTCCCTAAAGGCAGGATCGCGGCCGTCGCCGCCGCCGCCCTCGCCCTCGCCATGGCCGCCGCCTCCCTCGTGCTCGTGCTTTCCGACGTCGCCCCGACCTCGGCCGAGCGTGCGCCGGTCAACCAAGCTCAGAAGATCGCCCTGCCTCCGGCGGGCGCCGCGGCCCGCAGCGGCGGCGCCGCCGCCCCCGGGGGCCAGACGCAGGCCACCGCGAACCGGCTCTACAAGACCGGCAGGCTCGTCGACGTGAACTGCGCGCCGGGCGCCCTGCCCGCGGGCAGCATGATCGCCTACCGCCGCTTCCTCACCCGGGTGACGAACTGCCTGAACAAGGCGTGGGCCGCCCAGTTCCGCAAGGCCGGCATGTCGTTCAGCAGGCCGCGGCTGCGGATCATCACCAAGAAGGTGCGCACGCCCTGCGGCGCCTGGAACACCGGCGCGGACGGCGTCTACTGCTCCAGCGACCGCACGATGTACCTGATGATCAGCCGGGACCAGCTCCGCAACCCGTTCCCGCTGGGCATCAGCCGCCTGGTCGCCCACGAGTACGGCCACCACGTCCAGCAGGCCTCCGGCATCTGGAACTACTTCTGGACGGCCAGGTCCGCCGCGGGCAAGGCCGGACGCCTCCAGCTCTCGCGCAGGTCCGAGCTCCAGGCCGAGTGCTTCTCCGCCATCTTCATGAGCACGATGAAGGGCACCGATCTGGTGAACCAGTCCGACTGGGACTACACCGTCCAGTGGTTCTACAAGAACGGCGCCAAGGGCTGGCCGCAGAACGACCACGGCAAGGGCCCGACGCAGGCGGCCTGGATGACCAGGGGCTTCAACCGGGGCGCGCCGGGCGCCTGCAACACCTGGGCGGCGGCTGCACGAAACGTCCAGTGACGTCGGGCGTTTTCCGCTTTACGTAAAACCCCCTCTTTTGTAGTGTGCCTTCCCATGCGTACCCCCCGATTGGCGATCATTGCCGGCGCCCTGGCGAGCGTCTTCGTCGCCGGTACGGCCCACGCGGCCGTGGCCGCCCCGGCAAGCAAGCCGGTCCTGACGAAGAACCCGATCTACAAGACCGGCCGGCTCGCGCTCAGGACGTGCGAGGAGCCGCCGGTCCAGTCCGGGACCGAGGACGAGGCGCGGGTCTACTTCGACGCGGTGCTCGGCTGCCTCGACAAGGCATGGGGCCCGAAGCTCAAGCAGGCGGGCTTCGCCTTCGGCAAGCCGAAGTTCAGGGTGACCACCAAGCTGGGCACCCCGACGGGATGCGGCGGCTTCCCCGAGGGCGCGCAGGCCCTGTACTGCCCGGTCAACAAGACGATGACCCTCCTGCTCAGCCCGGGCGTCGTCGAGCAGCCGTCGGACCCGGTGCTGATGCTGGTCGTGGCCCACGAGTACGGGCACCACGTCCAGAAGCTCACCGGCATGCTCCGGCACAACAAGCGCGGCGAGTACGTCCTGGACAACCCGCGTGACCTGGAGCCGGTCCGCCGTACCGAGCTACAGGCCGAGTGCTACGCCGGCGTGTTCATGGGCAGCGTCTGGGACTCCCTGGGCCGCAGCCAGAAGGAGTTCGACTCGCTGCTCAAGGGGTCGCACAACGCGTTCGACCTGAGCGCGATCGGTGTGAAGGCGCGCTCCTCGGCCGACCTGACGCACGGCACGGACGCCAACGTCGCGTACTGGCTCAAGCGCGGCTTCACCGGCAGGTCGGCGGGCTCCTGCAACACCTGGGCCGCCTCCAAGGCCAAGGTCCGCTAGCCCGAACCCGCCCAAACTCCTCTAAGATCCGCGATCGTGCGCATTCCCCTCATGGCGCTTGCCATGTGCATGATCGCGGATCTTCTGCTGCCGGCTCCGGCGGCCGCGGCGGGCAGGCCCGCGCAAGGGGGGCTCTCGGCCGCGCCGGTCGTCGCGCGGGAACGTCTGTCGTGCAGGATCCCCGCCATCAGGACGGGCAGCGCCGCCTCGCTCAAAGCCTTCCACCGGGCCATGGCCGGGTGCGCCGACCGCTTCTGGGCCGGCCGGTTCGCGGCCGCGGGCCTGACGTACACCCCGCCCGAGGTCACCGTCACCACGGGACGCGACTCCGTCTGCGGCCGGATCACCACCAACGGCGCGCAGTACTGCCCGGCGCAGCGCACGATCGTCATCCGCATCATGAAGCACGACCTGGACGACCCGTTCCGGATGAACATCGCGCACTCCGTCGCGCACGAGTGGGGACACCACGTCCAGCAGCTCACCGGCGTGCTGGACGCGCAGAACGCCCTGTACTGGCCCGCCTCCACCGGGGCGCGCACCGTGCTCAGCCACCGGCTGGAGATGCAGGCCGAGTGCTACGCCGGCGTCTTCTACAACGCCGCGCTCACCTCGATCAAACCCGACGTCGGCTGGCGCGAATGGCTGGCCGCCGTGCGCCGGGCGGACTACAGCAAGATCCACGGACGCCCGCGCAACCTGGCCTACTGGCAGAACCGCGGCTACCGCGAGGGCTCCACCGCCGCCTGCGGCACCTGGACGGCCGCCAAGGAGCGGGTGCGCTAGGAGCTGACCCTGGCCAGCACTTCCAGCGGGTCGGCCAGCACGTGGGCGAAGGCCAGCTCGGCCGCCCCGACCAGGGTCACGTGGTCGCCGAGCGCCGAGGTGCGCAGCCGTACGTGCTCGCGCTGGGGGGCCATGGCGTGCAGCGCCAGCCGGGTGCGGACCTGCGCCGCCGAGCCGAGGTAGACCTCCCGCAGCATGCCCCCGAAGATGACCATCTCCGGGTTGAAGATGTTGACCAGGTTCGCCACGCCCAGCCCGAGCCAGTCGCCGACCCGGCTCAGCGCCTCCTGGGCGACGATGTCTCCCCGGTCGGCCGCGTCCACCACGGCCCGCACCGCGTCGCGGCCGTGCTGGCCGGGCCCGAAGCGGCCGGCCAGCTCCAGCAGTGCCCGCTCCCCCACCTCGGCCTCCAGGCAGCCGTGCGAGCCGCAGGAGCACTCGCGCCCGCCGGGGTTGACGACCATGTGACCGACCTCGCCGCCGTAGCCGTCGAAGCCGCCGAGCAGGTGGCCGCCGGCGATGATGCCGCCGCCGATGCCCACGTCCCCGTGCAGGCAGATGAGGTCGCGCACGCCCACGCCGAGGCCGCGGCTGTGCTCGGCCAGGGCCGCCAGGTTGGCGTCGTTGCCCACGCTGACCGGCAGCCCGAGGCCCAGCCTGCGGCCCAGCTCCTCGCCGAACGGCACGTCGTGGGCCATCAGGTTGGGCCCGAACGTCACCACGCCGTCGCCCTTGCGCACCCCGCCGGACACGGCGGCGGCGGCGCCCACGCACACGGTGTCGTCGCGTGTCTTGCGCCGCATCTGCCGGGCGAAGCCCGACAGCACCCCGGTCAGCTCGTCGAGGGCGAACTTGCCGCGCTCGCGGGTGGTCTCCCTGCGGTCGAGGATGACGCCGCCCAGCCCCACCCGGGCCGCCACCAGCCGGTCGGGGCCCACGTCGAACGCGAACACGTAGACGCGCGCCGACTCCGGGCGCACCACCAGCGAGGGCCGGCCGGCCCGGCCGGTCTCGCGCGGCAGCTCCTCCCGTACCAGCCCGGCGGCGGTGAGGTCGGAGGTGAGCGCCATGATGGTGCTGCGGTTGAGCCCCATCTTCGATGTCAGCTCGGCACGCGAGATCGGCCCGCCCAGGTGGACATGGCGAAGCAGCGCGCCGAGATTGTGGCGCCTGATGTCCTCCTGGGACGGTCCGGCACGCATCGTCTGGGGTTCCTTCGGGGGCTGCGGGTCGCTGATCACCTTAGACCAGCAGCAGCCGCCCGCTTGCGCGCCAGGGCGTCGACGCCCGCGGCCAGCAGCAGGACGCACCCCGTGACCAGGTACTTCACGCTGGCACCGTAGCCCATCAGGCCCATGCCGTTCTCGATCACGGCCACCACGGCGCCGCCGAGCACCGCGTCGAGCACCCGGCCCTTGCCGCCGAACAGGCTGGTGCCGCCGATGACCGCCGCGCCGACCGCGTACAGCAGCACCGAGCTGCCGCCCGTGTTCGGGTCGACCGAGCTGGCCCTGGAGGCGGCCACGATCCCGCCGACCGCCGCCATCGACGAGCAGATGACGAACGCCGCGATCTTGATGCGGTCGACCGGGATGCCGGCCCGGCGCGCGGCCTCGGTGTTGCCGCCGACGGCGTACAGGTGCCGGCCGAACGCGGTGCGCCGCAGCACGAGCGTCCACACGACCAGCAGCACGACGATGACCGGCACCACGATCGGCACGCCGGTGAGCGAGACCAGCGCGGGGTTGCGGCTGCGCTCCAGGTTGAGCACGTAGACTGCGAGCCCGCCGAACAGCGCCAGCGCGCCCACCCGGGCCGCGATCAGCGACAGCGGGTCGGCGACCAGGCCGCGCGCGGACCGGCTCCTGGCCCGCGCGAGCTGCACGCCCGCGAAGCCCGCCACGCACACCGCGTACAGGATCCAGCCGAGCAGCGGCGACAGGTTCTTGTTGGCGACGGCGACGATCACGCTGTCCCGGACCGAGATGTTCGTGCCCTCGTTGACCAGCACCAGGACCAGGCCCTGGAAGGCCAGGAAGGCGGCGAGCGTGACCACGAACGACGGTATGCCGACCTTGGCCACCAGCGTGCCGAGCACGACGCCGATGAGCACGCCGGTGGCGATGGCGGCCAGCACGCAGACGTACCAGGGCAGGCCGAAGCTCGCGAGCGTGACGGCGAGCACCGCCGCGCAGACGCCGCTGGCGAAGCCGGCCGACAGGTCGATCTCGCCCAGCAGCAGGACGAACACCAGGCCCATGGCGATGAGTGTGACGTTCGCGCCCTGGGTGAACAGGTTGGCGAAGTTGATCGAGGTGACGAAGGCGGGCCGGGCCAGGGCGAAGACCGTGCAGAGCACGATCAGGCCGAGCACGGCGGGCAGCGCGCCCATGTCGCCGCCGCGCACGCGCTCCCAGTAGGCGCGCACGCTGTGCGCGATCGACGGGGACTGCGCGGCGACGACGATGGCCTCGCCCGGGAGTTCCTTGACCTTGCTCATGAGGTGACCCCGTTCTTGAGGCCGAGTTCGCCGCTACGGCCGGAGGTGATCAGTTCGACGACCTGGGCGTGCGTCAGGTCGGCGGTCTTGACCTGGGCGGCCATCCTGCCGAGGTAGAGCGCCGCGATCCGGTCGGAGACGGCGAACACGTCGTTCATGTTGTGCGAGATGAGGACGACGGCCAGGCCCGTGTCGGCCAGCCTGCGCACGAGTTCGAGCACCTGGGCCGTCTGGGCCACGCCGAGGGCGGCGGTGGGCTCGTCGAGGATGACGACCTTGCTGTTCCACAGCACGGCCTTGGCGATCGCGACGGTCTGCCGCTGGCCGCCGGACAGGCTGGAGACCTGCTGCCTGATGGACTTCACCGTGCGCACGGACAGGCTGCTGAGGGTCTTCTCGGCCAGTTCCTCCATGCTGTCCTCGTCGAGCAGGAAGCCGTTCTTGCGTTCCCTGCCGAGGAACATGTTCTGGACGATGTCGAGGTTGTCGCAGAGCGCCAGGTCCTGGTAGACGATCTCGATGCCGAGCTCGCCCGCGTCCCGGGGGGTGTGGACGGTGACCTGGCGGCCGTCGAAGAGGATCTCGCCCGAGTCGATGGGGTAGATACCGCCGATGCACTTGACCAGCGTCGACTTGCCGGCGCCGTTGTCGCCGACGAGCGCGGTGACCTCGCCGGGGTAGGCGGAGAACTCGACCTCGTGCAGCACCTTCACCGGACCGAAGCTCTTGTCGATCCCGCGCACTTCGAGGAGGGGGGTCATGGGGCTCCCTAAAGAGGGGCGCGGCCTCGCGCCGATGGCACCCGGCCGCGCCCGTCCCTGCTATTGGATTCCGGCCTCAGTGCACTTCTTGGCGAAGTCGGCGGTGCAGAGCTCCTCCTTGGTGACGTAACCGTCGGCCACGACGTCCTTGACGTTGTCGAAGGTGATGGCCTGCGGCTCCAGCAGCTCGGAGGGAACGTCCTGGCTGGTCTCGGGGTCCTTGACGCTGGCGCTCGCCGTGGGCTTCTCGCCCTTGGCCAGCGCGACGGCGAGCTTGGCCCCGGCGTCGGCCTCCTTCTTGACCGCCTTGTAGACCGTCATGCACTGGTCGCCGACGAGGATGTTCTGCAGGCCCTGGACGGTGGCGTCCTGGCCGGTGACCGGCACCTTGCCGTTGAGGTTCTGCTTCTTCAGCACGGTGATGGCGGCGTTGCCGAGGCCGTCGTTGGCGGCCAGCACGCCGGCGATCTTCGGCTGCTGGGTGAGCATCTGCTCGAAGATCGTCCCGGCCTGGGCGTTGTCCCAGTCGGGCACGGCCTGGTCGGGGCCCTTGACGTACTCGCCGGCGTCGAACTTGGGCTTGAGCACGCCGTCGTAGCCGTTCTTGAACAGCGTCGCGTTGTTGTCGGTCGGCGAGCCGTTCAGGTAGGCGACGATGGGCTTGTCGGCCTTCTTGTCGGCCAGGCACTTGCTCAGGCCCTCGCCCTGGAGCGTGCCGACCTTGGTGTTGTCGAAGCTGACGTAGTAGGCGGCGCCGCCGCCCAGGGTCAGGCGGTCGTAGTCGATGGTGGCCACGCCCTGCGACTTGGCCTTCTCGATCACGGCCTTGCCGCTGCCGCTGTCCAGGTTGACGATCATCAGGACGGTGGCCCCGTTGGTGATCATCTGGTCGGCGATGGTCTGGAACGCCGTCTTGTCGTTCTGGGCGTTCTGGATGTCGTATTGGACGCCGGCGGCCTTGAACGCCTCTTCCAGGTACTTGCGGTCCGCCGTCTCCCAGCGCGCCGACGACTTGCTGTCCGGGAGGATGACGCCGATCTTGCCGGCCTTGGCGGGCTGCGCCGCCGTGGCGGAGGAGGAGGTGGCGGTGGTGCCGGTCTGACCGCTGTCGCCCCCGCAGGCGGTGAGACCGAGGGCGAGCGTCGCCGCCGCGGCGGTCAGGCTGAGGATCCCCTTGCGCATGATGCAGGGTCCTTTCTTCCGGAGGGGCCCGGATGAATGTTGTTTGCGGCAACGTATTCCGCCACAGCCTGCTTTGGAAGACCCTTCCGTCGGGGAGTTTGTTGTTTCCGGTAACAATCCAGAAACACGAGGACGCGGTTCCGTGACCGGGAGCGGGCCGGCGCCGCCGGAAGTGACCGACTCCGGGGCGAGCGGCGGCGGGGGAAGTGGCCGGCTCTTGGGCAGCCGGCGCCGGGGAAGTGGCCGGCTCTCGGGCGGCCGGCGCCGGGGAAGTGGCCGGCTCTCGGGCGGCCGGAGCTCCGGTCGGGCGGGGTGGCGCGACCGGAGGGGATGCCGGGCGCCGGACCTCGTCGGGCGAGGTCCGGCGGATGTCCGGGGTCAGCTCGCGGCGCGGTCACCCAGGTGGCGGCGGCGCAGCGCGGGGTCGGTCAGGGGCGCGGGGCTCCAGAGGCCGACCGGGTGGTAGACGTTGGTGCCGGGCGGCACGAGCTCGTCGATCCGGTCCATCACGGCGTCGTCGAGCAGCAGCGAGGCGCCCTTCAGCGAACCCTCCAGCTGCTCCATCGTGCGCGGGCCGAGAATGACCGAGGTGACCGCCGGATGCGACGTGACGAAGGCGACGGCCAGGGCCGGCAGGGTGCAGCCGAGCTCGTCCGCCAGCTTGACCAGCTCCTCGACGACCTCCAGCTTGGCCGCGTTGACCGGAATGGAGGGGTCGAACCGTTCGGGCGCCCGCGCCGCACGCCCCCGGGACAGGTCGACCTGCTGTCCCTTGCGGTAACGTCCGGTCAGGAACCCCCAGCCCAGCGGGCTGTAGGTGAGCACGCCCATGCCGAGCCGCTGCGCCGTGGGCAGCACGTCGCCCTCGATGCCGCGGGCCAGGAGGTTGTACGGCGGCTGCTCGGTGCGGAACCGGTACAGGCCGCGCTGCCGGGCCACGTGGTAGGCCTCGACCGTCTCGTGCGCCGGGAAGGCCGAGCTGCCGAAGGCGCGGATCTTGCCCTGCCGTACCAGGTCGGTGAGTGCGGAGAGGGTTTCTTCGATGTCGGTCCGGTGGTCGGGGCGGTGGATCTGGTAGAGGTCGATCCAGTCGGTGCGCAGCCGCCTGAGACTCGCCTCCACCTCGCGTACGATCCAGCGTCGCGAGTTGCCGCCCCGGTTGGGCCCCTCCCCCATGGGGAAGTGCACCTTGGTGGCCAGCACCACCTCGTCCCGCCTGCCCTGCAACGCCTTGCCCACGATCTCCTCCGACTCGCCCGCCGAGTACATGTCGGCGGTGTCGACGAAGTTGATCCCATGGTCGAGGGCGGCGTGGATGATGCGGATGCTGTCGTCGTGGTCGGGGTTGCCGGCCGCGCCGAACATCATGGTGCCGAGGCAGTGGGCGCTGACCTCGATGCCGGTGCCGCCGAGGATGCGATATCTCATATCCCGGAACCGTAGGTTCTAGAGTCGGCTCTAGGTCAAACTGGACAGCATGTCAGGTTTGAGCATTGGCCAGGTCGCCGAGCGCACCG
Source organism: Nonomuraea sp. NPDC049607 (assembly GCF_040675375.1). Classification (NCBI taxonomy): domain Bacteria; kingdom Bacillati; phylum Actinomycetota; class Actinomycetes; order Streptosporangiales; family Streptosporangiaceae; genus Nonomuraea; species Nonomuraea sp. NPDC049607. Next base: position 241,286 of record NZ_JBFAOV010000008.1, read on the forward strand.
GGCTCAGCGTGCACACGCTCCGGTTCTACGAGCGTGAGGGCCTGCTGGCCCAGCCCGTACAGCGGGGAACGACGGGACGCCGGGTCTACGGCGAGGGTGACGTCGACTGGCTGGGCGTGTGCATCCGGCTGCGCGCCTCCGGCATGCCCCTGACCGACATCCGGCGCTACACCGAACTCGTCAGGGCGGGCCGCGGCAACGAGGCGGAACGGCTGGAGGTGCTGCGCGAACATCAGGAACGGGTGCTCACCCGGATGCGGGAGCTCGACGGCTGCCTCAAGCTGATCACCAACAAGGTGGCGGTCTACGAGGGACGCCTGGGCCTGCGGGACGACACCCCGGAATGCACACCTTGATCCGTCACGGAGAGTAATGGCCTGCGGGGGACCACGCCGAGCGACTTTGCTGCTCAGTGGGCCACTGCACGATCCGCGGCGAGATCGAATGTCACCTTTCGGTTACTGTGCGTGACAGATGGGGCGCATGAGGATGGAGGGGCCCTCGAAACGAAAGGAACCCCGCCCATGCGCCACTCTGCTCGCCTGGCCGCCCTGACCCTGGTCCTCGCCTCGGCGACCGCGCCGTTCGTCGCGGCGGCCCCCGCCCGGGCCGCGACCGGCCAGGTCGTCGTCTTCCAGGTCGAGGCCCTCCCCCTGGAGATCTACGACGACCCCGGCGGCTGCACCAAGTTGCCCCTCGCCGCCCACGTGCTGAACAACCAGACCGATCAGGCCGTCCGCATCTACGGCGACCCGTTCTGTCTCGGCTCCTCCGTCACGGTCCGGCCCGGCTACGGCAGCCACGTCCCGGCGGGGTCGGGAAGCTTCTCCGTCGCCTAAGTGAGCGCCGAACGGCCCCCGCACCCGCGGGGGCCGTTCCTCGTGCCCGCCGACCGGGCGTCAGCGGCGCGACGTGTACGGAGCCAGCGCCCCGAAGTCGCGGTCCGCGTCCGGCCAGCGACGCCGAAGCGCGGCGGCCACCCGGCGGCACCACCCGGCCAGCCGGGGCAGGGCCCCCTCGGCGGCACGGGCGGCCGCCTCCAGGGTCGCGACGAGCTGGGCGCGGCTGTCGTCCCCCGCCGGGCGGCCGTCCAGCACGGGCAGCCGGGTCAGCCTGGCCAGCGCGTACGACGCGCACGCCGCCGCCAGCCCCCTCCCGTAGCGCCCGTCGTCCTCGGCCTGCGGGACCCCGGCCGCCAGCGCCCGCCGGTGGATCTCGGCCTCGGCCGCGCCGCCCAGCGACAACCAGCCGGGGCCCGGTACGTACAGGGGGACGGCGTCGTGCAGCGCGTGCGTGAACCCGGCGAACTCGAAGTCGATCAGCCGCGGGTCGGCGTGGCCGTCCGCGCGTACCAGGACGTTGTTGGCCTCGGCGTCGCCGTTGCTGAGCACGAGGAACGGGCCGGGATCGGCCAGTTCGTCCAGGGCCGCGCCGAACTCCCGCTCCACCCCGCCCGGGACCGGCACGTCCGGCACCGACGGCATCCCCGACGCGCGCTGCCGGGCGACCCGCCCGAGCCGGTCGGCGGCCGGATCGACCGGCCCGAGCGCGCTCCGCCGCCGGTAGTACGCCTCCGCGTGACCCGCGGTGATCGCGCCGAGCTCACCGCGGACGCGCGCGGCGGCGGCCAGCCGGTCGGCGTGCGCCGCTGCGCCGTCGCGGCGCAGCAGCCCGTCGAGCGCGGTCCGCGGCGCGAGGTCCTCCAGCACCAGCCGTCCCGTCGCCAGATCGACGGCCAGCACGCGCGGGGCCAGGCCGGCCCCGAGGTCCTCCGACAGGAACCGGAGGGCGGCCGCCTCCGTGCGCACCCGCCACGCCTCGTCGCGGGAGCCGGAGGCGTGCGGCCCGGTCCATTTGACGATCACGCTCTCGTCGCGGTCGGTACGGCCGCGGGCCACCCGCCACGGCTCCAGCCTGGTCCACTCCACCACGTTGACCATCACGCGAGCGTACACAGAAGCCGCCCGACCGCCGCCGCGCGTTCGAACCCGTCGGTAGACTGCCCGCCCATGACCGACTTCGACGAGCAGGGACGCCCGGAACCGCCCTTCATGGGCGACGAGGCGGAGACCCTGCTGGGCTTCCTCGACTTCCTGCGGGCCACCCTGGAGTGGAAGTGCTCCGGCCTCGACGCGGCGGGCCTCGACACCACCGTCGCCGCGTCCACGCTGACGCTCGGCGGCATGCTCAAGCACCTGGCCTACGTCGAGGACCACTGGTTCTCCCGCCGGCTGCACGGGCACGACCCGCACGCCCCCTGGGACACCGTCGACTGGACGGCCGACCCCGACTGGGACTGGCACTCCGCCGCCTCCGACTCCCCCGACGAGCTGCGCGCACTCTGGCGGGACGCGGTGGCCCGCTCCCGCGCCCTGACCGCCGAGGCGCTGGCCGCCGGCGGGCTCGACCAGCCGGCCCAGCGCGCCTGGCCGGACGGCCGCCGTCCCCACCTGCGCTGGATCCTCGTCCACATGATCGAGGAGTACGCCCGGCACAACGGCCACGCCGACCTCATCCGCGAGGCCGTCGACGGGCAGACCGGCGAGTAGCCCGGCGGGTCAGGCCAGCAGGCTCTGCGTGATCAGGGCCAGCGCGGAGACCGTGGCCACGACCAGGACGGCGACGCGCACCTTGCCGCCGTCCAGGTAGCGCCGCAGCGGCCCGGAGGCCAGGAAGCCCAGGATCATCGGCACGATCAGGGTCGCGCCCGTGGCCAGCGCGCGGGCGGGCAGATGGCCGACGAACGCCAGGATGGCGATCGACTGCGCGGCGCTCAGGAAGAAGAACATCGCCAGGGTGGCCCGGATCTGCGGCCCCTTGGCGCTCTGGTACACCAGCGCCAGGGGCGGGCCGCCGATGCCCGTGGCGGTGCCGGTGATCCCGGACAGGAAGCCCGCGCCGGTGATCGTCGCGCCGTTGCGGGCGATGCTGACCGTACGGGCGGTGAGGCCGACCGCCAGCAGCACCATCACGCCGACCAGCACGCCGAGCGCCTGGACGGAGACGTACACGACGATGAGGGCGCCGACGGCGCTGCCGGGAAGGCGGCCGAGCAGCGCGAACCCCAGCCCCCGCCAGTCCACCCGCCGCCACTCGACGGCCAGCGTGAACAGCGGCAGCGTCATGTTGACCACCTGGATCGCGCCGGGCATCAGGCTGTGGTCGAGCATCGTCAGCACGGGCGCGGCCACCAGCCCTAACCCGAACCCCACGCTCCCCTGGACGACCGCCCCGACAAAAACCGCCAAACTACCGACAACCAGTACCAACACCTCATCACTCACGCAGAGCAGTCAATCACCCATACATTCCGCCACCACCCGTGGACGGAAAGCGGGCACACGGGACGATCCGCCGCCACCAGAAGCCCTATGCTGCTCACCGTGCACTCCCCCGCCCCGCGCGCCCCCACGATCCTGGCAGCCCTGTTGATCGGGGCGACGGTCCTCCAGGCCGGGCCCGCACAGGCCGCGACGCCCAGGCTCGGCCGCTCGGCGTGCCCGGAGACGGCGATCAGCTCCGGCGGCATCCCCAGAAGCCGCGAATACCTCACGACGATCGTGAAGTGCCTGGACAAGTCCTGGTCCGCCTACCTCAGGCGTACCGGCCGGACGTTCCGCAAGCCCGTCGTCCGCTACTACGACGAGCCGGTGCGCGAGGTGTGCGGGTTCGCCTGGCCCGAGCACGCGGCGGCCTTCTACTGCATCGGCCGCGACACCCTCGTCTTCCCCCTGACCGGCGCCTGGATCGAGGGCCGCACCGACCTCTACCCGTTCAAGGTCGCCGCCCACGAGTACGGCCACCACGCGCAGAGCCTCCTCGGCGTGCGCAAGGGCGCGCAGAGCCGGCGGTACGAGCTCCAGGCCGACTGCCTGGCGGGCGCGTTCCTGGGCAGCGTGTGGCCGTCGCTGAGCCGTACCCGGCAGGACTGGACCGCGCTGCTCGACGCCACCAGGGCCGCCGGCGACGAGGACGGGGAGCACAGCCACGGCACGGGCGCCAACCGCGTCCGCTGGCTGGAGCGGGGCTACCGGGCCGTCTCGCCGGCGGCCTGCGACACCTGGTCGGCCCCCGCCTGGCAGGTCTCCTGACGGTCGAGGCGGCCCTGCATGCCGTCGAGGATGAGCTGCAGCCCGCCCTCGAACGACCGCTCCCCCTGCGGGTCGCCCACCTCCGTCAGCCCGGCCGTCAGCCGGGGATGGGCCCGCTGGAAGGCCGCCATGTCCGGCATGGCCCCGTCGGCGTCCGGCCGCGTCCGGTCGGCCTGCTCCTCCAGCACGAAGCCGGCGACGTACACGCTGACCGCGAACAGCCCGCGCACCGCGTCGGCCACCGCGAACCCGGCCGACTCCAGGGCCACCACCGACCGCTCCACCACCTCGAACAGCACCGGTGAGGGCCGGGTCCCGGCCACCAGCCGGGCGCCGTCGCGGTAGGAGTTGAGCATCGCCCGGTCGCGGTGGGCGTGGTCGCGCACCCACTCCCGCCAGGCGGCGGGCTCGGTGAGCGCCGGGCGGTCCATGTGGGCGGCCGTCATCGCCTCGGCCATCGCGTCGAGGAGTTCCTGCTTGTTCCTGAAGTGCCAGTAGAGGGCGGGCGCCTGGACGCCGAGCTCGGCCGCGAGCCGCCGCAGCGTGAGCCCGTCGAGCCCGGTCTCCTGGAGCAGCCGCAGCGCCGCGGCCACGATGGTGCCCTTCTCAAGTGCCACGGTTGACAGCTTAACAACGTTCAATGCATCCTTAACGCTGTTAGATTTAACACCGTTAAGGAGCCTCGCGATGATCCGCGCGGAGGGTTTGCGAAAGCGGTACGCGGCCAAGGAGGCGCTCAGGGGCATCGACCTCGACGTCCCGGCCGGCACGGTCTGCGGGCTGCTCGGCCCCAACGGGGCAGGCAAGACGACGACCGTGCGCATCCTGGCCACCCTGCTCCGCCCGGACGGCGGCCGGGCCGAGGTCGCCGGGCTCGACGTGGTGCGCGACGCGGCGCGGCTGCGCTTCCGCATCGGCCTGGCCGGACAGCACGCCGCCGTGGACGAGCTGCTGACCGGCCGGCGCAACCTGGAGCTGTTCGGCCGCCTCTACCACCTGTCCAGGGCCAGGGCCAGGAGCAGGGCCGACGAGCTGCTGGAACGGTTCGGGCTGGCCGAGGCCGGGCGGCGGCTGGTCAGGACGTACTCGGGCGGGATGCGGCGGCGGCTCGACCTGGCCGTGAGCCTGATCGTCGCGCCGCCCGTGCTGTTCATGGACGAGCCGACCGCCGGCCTCGACCCGCGCAGCCGCCTCCAGCTCTGGCAGGCCCTGCGCGACCTGGTCAGCGAGGGCACCACGCTGCTGCTGACCACCCAGTACCTCGACGAGGCCGACCACCTCGCCGACCAGGTCGTGGTGCTGCGCGAGGGCAGGGTCGCGGCGGCGGGCTCCCCCGGCGCGCTCAAGAAGCAGGTCGGCGGCGACCGCGTCCAGATCGTCTTCCGCGAGCCCGGAGACGTGGAGACGGGCCTCAGGACGCTCGGGCTCGGGGCCGGGCTCGTGTCGGAGCCGGGCGGGACGCGGGTGACGCTGCCGGCTCCCGACGGGGCGCAGTCGCTCGTCCGCGTCGCCCGCGCCCTGGACGCGGCCGGGATCGCCGTCGAGGACCTCGCGCTCCGCCGTCCGACCCTCGACGAGGTCTTCCTCCGCCTGACCGCCTGACCGCCTGACCGCCTGACCGCCTGCCCCCTGACAGGAGCCACGAGCATGAACCTGCGCTGGACCGTCAGCGACTCCCTGACCATCGCGGGCCGCACGTACTCGCGATGGCGGGCCCAACCGGGAGAGATCGCCGGTTTCCTGGTGTTCCCCATCCTCATGACCGTGCTGTTCGGGTACGTCTTCGGCAGCGCGATCACCCTCCCCGGCGGCGGCGACTACCGCGACTTCCTCATGCCGGGCATCTTCATGCAGGTCATGGCCATGACGGCGACCGCGGCCGCCACCGCCGTGGGCGAGGACATGGAACGCGGGATCATCGACAGGTTCCGCGCGCAGCCCATCGCCCGCAGCGCCGTGCTCATCGGGCGCAGCGTGGCCGACCTGTCGATGCACCTGATGTCGCTGGCCGCGATGGTGGCGGCGGCCGTGTTCCTGGCCGGATGGCGTCCGCACGGCTCGCCGGGCCGGACGGCGGCGGCGTTCGGGCTGCTGGCGCTGTTCGGCCTGGCGATGATCTGGGTGGGCACCTACATCGGCCTGTACGTGCGCAGCGGCGCGCAGGCCGACGCCGCCACGTTCGGCTGGTTGTTCCCGATGACCTTCCTGGCCAACACGTTCGTGCCCACCGAGGGACTGCCCGCCTGGCTGCGGCCGGTGGCCGACTGGAACCCGATGAGCGCGACCGTGGCCGCCGCCCGTCTCCTGTTCGGCAACCCCACCTCGGCGGGCTCGGTCTGGCCGCTGCGGCATCCGGTCGCGGCGAGCCTGCTGTGGTCGGTGGCGCTCATCGCGATCTTCGCCCCGCTGGCGACCCACCGGTACCGCACGTCCAGCCGGTGACCGGAAAGGGCCGGTGAACAGCGGAGAGCCGCCCGGCGGAGGGTGTTCCGCCGGACGGCTCTCACGGGTCGGGTGATACCCCCGATGCGGGCGCGTGAGGATCCGCGCCCCGTCCCCGGCCCGCGTCCGGCTCTTGACCGGACGCGGACTCGGGAAGTTCCTACTTGGCCAGCAGCGAGCGCAGGACGTACTGCATGATGCCGCCGTGCCGGTAGTAGTCGGCCTCGCCGGGAGTGTCGATGCGGACGACCGCGTCGAACTCCACGTCACCGGCCTTGACGTGCACCGTGGACGGGATGCCGCCCCCGTTGAGCGCCTCGACGCCGGTGATGTCGAACGTCTCCTCGCCGGTCAGTCCGAGCGAGTCGGCCGTGGCCCCCTCGGGGAACTGCAGCGGGAGCACGCCCATGCCGATCAGGTTGGAGCGGTGGATGCGCTCGTAGGACTCGGCGATCACGGCGCGCACGCCGAGCAGCGCGGTGCCCTTGGCCGCCCAGTCGCGCGAGGAGCCCGAGCCGTACTCCTTGCCCGCCAGCACCACCAGCGGCGTGCCGGCCTCGGCGTAGTTGACCGAGGCGTCGTAGATGAACGACACCGGGCCGTCGGCCTGGGTGAAGTCGCGGGTGTAGCCGCCCTCGGTGCCCGGCGCGATCTGGTTGCGCAGGCGGATGTTGGCGAACGTGCCGCGGATCATCACCTCGTGGTTGCCGCGCCGCGAGCCGTAGGAGTTGAAGTCTCTGACCTCGACGCCGTTGGCCTGCAGGTATTGGGCGGCCGGGGTGCCGACCTTGATGGAGCCGGCCGGCGAGATGTGGTCGGTGGTGACCGAGTCGCCGACCTTGACCAGCACGCGGGCGCCCGGGATGTCGGTCACCGGCTCCGGCTTCTCCGGCATGCCCTCGAAGTAGGGGGCCTTGCGCACGTACGTGGAGGACGGGTCCCACTCGAAGGTGTCGCCGGTCGGGATCGGCAGCGAGCGCCAGTGGTCGTCGCCCTTGAACACGTCGGCGTAGTCGCGCTCGAACATGTCACGGCCGATCGAGGAGTTGACCACGGCCGCGATCTCCTCCGGCGCGGGCCAGACGTCCCTGAGGTAGACCGGCTGCCCGTCGGAGCCGAGCCCGAGGGGCTCGTTGTCGAGGTCGATGTCCATCGTGCCGGCCAGCGCGTAGGCCACCACGAGCGGCGGCGAGGCCAGGTAGTTCATCTTGACGTCGGGGTTGATGCGGCCCTCGAAGTTCCGGTTGCCGGACAGGACCGCGGTGACCGCGAGGTCGTTGGCCTGGATGGCGTCGGAGATCTCCGTGGGCAGCGGGCCCGAGTTGCCGATGCAGGTGGTGCAGCCGTAGCCGACCAGGTTGAAGCCGAGCTTGTCGAGGTACGACTGCAGCCCGGAGCGTTCGAAGTAGCCGGTGACGACCTGCGAACCCGGGGCCAGCGAGGTCTTGACCCACGGCTTGCGGGTCAGGCCCTTCTCCACGGCGTTGCGGGCCAGCAGCGCCGCGCCGAGCATGACGTACGGGTTGGAGGTGTTGGTGCACGAGGTGATCGCCGCGATCGACACGATGCCGTGGTCGATCTCGAACGACGTGCCGTCGGCCGAGGTGACCGGGACCGGCTTGTGCGGCCGGCCGCCGTCGGCGCGGGCGTTGGAGGCGGGCGCGTCGGAGGCCGGGAAGGACTCCTCACCCTCCTCGTCGACGCCGTCGGCCACGTAGTTCTGGACGTCGCGGCGCCAGGCGTCCTTGGCCGCCGACAGCTCGATGCGGTCCTGCGGGCGCTTGGGGCCGGCGATCGACGGGACGATCGTGCTGAGGTCGAGCTCGATGTACTCGGAGAAGACCGGCTCGGGGCCCTGCGGGTCGAGCCAGAGGCCCTGGGCCTTGGCGTACTCCTCGACCAGCGCGACCTGCTCCTCGGAGCGGCCGGTCAGGCGCAGGTAGTCGATGGTCTGGCCGTCGATCGGGAAGATGGCACAGGTGGATCCGAACTCGGGGCTCATGTTGCCGATCGTGGCCCGGTCGGCCAGCGGCACGGAGGAGACGCCCTCGCCGTAGAACTCGACGAACTTGCCGACCACGCCGTGCTTGCGCAGGATCTCGGTGATCGTCAGGACCAGGTCGGTGGCGGTGGCGCCGGCGGGCAGCTTGCCGCTGAGCTTGAAGCCGACCACGCGCGGGATCAGCATGGAGATCGGCTGGCCGAGCATCGCGGCCTCGGCCTCGATGCCGCCGACGCCCCAGCCGAGCACGCCGATGCCGTTCTCCATCGTGGTGTGGGAGTCGGTGCCGACGCAGGTGTCGGGGTAGGCCTTGCCGTCGCGGATCATGACCACGCGGGCGAGGTGCTCGATGTTGACCTGGTGGACGATGCCGGTGCCGGGCGGCACGACCTTGAACTCGTCGAAGGCCGTCTGGCCCCAGCGCAGGAACTGGTAGCGCTCGCGGTTGCGCTCGTACTCGCGCTCGACGTTGCGCTGGAAGGCGTCGGGGTGACCGAAGTAGTCGACGATGACGGAGTGGTCGATGACCATCTCGGCGGGCGCGAGCGGGTTGATCCTGGAGGCGTCGCCGCCCAGGTCGCGCACGGCCTCGCGCATGGTGGCCAGGTCGACCACGCAGGGGACGCCGGTGAAGTCCTGCATGATGACGCGGGCCGGGGTGAACTGGATCTCCACACTGGGCGTCGCGTTCGGGTCCCAGCCGCCGAGCGCACGGATGTGGTCGGCGGTGATGTTGGCGCCGTCCTCGGTGCGGAGGAGGTTCTCCAGCAGGATCTTCAGGCTGTACGGGAGGCGTGCGGCGCCCTCGACGGCGTCAAGCCGGAAAATCTCGTACGCCGCGTCTCCGACGCGTAGCGTGTCACGGCTGCCGAAGCTGTTCGCGGACACGGTGATTCGCCTCCTCCATCAGACAATTGCTCACTTGAATCCTGCCGCACCCACGGAACGACACGTACGTTAGGTGAACCTAACCTGCGGGGCTCGCGGCGGATGTCTCGACGTCAAGATATTACTACGGTATCTCGACATCAAGTTAAAGCGGCGCGAGGCGCCAGAAGAGCAGGCCGATGATGGCGACGGAGAGGATCGGCGCGAGGATCTTCTGCTCGAACTTCTTGCCGGTCTTGATGCCGATCTTCCACGGCAGCACGAACTTGGCGCCCAGCGGCCACAGCACCGGGCATCCCCGTTCGGTCATGCAGTCGCCCACCACGTGGATCAGGCAGCCGACGCCCACGGCCAGCCCCAGCCAGGCGTACCCGACCTGCAACGACATGAAGACGGCATAGAGCCCGGCGGTCAGGCCGATGTTGACCATCACCGATCCGGCCTTGTTGCCCGGGATGCCGATGCCGATGGCCCGCAGCGCCAGCCCGACGAGTAACACCACGATGATGTCCCGGCCGATCGGATAGGTGTTGGCCAGCCAGTGGACGCCGAACCCGAGCGCCGCGGCGAAGGCCAGCGAGTGCGTCATGCCGCGATGGCCGCCGCTGATCCACGACACGAACTTGCTGAGCAGCCAGGTGACCGGGCCGAACGTCTGGGCGATGGTCGCGCTGGGATGGTCGAGGTCGGGCAGCATGGCCGCGCCCGCGCAGACCAGCGCGCCGGCGATCAGTTCGGCCGGGCCGAGGGCCCCGGCCATGATGCCGGTCTCGATGAACCGGGAGCTCTCGTTCAGCAGTGGCAGCGCGGCCAGCGGCGGCGCCAGCCCCAGCCAGGCGATCGCCCCGGTCATCGCGTGCGTGTGCCCCATCATGATCGGGACTGTATTGCAAAGAACCGCTTTACGCGGAGAGCCCCGCCGCCAGGTTGTCCTCACGGTGGAACGGTCCGGCGAGAACACCCGTAAACGCAGACGAGGTCGTCTCCGCGGCGACAGCACCCCCCAGCCCTGCCGACGCGGAACGACCTCGTCTGCTCTGTTCAACGGCGGGCATCCCAATACTGTTCCCCGATTCCGCAACTTTTTCGTGATCTGTCTCACTCTCTTCCGCGCCTTGCCAACGAAACAGTAGCGATATATCTTTGACGCATCGAGAATAGATCGCGATACAAGGAGAAAGAACATGACATACGCACATGCGGCGGGCAACCAGTGGTTCGGCCCGCGGGAGAACCTGCGCGCGGCCCGCGAGAAGCTGAGGGCCATGGCCGACGCCTTCGAGCAGATGGGCGGCCACCACCACCATCGCCGGGGCGGCGGCGGTCACGACGAGCACAGGCAGCGCGGCCGGCGCGGCGGTCCCGGCGGACCGTTCCCGTTCGATTTCGGGCGCGGCGGCCCCTTCGGTCCGGGCGGGCCCTGGGGCGGGCACCACGGGTGGGGCGGCCGGGGGCGCAAGGCCAAGCGGGGTGACGTCCGCGCCGCGATCCTGGCCCTGCTGTCGGAGGAGCCGCGCAACGGCTACCAGATCATCCAGGAGATCGCCGCGCGCAGCGAGGGCGGCTGGAAGCCCAGCCCCGGCGCCGTCTACCCGGCGTTGCAGCAGCTCACCGACGAGGGCCTGGTGATCTCGGAGGAGAACGAGGGTCGCAAGACCTTCCGCCTCACCGACGAGGGCCGCGCCTACATCGACGCGCACGCCGACGAGGTCCGCGCCCCCTGGGACGAGATGCGTCCGGACATCGACGACAACACCGCCGATCTATGGCACATCGCCCGACAGTCGGCATTCGCCATGATGCAGGTTCTTCAGACCGGAAACGACGCACAAATCCGCGAAGCGCGTAAGACTCTGGTTGAGACCCGGCGCAAGCTCTACCAGATCCTGGCCGACGGCGAACCGGGTGAGGAGTAACCAGGTGACCGGCTCCGCAGCGACAGGCCGGTTCGGGGAGAGCGAGGAACCAGAGATGGACCACAACGATCTCCGCATCGGCGACGCCGAGCGCGAGCAGACGATGGCGGCCCTGCGCGAGCACTTCGCCCAGGGCCGTCTGACCCACGAGGAGCTCGACGAGCGGCTCGACCGGGCGCTGGCCTCCAAGACGGTCCGCGACCTGTCCCAGGTGACGGCCGACCTGCCCGGTTCGTCCCCCGCCTACGCGCCGCCCCAGCAGGTCCCCCAGTTCGACCGGGACGCCTGGCGCGAGGCGATGAGGGCGCACCGCCACCAGATGCAGGCCATGCGGCACGCGCACGCGGGCCGCCCCTGGCACGACCATTCCCGCCGTCACCGGCGCGGCCACCGCGGCCCCGGACCGTTCCTTCCCTTCCTGATCCTCTTCGGGGTGCTGGGGATGGTCTTCGGGTTCGGCCTCTTCAAGATCCTGCTGGCGGTCTTCGTGGTGGCCACCGTCGCCAACTTGGTCCACCGCCGATTTCACTACCGCGGGTGACCTTCACGCCCCTTTGTGATGTTGGGTCTTGACCCGGGTCAAGTGACATTTCATGATCTGGTCGGGTCTCACCGAACGAAGGGGCGTCGTATGGCAGAGCCGGGTTCCGTGGTGGCCGTCACGAATCCGTTCGCCGCCGTGGGCGGCGCCGACGCACTCGTCCTGGACGCGCCCGGCTACCTGGCGGCCTTCGACCGCGACCACGAGGGCTGCGCCGTCCCGCTGTGGAAGCTGGAGCGCGCCCAGACCTTCTACGAGCCGGACGTGGCGAGCTGGCGGGCCATGATGGACGGCGACTGGAGCGGCTCCCTCGCCCTGTCCGAGCAGATGGCGCCGCTGGTGACCGGCTACTTCCGCCACCGGATGCCGGTCCGGCGGGTACGCGTGGTGGAGTTCCCGGTCACCCCGTACCTGCAGTGGGAGATGCACCTGCTGGACATGCGGGCCCGGGCGGGCTCCCCCTGCCGGGTGGTGCCCGCGGCGCGCGTGGCCGCCCTCGAACCGGTGCCCGAGCTGGTGATCTTCTCCCCCGGCCTGATGTACGAGGTCCTCTACGACGAGTGCGGCGGCGGACGCGGCGGCCGGCGCATCACCGATCCCGGCGTGATCGGCCCCTGCCTGCGGGCGGTCCAGGAGCTGTTCGCCGAGGGCGAGGACGTCCGCGACTTCCACCGGCGGGAGATCGTGCCGCTGCCGCCGCCGTCGGTCACCGACGAGATGCGGGCCGCGGTGCCCCCGTACGCCCACCGGACCGAGGAGTTCCGGGTCTGAGCGCGGCGGCGGCTGGAACGGGCCACGACGCGTTTCCCGACACTTTGGTTTACTCGGACCTCAAGGAAATTTCGCAAATTTCGTGACACAGGGGTTGCGGTCCTACCAGAATGCGGTGCGATCCAGCGTCCATCGCAACTGGAGGAAGCCCCCAATGCGCAGACCCCTAGGGGTACTCGCCGGCCTGGTGAGCCTGGCGGCACTCGGTACGCCGATGACCGCGGCCACGGCCGCCACGGCCGCCACGGCCGCCACGGCCGGCAGCGAGGCCGCCGGCCGCTGCCGGGTCACCGTGGCCACGCCTCGCGTCACCGACACCGCACAGATCGTCTCCTCCGCCGCCCGCCAGGGCTGCCGTACGGACGCGCTCCTGCGCGTCCGGCTCAAGCGCGCCGTCCCGGGCACCGACCCCGTCGTCAAGAGCGGCGCCACCAGGTCGGGCAGCCTCGCGCTCACCCTCCCCTGCGCGCCCGGCGTCTACTACGCGGTCGCCACCGACCACCGAGGCCGCGGCGCGACGTCCAAGGCGGTCAGGCTCTCCTGCGCGCCGACCGGCACGCCGAGCCCGACCCCGACGGCCACCCCGTCCCCGAAGCCCAGCCCGACGACCTCCGCCACCCCGGCGCCGAAGCCGTCCGGGCCCGCCGGCACGGTGGGCACCGCCGAGGAGAACGAGGTCCTGCGCCTGGTCAACGCCGAGCGCGCCAAGGGCGGCTGCAACCCGCTCAAGCACGACGCGCAGCTGCGCGCCGCGGCGTTCGGCCACTCCTCCGACATGGCGGCCAAGAACTACTTCGACCACACCTCGAAGGACGGCCGCAGCTTCATGGACCGCATCCGCGCGGCCGGCTTCACCGGCGGCACCGCCTTCGCCGAGAACATCGCCAAGGGCCAGACCACCCCGGCCTCCGTGATGAGCTCCTGGATGAACAGCTCGGGCCACCGGGCCAACATCATGAACTGCCGGTACACGGTGATCGGCGTGGGCGTGGCCAGGAACGGCCAGGGCCCCCTCCACTGGACGCAGGACTTCGCGGCCAAGTAACCGTCGCGGGTGCCCCGCGCAGACACGCGGGGCACCTCCTGCGTCAGACGCGGGTCAGCAGGACGTCGCCGTCGCCCGCCTTCCTGACCACGACGACCGCGTACAGCCCGGTCACCTTCGGGTCGCTGATGGTGAGGCGTTCCATCTTGTTCGGGCCGCCGCTCGCGGACTTGCGGGCGGCGGACCTGGGCAGGCCCCACACGGCGGGGTCGGGCGCCATCACGAAGAGGTCGAGGTCCTGCCCGTTGCGCGGCACGACGGTGAGCGTGGCGGGCACGCCCTTCTCGATCCACGTCGTACGCACCTCGACCAGCCGGCCGGCGGCCATGGGGAACTGCTGCGGCGTCCCGGCCTCCAGGTTGCCGGCGGGCGCCTCGGTCACCTCCATCCCGTACTCCTCGTAGTCGGCGTCCGAGCTGACCGAGTTCACGAACCAGTTGCGGGTGGCCGGGCTGGGCTGCACGGCGACGAAGTCCGTGCTGGTGGCGGCCAGTTCGGCGCTCCTGACGGTGGCGCCGCTGCCGTGGGGCGTCGTGGCCAGGTCCACGTCCGCGCCGTCCGGTCCGGCGACCGCGGCCATCACGTGCCATCTGTCCGGAGTGGTCATGAAGGCCGTCTGGAGCGGGACGTTGGCGGGCCGGCGCGTCGGGGTCCGGTCGGCCAGGTCCTCCACGTGCTGGGCAGGGATGGCGTTCTGGAACAGCGCCGCCTGCGCGAGGTCGTGGTGCTGGGGGTCGAGCAGGTTCAGGAAGTCGTCGAGGTCCTGGGCGACCCCCTTCCTGAACGTGGCCACGATCGCTTCGGGCCCGAGGCCGCCGAGGTCCCAGTACTTCTCGTCGCGCGTTCCCGAGTCGGCCAGGTCGATGAGCACCCCGGCCACGCGGCCCTCGGTCCTGCTCGCGTCCGCCTTGGTCGGCCAGCCCTCGCTGAACCAGTGCGGGCTCTCCAGGTCCAGACCGGTCGTGTACCACCGGTAGTGCGTCTCGTCGTAGGTCTGGACGGCGACCCAGTCCGCCCAGCCCTCTCCCCACGCGCAGACCGTGCTACTCATCGGCGTCGTCATGTAGTGCTTCCCGCAGTCGGTGCCGTCCGAGGGCATCAGGCCGTAGGTGTAGTCCATGATGAAATGCCCCAGCTCGTGGGGGACCGTCATCTTCGCCAGCGGGATCGACGCGTCCAGGTTGATCTGGAACCGGCCCGCGCACTCAGGGTTGCTCCCCGGGCAGTAGTACGACGTGGGCAGGACCCTGTCCGGGGCCCAGATGAGGGTCACGGACCGGCAGTTCTGCTCGCCCGGCTTCCAGCAGTCGTCGGCCGGGTCGTTCAGCCAGCCGGTGTAGGCCTTCCACGTGTCGTAGGCGGCGGAGTGGAGGCGGAAGGCCCCCTCCATCGGATCACCGCCCGCGCTCTGGTAGTCGATGACGGTGGTCGACGTGCCGGGGGGAACGTCCTGCGTCGGCGCGCTCGCGTCGGTGTAGATGTCGTCGGCCTTCTCCGAGAAGCCCACGGTCCAGTAGATGTTGGCGGGGCTGACCTCGATGGTGACGTCCTGGCCGGTGCCGTCCTCCTCGGTGCCGGGGAAGCACACCTTGTAGCCGCCGGAGGCGTCGGTCTCGGCCCAGCCGAGCATGAGCCGGCCGCCCGCGTCGGTGTCGAACGCGTCCACCTCCGCCATTGGCACGCCGCCGATGGAACCGTCCGTCCTGACGTGGGTGACGCGTCCCTGGACGCACGTGTCGCCGGCCGCCGCCGTCGCCGCCGCCGATCTCCCCGTACGGCGTCCGCGGCCCTCGCGCGGCATGCCGAACACCGACGACTCCGCGCCGACGGTGACGTAGGCGAGCCCGTCCGAGCCGGGTCCGGGCCGCCCGTCGCGGGCCTGGACGCGGATCGAGGCCGGGCCGGGCGCGACCGCCGTGACGACGCCCTCGTACCGGACCGGCTTGCCGGCGCGGGCGCGCCAGGTCCGGGTGGCCCGGTCCACCGGGCTGCGGCCGATCGTCGCGGCGGCACGGGAGAGCCCGGCGGGCGGGGTCGCCCACCGCATGGTCTCCGGCAGTTCGATGATCGTGGTGGCGTCGGGTATGTCCTGTTTCGGCGTCACCACGACCGTGAGTCTCGCGCTCTGCCCGACGCCGGGGGCGCGGTCGAGCGAGACCTCGACGGTGAAGCAGTCCCCCGGGTCGCACGGGGGCCGCCCGGGTGCGGCGGCATGGGCCGGGGCCGTGGTGAGTCCCACGGCCGCCAGCACCCCCGCCAGGATGGTCGCCATCAGACGGCGTGACATCGGCATGTCTCCTGATCAGCCCGCGCAGGCCACGGGCGAGTCGAAGTGTCCGGGTGAGGTGGGATAGGGCGAACCGCTGTCGCCCGAGGCCGGGACGGCCACCTCCCGCGTCCCCGACGGGTCGCCCGCCGCACGCCCGGCGCCCGAGCCCCAGGCCACTTTGGCCAGGAAGTCGAGCATCGCCGGGGAGTGCTGGCGGACGATGTTGTGCCCGCCGTTGGCCGGGCCGCAGTGGGTGTAGAGGTTGAAGCCGCCGTTCCAGTCGATCATCTTGTCGCCGGGGTTGGGGCCGTTGGCCGTGCGGTCGCCCTGGAGCACGTCGCGGTCGGCGCCGCCGTACTGCCAGTCCACGCCCTGGTGGTGCTGGTCGTCGTCGGTGGCGGCGTTGTCCTTGTCGGTCATCCGGAACCACGCGCACGGGTCCACCACCGTGGTCAGCTCGCCTTCCGGCATCTTGCCGGGGGCGCACGAGCCGGGGTACGAACCGCGCGGGTTGTAGTCGAGCAGGTCCGCGCCGGCCCCGCCGAAGACGCGGTCCACGAAACGGTCGCCGGTGCCGCGCGCGGCCGGGTCGAACGCGCCGCCGGACTGGCAGTCCGGGGTGGCGGCGTCCAGGACCGGGTCGCAGCCCTTGCCGCCCCAGATGACGTCCGCGCCGTCGCCGCCGAACACCTCGTCGCCGCCGCTGTCACCGTTGACCAGGTCATCGCCGGCGCCGCCGTGCATGCTGTCGCGTCCGGGGCCGCCGCGCAGGCGGTCGTCGCCGCCCTTGGCGAAACCGTCGTGCGGCATGGCGGCGCTCACCCACGCCTCGCCGTCGGTGTCGTGCAGCAGGTCGGTGCGGCGGTCGTACGTGCCGGCCTGGAAGCCCTTGTAGGTCTCCTTCGGCGGCGCGTTGAGGCTGACGGTGAAGCCGAGCCGCTGGGCGTCGGAGGCGTCGATGCGCTCGTTCAGCACGCCGCCCCGGTCGCCGAGCATGGCGTCCTCGCCCGGGCCGCCGTACAGGGTGTCGTCGCCCAGTTCGCCGAACAGGTCGTCGTCGCCCTGGCCGCCGTGCAGTTCGTCGTCGCCGTCCTGGCCCCACAGTGCGTCGTCGCCGTCGTCGCCGTACAGGTGGTCGGCGCCGGAGGAGCCGGCCGGTTCGCAGGTGGTCTGGGTCTGGGTGCAGAACCTGGTGGAGTCGCCGGGCAATGCGGGGTCGTGGCCGCGGACGCGGGTGGCGTCCGCGGGTGTCTGGCCCGCGGGGTAGCGCTCGGCGTAGACCTTCTCGCTGGTGCCGGTGAGGGTGCGGACGAGGGAGCCGTTGTCGCCGAGCAGGACGTCGGCGCCGCCGTTGCCCTCGATCGCATCGGCCTGGTCGGTGGCGGCCTGTCGGGCCGAGCCGCCGATCAGGTCGTCCTGGCCGGGGGTGTCGTCGCCTTCCAGGTCGGCCGGGCCGCTGGGGTCGCCCTTCCAGCCGGGGTCGGGCAGAGGGCGGCCGATGGTCCTGGTGGACTCGGCCGACAGCGGCAGGTCACCACGGATCTGGTCCGCGCCGTCACCACCCTCGGCGTAGTCCCCCTGGCCCCCACCCGACATCTGATCGTCCCCGCTCTGCCCCCACAGGACATCCACCCCAGAACCCCCCGAAATCCTGTCCCCTCCAGAGCCGTCGCCCAGGAGGGTGACCGCGCGTGGGGTCATCGGGGTGCCCGACGAGCCCAGGCGGACGGTGGCGGCGGCCGGGGTGCCCGTCAGCGTCACCACGGCGTTGTCGCCGGCGATGACGTCGTCACCGGGGCCGCCGTACAGGGCGTCCGCGACGTCGTCCGCTGTGGTGTCGGCTGTCGTGTGGGTGCCGCCGACCAGGTCGTCGTTGCCCTGGTCGCCTTCGACCCAGTCCACGCCCGCGCCGCCCTCGGCGTAGTCGTCGCCTTCCTGGCCGCGCAGCCGGTCAGGGCCGCCCTGACCGAAGATCGCGTCGTTGCCCGCACCGCCGTCGGCCACGTCGGGGCCGAAGCCACCCGCGAGCAGCTTCACCCGGTGCGCAACCGCCTGCCCCGGCCGCGCGGCCACCGAAGTAGCCGCGTCAGACGCGTCCACATCGGGTGCGGACTTGCCGGGCGGGGTGGCCGTGACCGATGGCGAGGCCGACGGTGTCTGCGTTGCTGATGGGCTTTCCGTCGCCGACGGCCTTACGGTCGCCGGGCTCCCCGTCCCCGACGGGCTCGCCGAAGTGGGAGGCGTGTTGGTCCCGGAAGCGGCCGCGCTGGGCGTGGCCGACACCGACACCGACGGCGTCGCAGTGCCGGATGTGGTGGTGGGCGGCATCGCACTGCCGGAGGGAGTGCTGGTCGGAGTCGGGGACTGGGTGGGTTGGGTTGGGGTGGTGAGGAGGGCGTTGTCGGCGGTGATCACGTCCGGGCCTTCGCCGCCCAGCAGCGTGTCGCCGCCGTCCGGGTACGGGCCCGAAGCGCCGCCCACGAGTTCGTCCTCCCCGGCCTCGCCGTACACCTTGTCGCCGCCGACGCCGCCTTCCAGGTGGTCGTCGCCCGCGTCGCCGTGCACCTCGTCGGACCCGATCCCGCCGTACCCCACGTCGGCGCCGTCGCCGCCGTGGATCACGTCCGGGCCGCCGGCCTCCTCCGGGGTGCCGTCGAGGTCGAACGGGCCACCGGCGTCGCCGTTGTCGCCGATCAGCCGGTCCGCTCCCGCATCGCCGTACAGGACGTCGCCCTTGTCGTCCTTGCCCGCCGTGCGCGTGCCGCCGATGACCAGGTCGTCACCTTCGCCGCCGAACAGCCGGTCCTGCCCGGACTCGCCCACCACGGTGTCGTCGTGAGCGCCGCCGTACAGGGTGTCGTCGCCGGAGCCGCCGGTCACCTCGTCATCGCCGTCGTCGCCGAGCGCCGTGTCGTCGCCCGAGCCGCCCGCGACCTGGTCGTCGCCCGAGCCGCCGGCCAGGCGGTCGTCGCCGCGTTCGCCGCAGACCCGGTCCTGGCCGCCACCGGCCTCGACCCGGTCGGCGCCGCCGCCTGCCGACACGATCTCCTTGCCCGCGCCGCCGAGGACGAGGTCCCGGCCGTCGGCGTCGCCGTCGTGCTCCTCGCACGGTTCGTCCCGCCAGCGGTCGCCGAAGACGGTCGCGCCTCCGTCACCGCCGACGACGTGGTCGTTCCCGTCGCCGCCGGACAACCGCTTGGCCGAGGGCTGCACGCCCGCCGGCAGCGGCAGATGACGCACCTGCCGGGCAGGACCGAAGTCGTCACGCCCCTGCGCCTCACCGACGTCGGACGGCTCGGCGATCACCCAGTCGTCACCGGGACCACCGAAGATCTCGTCCTTGCCGTGACCACCCGCCAGCACGTCGTCCCCGCCACCACCGATGATCTTCACGACCTCACCCGGAGCCGAGTGGCCGGCGACCAGATCAACGGCCTGACCGCCGAACACCTTGTCCGCACCCGCGCCGGTGTCGACGTAGTTCGGCCCCGAATCGGCGGGGCCCGCCTCGTCCCGGCCGAACTCCTCACGCGGCCCGGTGTAGATCTCGTCGGCCGCCGAACCACCGGTCAACGTGTCCGCACCGGGTCCACCGACCAACAGGCTCGGCTGCGCCCGGAAACGCGGCGAACCGTCCGTCGTCGCCAGCGGACTGTCGGAGGCCACGGCGATGGTGTCGTTCCCGCCGTTGCCATAGAGCCGGTTCTCGCCGAGCCCGGCCGCGATGCGGTCGGCGCCGTCGGACGAGCCGTCGGCGGGCGTGCCGGGCAGATCCTCGGCGGTCCAGTCGGCGACCTGCACGTCACCGACCCTGCGGGTGGCGGGGGTCAGGTGGCCGTCACCGGCCACCCAGCCACCCGCGCCGCCCACGGTGACGTAGTCGTCGCCGGGGCCGCCGGCCACGATCGCGGCGGGACCGTCGTACTGGTCGCCGCTGGTGATCTGGTCGTCGCCCTTGCCGCCGTCGATCACGTTCCGGCCGGCGCCGGCCAGGATCATGTCGTCGCCGTCACCGCCGAACGCCACGACGGTCCGGTCGAACGGGCGCGGCCCGGCGGTGTCGTCGCCGTACCCCTGGAAGACCAGCCGCAGCGCGCCCTTCGCGCCGCGGCCGTCGGCCAGCACCCGCGTCAGGCCCGCGTTGCGGTGCTCCTCGCGCACGCCCAGCGCGCTGACCACGAAACCCTCGTCGCCGGGGAGCTGGCTGACGGTCCACTGCTCGGCGTCGTCGCCCGGCTTGGCCGTGCTGCCGCCCCTGGCCTTGCGCATCGGTCCGACGTGCAGCACCAGGGCGTCGCCTGCGACGGTCGCGAGCTTCGGCGGGTCCTCGTCGCACTTCGGCCTGACCGAGAAGTCGAGGAGCTTGGCCTCGACGATCGTCCAGTCGAACCGTTTCTTGAAGATCGAGATGCCCACCTCGACCCAGGCCTTCAGGTAGACCTTCAGCTCGCCGTCCAGGGAGAACAGGCACAGCGGGTTGCGCAGCAGGACGTCGGCGAACTCGGAGAACCTGAACTTGCCGTCGTTGGTGGGATCGAGCCAGTTCATGGCGACGGTGAGGAAGACGCCGCCGCTCACCCCCGCCTTGACCAGCACCACGTCGACCGCCGCGCCCGCCTCCAGCCGTCCGGTCAGGGTGATCGCGGGCAGGGGTCTGCCCTGGTCGTCGGTGGTCTTCAGGTACAGGCTGTCCAGGACCTGGAGGTCGAGCTTGCGCTGCTCGATCGCCTTGCGGATGCCGTACGTGTCGAAACCCGCCCTGATGTGGGCCTCGACCGCGGCGGTGCCGGAGATGACCACCATGATGGGCGGCGGCGACCAGACCGGGCCGAAGGACTGGCTGTAGGAGAAGCCGAGCCGCAGCGGCCCGGAGTCGAACGCGACCAGCTCGACGTCCTTGCCCATGAGCAGGCTGAAGATCGACCGTCCGGCGTTCTGCAGCACGGGGAAGCTGAAGCCTGCCTTGGCGGAGTGCTCCATGGGCCCCTGCGCGTCGGCGACGGCGGCCTTGCCCTTCCCGCACGTTCTGGCGCCCTGGTCGAGCGCCGCGAACAGGTCGTCCGTGGCGGGGGCCATGTCCTTGATCAGCGAGTCCGCGACGTCGGGCGAGTTCTCGGTGTTCAGCGCGCGGTCGCCGGCCACGGTGAAGCTGCCGATGGGGATGTGCAGCTCGCCCTGGCAGTCGGGCAGCGCCGAGACCAGCCTGCCGACCTCGATCATCCGCTCGATGAACTTGGTCGTGCCGCCGCCCGCCACCGTGTTGTACTTCTTGGCGATCGTCATCAGGTTCACCTCGCCGCCGCCCGCGGCCTTGCTCAGGTCCGACAGCACGGGGATGGGCGCGTAGAGCTGGTCGATCACCGGTCTGACCGGGTCCGTGACCTTCTTGACCTGGGTCACCACCGGGCCGAGGACGCTGCGGAAGAAGTCCCCGGCCTCCAGGTTCACGTTGTTGAAGGCGATGTTCAGGTTCGCCGGGTCGGGGGAGCCGCCCTTGGTGAGGTCCCAGTCCAGGTCGAAGTCGCCGAACAGGCCGGGGAACATGGCCGAGCCGGCCGTCACCTTGAAACGCCAGTCCACCGCGACCTTGGCGTGCAGGGAGGTCTCCACCAGGCCGGTGGCGTCGGCGAGCTGGTTCAGCCCGATCCGGCCGACGGGCTTGAGCCCGATGGTGAAGGCGCCCGCGAACAGGTCGGGAGCGTTCTGCTCGCGGTTCTTGAGCGTGACGTCGAGGATCGCCAGCCTGGCGTTGATCTCCTCGGGCAGCGAGACGTTCACGCCGACGGTCGCCCGCGGGCGGTTGGCCTCGCCGGCGTCGAGGTAGAAGCCGCTGGTCCGGTCCAGGCCCACCATGGCCTCGGCGTGCCAGCCGAGCTCGGCCCGTACACCCTTGCCCGCGCCCTGCCGCAGCGCGAGGCCCGGGACGCCGATGTCGAGCGGCCGCTCCACGCCCAGGCAGTCCTTGACGCAGCCCTGCTCAGGATCGACGTCGCCCCTGCCGATGCTGACCTTGAACGCGATGCCGGTCAGCTCGGCGCCCTTGGCCGCGTCGCACGCCTCGGGCTTGGCCGGGTCGGGGACGGGCGCCTGCACGCAGGTGATCACGGGCTGCACGCCGGGCCCGACCTTGGGCGCGAGTTCGTCGTTGTACCACTTGCGCAGGTCGCCGCCGGTGGGCACCTTGCCGCCGTTGGGCAGCTTCGCGAGGGCGGCCTTGATCTCCTGACGTTTGGCGCCGACGAAGTCGGCCCCCTGCTGCAGGTCGGCGCCGACCATGGGCAGCCGGCCCTGGCCGGAGGCCATGCGCATGCCGGTCTCCAGCGCGGTGAGGTACCGGTCGATGCCGTCGCCGAGGTTGGTCCAGTCCAGCTCCAGGCCGGGAGGCAGGGTCGAGAAGTCGAAGGAGGGCAGCTCCAGCCGGTTCACGTCGCCGGGCAGCTTCCTGGTCAGGTCGAACATCTCGGCCAGCGGGGCGGACCTGGGCAGCCGCAGCACGAGCGCGTGCTTGCCGTCCGCGGTCAGCGGGGCGCCGTTGAGGTAGGCGGGCAGGACGGCGCACAGCGCCAGGTCGGTGTCGTCGCGGTGCGGGTCGCGGTCGCAGGCGACCGGCTCGCTCGTCTCGTTCAGGGCCAGGTCGAGCCCGGAGAAGAACGCGGCGGGGGTGACGGCGTCCTGCGCCTCGCCGCCGTAGCGCAGGCTCACGCCGTAACCGAGCCTGGCCTGAAGCGGGTCGTCGCCCTCCTTGCCGACGGCCAGCGGCAGCGGCCCGACGTCGGCCTTGACCGTGCCGTCGAGCTGCGCCTTCGCCTGGAGGTCGAGGCCGGAGTCGGTCTCGATGAGCAGGTCGCGGGCCGGGTCGAAGTCGCGCTTGAGCGCCACGCGCAGGCCGAGACGCACCTCGCCCTCGACGGCGGCGTCGAGCGTGGCCGAGCCCTTGGCGGCGACCAGGCTGCTCTCGCCGAACGCGAAGCGCAGGGGCTCCTTCACGGCCGCCTTCTTGTCGTAGGCCAGCGACAGCCGCAGCGCGCCGTCCTCATAGCCGATGTGCGCCTGGCCGCCCAGCGCCTTGTTCAGCTCGGCCACCAGCGCCTGGACGGTGTCCGGCGGGGCGGCGGTCAGGCGGTCGATCGCGTCCCTGAGCGGCGAGCGCAGCGCGTAGGCGGCGCCCGCCTCGGGAACGGCCTGGCCGAACTTCTCGGCGAAGGACAGCGTGTGCTCGCCGCACGCGGTCGCGACGGTCAGCACGCGGGTGCCGACGGCCACCCGACGGCCGATGTGCGCCTGCGTGAACGTGCGCGAGGGGTCGGTGACGTAGGCGTTCTCGTTGCCGCAGGCGCCGTCGCCGTAGACGACGCCGGGGCCCGAGCCCATCTCCTCGGAGGCGACCAGTTCGGACAGCGAACGCCCGAGCAGCGGCACCTTCGCCGTCATCGCCTCGCCGACCGGCCCGCTGCCCTTGACGCTGTCGAGGTACGCGGCCACCGCGCCCAGCGACTTGATCAGCGCGCCGAACAGCGCCTGCGGGTTGTCGGGATCGAAGGCGAAGTCCTTGACCCTGCCGATCTGGTCGAAGCCGCTGAACGTGACGGTGGTGGGCTTGCCGATGTCCGGCATCTCCACCTCGCCGGAGACCTTGCCGCCGAAGAAGTCGGCCAGGCCCGGCACGCCCAGGGTGAGCCGCGCCTTGGCGGCCGCGTCCACCTGGGAGGTCAGGACGTCGCCCGGCTTGCTCGCCAGCCGCTCGAACAGCCGGGTCAGCGGCACGTCGCCGAGGTCCTTGAGGCCGACTTTGACCAGGTCGCCGCCGTTCCTGCTGCCCATGGTGAGGTCACCGGCGATCTGGACGCCCAGGTAACCGGCGACGGCGTTGACGTTCACCGAGGAGAGCACCGACACGCGGGCGCCGAACAGGTCGCGGCCGGTCCGCAACATGATCCGGTCCGCGGCCCTGGGCAGCTCGTTCACCACGGTGGCGCTGCCGTCGGCGTTGACGTGTTTGTACGGGCACGCCTTCTGCTGCCCGTCCGGCCGCTGCGCGCACCCCTGGCCGGTCACCGGATCGCCGAGGTCGAGCACGACCGTGGCCGAGGCGTGGTAGCCGCGCATGACACCCGCCACCGCGGCGGTCGCGTTGGCGCGGTCGAGCCCCGCGGCGGTCTTGAAGGTGTCGCCGAAGGCGACCTGCCCGATCATCGGGTCGCTCGCGGAGATCCGGTACGGCGCGCCCGCGGCGGGCACGCCACCGCGCCACCCCTGCTCGGCGAGGGTGACGGTGTCGGCGGTGTTGTCGGCCACGATGCCGCTGGACGCGCCCGCGGTGACCGTACGCCCGGCGAACTGCCCCGGCGTCCACTTCTGCCCGGCGTGCTTGAGCGTCTTGGCCGTGTACGTCACGCCCGTGCCCGTCCCGCTGACGGTCTGACCCGCGGGGTTGAGCGGCTCGGGCGT
Organism: Nonomuraea sp. NPDC049607; assembly: GCF_040675375.1. Taxonomy (NCBI): domain Bacteria; kingdom Bacillati; phylum Actinomycetota; class Actinomycetes; order Streptosporangiales; family Streptosporangiaceae; genus Nonomuraea; species Nonomuraea sp. NPDC049607. The sequence continues at coordinate 265,699 of NZ_JBFAOV010000008.1, forward strand.
GGGGTTCACGGTCCGGTCCACGACGAGGGTGAAGGCGATCTTCTTGGCGGCGTCGTCGTAGCCGGCGTCGGCGACCTTGATGATCGCGCCTCCGGGCAGGCCGCGGGCCTTGCCGAGCGCGGCGAACAGGTCCTGGATCGAGGTGAAGGTGGGCCGGCCGGTGTTCCGGTCCACGCTGGCGGCGGCGAAGGCGTGGATCGCCTCCGACACCTGCACGGCGTCGGCCAGGGAGCCGCGCATGAACGGCAGGTCGAGGTCGCCCCGCCCGTCCCAGCGGGCGCGCTGGGCGGCGGTGATCGCGTTGGCCAGGTGGGTCAGCCCGTCGAGCAGGTCCTTCGGGGTGAGCGTCTGGAAGCGGTCGAGCCGGTCCAGGTCGGCCTGGGTGACGGTGACGGCCGGGCCGCCGGTCGCGAGGTCGGGCCAGCTCACGTCGATGGTCGCGGCGGCCCCCTCGACCGGGGCGCCGGCGAACGGCTGCGCGGTGACCTGGAGCTTGGCGGTCGCCGAGCCCTTGCGGGCGAAGGTGAACAGGCTCTCCGAGCCCAGCTCGCTCGGGTCCAGCCTGCCGTTGCCGTCCGGGTCGGCGGCGGTGGCGGTGAACTCGGCGGTGAAGGAGAGCGCCGAGGCCGCCGAAAGGTCGACGCCGAGGATGCCGAAGGCGGCGGTCGGCCTGGCCCCGGCGGCGAGCTTGCCGTCGGCCCGCACGGTGACCGTGGCGTCCTTGCCCAGCCAGGCGGACTTCGTGGCCGGGTCGTAGGCGAAGGGCAGCTTCGCAGTGAGCTTCAGCGTGACGTCCACGCCGCCCGAGGTGGTCAGCGAGACCTTCGGCTGGGCGCTGGCGATGGAGATCGGGCGACCGGCGACCGTCCTGGCGACGTCGAGGGTCAGGTCGAGCCGCCTGATCCCGCCCTGGGTGCTCGCCTTGGCCAGCAGCTTGCCGGCGCGGGGGCCGGACAGCTCGTACTCGTCCTGGAGGTCGTCCAGGGCCGTCAGGTCCTTGAGCTTGTCGTGGACGGCCACCTGGAACAGGTCGCCCAGGCCCAGGGCGTCCTCGCCGCCGGGCACCAGGCCGACGAGCGGCAGTTGCTCGCCCATCGGCCCGACCGCGGCCAGGCCGCCGCCCGCGGTGGAGAAGCGTTCCACCGCGGACAACAGGGCCGCCGTCTCGGCGTCCGGTTGTGTGGACGCGACGGCCGGCGGCGGCACGGCCGCCACCAGACCCGTGAGTAACGCCAATGCGCATAAGACACGCGACAATCGCCGGCTTGCCACCAGACCCCCCAGTGCGAAGACGCAACGAACCGGGCACGTGTCTAGCGATCGACGCTTGTGCGTCACTTGGATCCGTCCGCAAGCGCAGTTCAGCGACCGGCTGTGCGGCGCTCGCCGGGCCTATCCGGAGTGCGGCCGGTCCAGTGAGGCCCGCAGGCGGGCCATCTCCTCCGCGATCGTGGTCACGGTCCAGTGGGCGTTGAGCCCGCTCGGGTTCGGCAGCACCCACACGCGGGCCTCGCCGACCTGCTCGGGCTGGGGTCCGATGACCGCCTTACGCTGATCGAAGGCCGTCCGGTACGCCGAGACACCCAGGATGGCCAGCACCCGCGGCCTCAGCTCCGCCACCCTCTCCGCCAGCGCCCGGGCGCCCTCCACCAGCTCGTCCCTGCTCAACTCCGACGCCTTGGCACTGGCCCGGGGGACGATGTTCGTGATGCCCAGCCCGTACGAGGGGAGCAGGTGCTGCTCGGCGGGGGCCAGCAGGCGCGGCGTGAAGCCGGACAGGTGCAGCGCGGGCCAGAACCTGTTGCCCGGCCGGGCGAAGTGGTGGCCGGTGGCCTCGGACATCAGGCCGGGGTTGATGCCGCAGAGAAGCACGTTCAGGCGGGGACCGAGCACGTCGACAAGCACGTGCCGGAGGTTAGCCCACTCCGCGGCGTGGTCAGCCCATCTCTTCGAGTCTGCGGCCCTTGGTCTCCTTGACCCATTTGGTGACGAAGAGGAATGACAGCAGGGCGAACAGGGCGTACATGGCGTAGGTGAGCGGCAGGTTCCACTCCGACAGCGCCGGGAACGAGACCGTGATCAGCCAGTTGGCGATCCACTGCGCGGCCGCGGCGACGCCGAGCGCGGCGGCGCGGATCCGGTTCGGGAACATCTCGCCGAGCAGGACCCAGACCACCACCCCCCACGACAGGGCGAAGAACAGCACGAACACGTTGGCCGCGATGAGCGCGATCGGCCCCTGCGGGCTCGGCAGCGAGACCACGCCGCCGATCTCCCGCGACGCGCTGAACGCCCAGGCCGCCGTGCCCAGCGCGATCGTCATGCCGGCCGAGCCGATCAGCAGCAGCGGCCGACGCCCGATCCGGTCGACCAGCGCGATGGCGATGAACGTGCCGATGATGTTGATGATCGAGCTGGAGAAGCTGATCAGCAGCGAGTTGCTCTGGTTGATGCCCACCGACTGCCACAACACGGACGAGTAGTAGAAGATCACATTGATGCCGACGAGCTGCTGGAACGCCGACAGGATGATGCCGATCCAGACGATCGGCAGCAGGCCGAGCGCGCTCCCGCGCAGGTCCTTCAGCCCCGGCACGCGCTCGGTCCGCAGCACGTGCTGGATCTCGGCGATCCGGGCGTCGAGGTCCACGTCGTCACCCTCGACCTCGGCCAGCACCTCGCGGGCCTTCCTCGACCGCCCCGACATGATCAGGTAGCGCGGCGACTCGGGGATGGTGGAGGCGAACAGCAGGTACAGCAGGGCCGGGACGGCACAGGCGCCCAGCATCCACTGCCACGCCTGCAGCCCCCACAGGTGGTTGTTGACGTCGCCGCCCGCGAGCTCGGCGATCAGGTAGTTGACGAGCTGCGAGACCGCGATGCCGAGCACGATGGCGAGCTGCTGGAACGAGCCCAGCCTCCCCCGGTAGGCGGGCGGCGCGACCTCGGCGATGTAGGCCGGACCGAGCACCGAGGCCATGCCGATCGCGAAGCCCGCGATGACCCGCCACAACCCCAGGTCCCAGATCGCGAACGGCAACATCTGCCCGATCGAGCTGACGGTGAACAGGCCCGCGGCCACCTGCATCGACCGGGTACGCCCCCACCGGTCGGCCAGCCCGCCCCCGATCCAGGCCCCGAGCGCGGACCCGAGCAGCGCGATGGCCACGACGAAGCCGATCTGGACCGCGCCCACCTGGAAGTGCCGCTGGATGCCGGTGACCGCGCCGTTGATGACCGAGCTGTCGTATCCGAACAGGAAGCCGCCGATGGCCGCCGCCGCGGTGATGAAGACGACGTGGCCCAGATGCTCCTGATGGGTGTACCGAGTTGCCATACAGGTCCCTTCCCCGTGATCGGGGACCTACCCGGAGATCACCTGTGTAGCGCGGCGCTTACCCAACCTTGCCGCAAACCGGGCATCAGGACCGGGTCAGCCAGAAGACCGCGATCACGACGACCGCCGCCACCAGCGCCAGGGCGTACCCCAGCAGCGCACGCCCGAGCCTGCGCCGGACGTAGCCCGGACGGTGACGGTCGGCGGTCATGTCGTCTCCTTGGAGAGGGCCCGGGCGGTCACAGGCGCGGGTCCACCGGCTCGGACTCCAGGGCCAGCACCGCGAAGACCGGCTCGTGCACCCGCCAGCCCGCCTCGCCGTCCGCCAGGCGCGACAACGCCTCCAGGCCGAGGGCGTACTCGCGCAGCGCCAGGGAACGCTTCTTGCCGAGGAAGCGCCGGCGCAGCACGTCGAGGGACTCGGTGTAGTCGGGCCCGTAGATGATCCGCAGGTACTCCCGGCCGCGTACCTTCACGCCGGGCTGCACCCGGCCGGGCACGTACGTGGCGGGCTTGACCACCATGCCCTCTCCCCCGGCGGCGGTCAGCGACTCCCACCAGGCGGTGGCCGCGTCCCTGGACTCCGGCGAGCCGAGCGTGACGGTCACGTTCCTGGTCGGGGCGATCAGCGGCGAGTCGAGCAGCGCCAGCGTGGACAGGTGCCAGGCGTGCGGCTCCAGCGCCGTGGCCCGTCCCTCGCAGGCCAGGATCTGGAACGGCGCCAGCCTGATCCCGTCGAGCCCGTCGACCGGCCAGCAGTAGCGCGCGTACGCGTCGCGGAACAGGGCGGCGTTGGCGGAGCGGCGCCGGGTGCGGGTCAGCAACCCGCCCACGTCGAGCCCGCGCCCGGCCGCCGCCTCCAGGGCCGTGACGGCCTCGGGCAGCGCGGCCCGCGCGGCGGCGCCGACGGAGGCGTACTGCGACCTGATCAGCTCGCCCGCCTTGGCCGACCAGGGCAGCAGCTCGCAGTCGAGCACGACCCAGTCCGAGCGCAGTTCCTCCCACAGCGGCTCGCAGGCCGCGCGCAGCGCCTCGACCAGCGGCGTCATGTCCCGGAAGAACGGCCGCCCGGTACGCGTGAACACCGCCCCCGCGCTGCCGTCGGCCACGCCGAACCGGGCGGCGGCGACCTCGGGCGTCCTGGCCAGCACGGCGACGGCCCGCGAGCCCATGTGCTTCTCCTCGCACACGACCTCGCTCACCCCCGCCGCGGCGAACTCCTCGAACGCCTCGTGCGGGTGCTCCAGGTAACCGTCGAGCCTGGACGTCTCCGGCGGCGCCATGGTCGGCGGCAGGTAGACCAGCCAGCTCGGGTCGACGGCGAACCGGCTCATGACCTCCAGCGCGGCGGCCGCGTTCTCCTCCAGCACCTTGACCCGGCCGCCGAAGCGGGTCTCGACGTGCCGGGTGCCGATCACGTCGCCGACGTCGAGCATGCCGGGCTCGCGGGCGGGCCCGCCGAGCGGCTTGACCGGCTCGTACCAGACCTGCTCGGCCGGGACCTGGACGATCTCGCGCTCGGGGTAGCGCAGCGCGGTCAGGTGGCCGCCGAAGACGCAGCCGGTGTCCAGGCAGATCGTGTTGTTGACCCACTCCGGGGTGACCGTGGGCGTGTGGCCGTAGACGACCATGGCCCGGCCGCGGTACTCGTCGGCCCACGGGTAGCGGACCGGGAGGCCGTACTCGTCGGTCTCGCCGGTGGTGTCGCCGTACAGGGCGAAGGCGCGTACACGCTTGGAGGCGCGGCCGTGGTAGGACTCCTTCAGCCCGGCGTGCGCGACGACGAGCCGGCCGCCGTCCAGGCGGTAGTGGCTGAGCAGGCCGTCCATGAACGTCCTGGCCCGCTCGCCGAACTCGGGCGGCTCGGCGGCGAGCTGGTCCAGCGACTCGCGCAGGCCGTGGGCGACCGTGACCTTGCGGCCGTTCAGCGCGCGCACGAGCTTCTGCTCGTGGTTGCCGGCCACGCAGATGGCGGTGCCCGCCTCGACCATGTCCATGACCAGGCGCAGCACGCCCGGCGTGTCGGGCCCGCGGTCGACCAGGTCGCCGACGAACACGGCGGTACGGCCCTCGGGGTGGGCCAGGCCCTGCCAGCCCAGCTTCCGCAGCAGCGTCTCCAGCTCCGAGCGGCAGCCGTGCACGTCGCCGATGATGTCGAACGGGCCGGTCAGCTCGGTCCGGTCCGACCACGCCTTCTCGTACGTGATCTCGGCGTTGTCGATCTCCTCCAGGCCGCGCAGCACGTGCACCCGCCGGAAACCGTCGGCGGAGATCTTGGACAGCGAGCGGCGCAGCTCCTTGCGCTGGCGGATCACGACGCCGGGGCCGAAGTCGCGGTCGGGACGCGCGGCGTTGCGCTCGACGGCGACCTCCTCCGGCGTGTCCAGCACGATGGCGTCGGCCAGCACGTCGTGCTGTCTGGCCAGCTCGATGAGGCTCTTGCGGGCCGGGTACTGGACGTTGGTGGCGTCCACGACGGTGAACAGGCCCCTGGACAGGCGGACGCCGACGATGTGGTGCAGCAGGTCGAACGCGGCGGGCGTGGCGGCCTGGTCGTTCTCGTCGTCGGACACCAGGCCGCGGCAGAAGTCGGAGGAGATGACCTGCGTGGGCTTGAAGTGGCGGCGCGCGAAGGTGGACTTGCCGCTGCCGGAGACGCCGACGAGCACCACGAGGGACAGCTCAGGAACGCTGATCACGGGTGAAGACTCCCATCTGGGTGGGCGGGCCGACCTCGGGGTCGTCCTCGCCGACGGGTTCGAAGGCGACGTGGTAGCCGTACTGGGCGGCCACCCGGTCGGCCCAGGCGGCGAACTCGGCCCGGGTCCACTCGAAGCGGTGGTCGGGGTGGCGCAGGCCGGTCAGGAACTCGTAACGCACGTTGTGCTCGATGTTGGGCGTGGTGACGAGCACGTGCTCCGGCCGGGCGCGGCCGAACACGACGCGTTCGAGCGCGGCCAGCCGCGGCGGGTCGACGTGCTCGACGACCTCCATGAGCACGGCGGCGTCGTAGCCGGCCAGCCGCTTGTCGGTGTACGTCAGCGCGCCCTGGAACAGGGTGAGCCGGGCCCGCTTGGCGTCGGGCATGCGGTCCAGGCGCAGCTTGCGGGCGGCGATGGTGAGCGCGATGGAGGAGACGTCCATGCCGGCGACGCGGGCGAACCTGGGCCTGGCCAGCAGCGCGGCGACCAGCTCGCCCTGCCCGCAGCCCAGGTCGATCACGCTCGTCGCGCCGAGCTCTTCGAGCCTGCGCAGCACGGCCTCGCGCCGCAGCGTGTTGAGCGGCCGCGCCTTCGGCTCCGGCCGCCCTCCGGGCGCGGCCTCCCCTTCGGGCCCGGCTTCCGGAGCGTCGGCAGCGGCGCCAGTGTCGGCAGCGGCAGGGTCGGAAGCGGCAGGGTCGGAAGCAGCAGGGTCGGAAGCAGCAGGGTCGGAAGCAGCAGGGTCGGAAGCAGCAGGGTCGGAAGCAGCGGGGTCGGAAGCGGCGGGGTCGGCGGTGAAGGCGGCGGCGGCCTCGTCGGCGGCGGTCTCCTCGGCGGGGGCCTCCTCGGCGAGCGCCGGCTCCAGCTCCTCCTCGGTCTCGTCGCCCAGCTCGGCCAGCCTGGCCAGCGCGGCGCGGGCCAGCGACCAGCGCCGCCCGAAGTAGCGCCGGGTGATCAGGCCGCGCTCCGGATGCTCGCCGAGCCAGCCCGCCCCCGCCTTGACGAGCTTGTCGATCTCGTCGGACGCGATCCAGTAGTGCTTGCCGTCGTCCAGCACGGGGAGCAGCACGTAGAGGTGGTTGAGCGCGTCGGCCAGGAGCACGGTGCCGCTCAAGGTGAGCCGCACGTACCGGGACTCGCCCCACTCGGGGAAGCCCTCGTCCAGCGGCAGCGGCTGCGCCTCCACCGTCCAGCCCAGCGGCTCGAACAGCCGCCGGGCCAGCTCGGGGCCGCCCCGGCAGGGCAGCGCGGGCACCCGGATCTCCAGCGGCAGCGCGGTGCCCGGCAGCTCGGGACGGGCCTTGCAGCGGCCCGCCCGCGCGGTGCGGAAGACGTCGGCGAGCGCGACGGCCAGCAGCGACGAGGCCGCGTACGGGCGGTCGTTGACGTACTGCGACAGGCTGAAGTCGGGCGAGTTGCGGCCGCGCGACCGGACCAGCGCGATCGGGTCGACCTCCAGCAGGAGGGCCGCCGTGCAGCGCTCCTCGCCCGCCTCCGGGTAGAACACCGTGGCCGTGCCGAACGATTGGCCGAACTCCTGCACGCGCTCAGGATGCTTGTGCAGGAGAAAGCCCAGGTCGGTGGCCGGCGTGGCGGTGGTCGTGATCGTCAACAGCACGCCCCAAGTGTGCCGTAGCCGGACGAAGCACCGCCAACGGAATTACACGTGCGGCAACACCTCTGCGGCGATCAGCTCCAGGTGTTCGAGGTCGGCCAGGTCGAGGACCTGGAGGTAGACCCGCTCGGCCCCGAGCTTGGCGAACGCGCCGAGCTTGGCCACCACCTCGTCGGGGGTGCCGCACAGGCCGCCCTCGCGCAGCAGGCCGGGGTCCTGGCCGATGGCGGCGGCGCGCCGCTCGATCTCGGCCTGGTCGGCGCCGACGACGACGGTCTGCGCCGCCGACAGGATCAGGCCGCGGCCCACCGCGTCGGCCGCCTCGCGCACCCGCGCGAACGCCTGCCCGGTGTCGGCCAGGGTGCGGAACGGCACGTTGTACTCGTCGGCGTACTCGGCCGCCAGCCGGGGCGTGCGCTTGGCGCCGAAGCCGCCGATGATCACCGGCGGACGGGGCCGCTGGGCCGGCTTGGGCAGCGCCGGCGAGTCGACCAGCCGGTAGTAGCGGCCCTCGAAGGAGTAGGAGTCCTTCGCCGTCCACAGGCCGGTGACGATCTCCAGCTGCTCCTCGAAGCGGCCGAACCGCTCGCCGAGCGGCGGGAACGGGATGCCGTACGCGGAGTGCTCCCCGTCGAACCAGCCGGTGCCGAAGCCCAGCTCGACCCGGCCGCCGCTCATCTGGTCGACCTGGGCCACGGTGATCGCCAGCGGGCCGGGCAGCCGGAACGTGGCCGGCGTCACCAGCGTGCCGAGCCTGATCGTGGACGTCTCCCTGGCCAGGGCGCCGAGCGTCACCCAGGCGTCGGTCGAGCCGGCGCCGGGGTCGCCGGGGCCGATGCGCTGGTAGTGGTCGGACCGGAAGAAGGCGTCGAACCCCAGGCGTTCCGCGGCCTGGGCGACGGCGAGCAGGTCGTCATAGGTGGCGCCCTGCTGGGGCTCGGTGAAGATCCGCAGCTTCATGAGGCTCATTATCCGCCCACATCGGACGGCGACCGGAAAAGCCCCCCGCCACCCGGCGAAGGCTTGCTACCTTCACCATCAACCGCTGAAAGTAGCCGATCAATCACGATGGGTGGCATATGTCGCGGAAGGCAAGAGAGTCCGGCACGCTCCCCCGTCCCCTGGCGGTGCTGGCCGCGCTGGTGCTGGCCGGGGCCACGTGCCTGGCGATCCGGATGTTGCCCGCGGGCGCCAGCCCGGCGCCGCCGTCCGCCGCCCCCGCCCGCTTCGCGCCGCCGCGGCCGCCGGTGGCCGTGCGGGAGCCGCCGCGCTCGTTCGTGGGGTTCGTCGACACCGTCCGCGAACCGGAGTTCGACCTGGCCGCCGAGTCGCGCGGCAGCGGCGTCCGCCGGTACGCGCTCGGCCATCTCGTCGCGGGCGGCGACGGCTGCCTCGTCCGGTGGGACGGACCGGGCGGCGATCCGGTGGCCGCCGGGCTCGGGCGGCTGCTGGCGGCGGGCGGCGACGCCTTCCCGGTGTTCGGCGGCCCCGGCGGGCAGGATCCGGCCGCCACCTGCACCAGGCCCGGCGGCCTGGCCACCGCCTACCGCAGGGCGGTCGGCGCGCTCGGGGCCGCCGCGGCGGGCTTCGAGATCCGCGACGCCGCCGACCCGGCCGCCGTGCTGCGCAGGGCGCGGGCGCTGCGCGCCCTGCAAGGGGAACGGCCGCTGCGGGTGAGCTTCACCCTGCGTCTGAAGCCGGACGGGCTGGACGCGGCCGACCTGGCGATGCTGCGCACGACCCGGCGGGAGGGCGCCCGGGTGGACACGGTCGAGCTGCTGGCCGAGATGGAGCCGCGCGGCGGGCCGGAGGGGCGGCTGCGCAGGCTGGGATCGGCCGTGCGGGCGGCGGCCGGTCAGCTCGCGCGGGCCTACGCCCCGTCTGCCAAGGGGCCCGCCGATGAGCCCGCCGATGAGCAGGTGTGGGAGCGGCTGGCCCTGACCCCGGTGCTCTCCAGGGCCGGCGATCTGGACGAGACCGAGGCCCGCAAACTGTCGGACTACGCCGTCCGGCACGGGCTGGCCTGGCTGTCGCTGCGCGGCAAACCTCCCAAACCGGACGTATCCCGAATTCTCTGGCTTACCCACTCCTGACATAGGATTTCGCACAAATCCAGGGGGTGAGGGAGACGGTGGCGAACCGGGCCGAGGGCGCGCGCAAGATCCTCATCTACTGGATGGACGCCATGATCACCCTCCTGGGCGTGGTGTTCGTGACCCTGGTCGTCATCTTCGCGGCGCGGGGCGTCATCACCGTCCCGCGGGCGCTGCTCACGATCGCCTGCCTGGTGGGCCAGTTCACGCTGTTCCCCCTGCTGCTGCGGGCCGCCTTCGACGGCCGGCCGCGGCCCACGGCCAGGCTGCTGCTGTCCGGGGCGTTCGCGGCCGGCTCGGTGCTGCTGCTGCCGCACCAGGAGCTGGCCGACATGAGCACCTGGCTGGAGGCCGGCGTCCTGTGGGTGTCGGTGGCCGCGCTCTACCTGCCGCTGTGGGCCACGGCCTGCCTGGGCGCCGCCGTGACCGGCCTGGTCAGCGCGTACGTCACACTGATCACCGACCGGTCCTGGGTCGGCACGCTGATCACCGAGGTGGTCAGTTGCGTCCTGCTGGTCGCGGCCACGCTGCTGTGGCGCTGGCTCTGGTGGACGATCAGGGACGCCCACGACGGCCAGGAGGCCAAGGCCCGCCTGGCCATCGCGGAGGAACGCCTGCGCTTCGCCCGCGACCTGCACGACCTGCTCGGCCGCAGCCTGTCGGTGATCACGCTGAAGAGCGAGCTGGCGGCCAAGTTGTCGGCCAAGGACCAGGCCAGAGCCCTCGCCGAGATGGACGAGGTGCGCCGGCTGGCCCAGGGCTCGCTGGCCGAGGTGCAACTGGCCGTGGACGGCTACCACACGCTCGACCTGGACGCGGAGCTCGCCGGCGTACGGGCCGCGCTGGAGGCGGTCGGCGCGCGCTGCCTGATCGAGACCAGGGCCGCCGACCTGTCCCCCGCAGGACGCGCGCTGCTGGCGTGGGTCGTGCGCGAGGGCGGCACGAACGTGCTCAAGCACAGCTCGGCCACCACCTGCGCGATCACGATCGACGGCGGCGTGCTGGAGATGCGCAACGACGGCGTCAAGGATCTCCCCGTGGCCCCCGGCAGTGGCCTGCGCGGCCTGTCGGAGCGCCTGACCACGGCGGGCGGCTCGTTCTCGGCCGCCCCGACGCCCACCGGCGAGTTCCTGCTGCGCGCGGCGGTGCCCGCATGAGGCGGCCGACCCGGCTGGACAAGGTCCGCTGGCTGATCGTCTACTCCACCGACATCATCCTGCTGGTCTCCGCGACCGGCTTCTACAACCTGTACCTCCTCGCCCAGTCGGTCGACCTGCCCTGGCAGGCGTTCGTGGTCGCCGGGGTGCTGCTGCTGGTCTTCATGGCGCTGGCCACGCGGCCGTTCCGGATCGCCGTGCGCGGCGGCCCGCGTCCGACGGCGCTGCTGGCCGTCTCCGGGGTGCTCGCCCTGGTCCTCTCGGCCTGCACGGTCCTGTACGCCATACCGGTGTGGCTGGCCATGCTCGCCCCCTACGTCCGCCGGCGGACGATCGTCTGGTTGTCCGTCGGCTGGATCGCCGTGCTCGCGCTCGTCCTCGCGCTGACCATGGGCATGCCCATGGAGATGCTGATGGCGGTCGTGGTCCTGGCGATGTTCACCGCGATCGGCGTGGGCGGCGTGCTGGCGAACCTGTGGTTGTGGCGGGTGGCCAAGGAGGCGCACGAAGGGCAGGAGACCAGGGCCAGGCTGGCGGTCTCGGAGGAGCGGCTGCGCTTCGCCCGCGACCTCAACGACCTGCTCGGGCAGAGCCTGGCCGACGTCTCGGCCAGGACCGCCCAGGCCGCCGGGTCGCTGCCGGCCGACCCGGCCGCCGCCGGGCGGACCATGTTCGAGGTGCGCGACCTGGCCAGGCGGTCGCTGCGCGAGGTGCGCGCGGTGGTGCAGAACTACCGGGCGCTCGACCTGGACGAGGTGCTGGCCGGCGTCCGGGCGGTGCTGGAGGCCGCCGAGGTCCGCTGCACGGTACGGGCCGAGACCGCGGCGCTGGCCCCGGAGGCGCGCACCCTGCTCGCCACGGTCGTCCGCGAGGGCGCCACCAACGTGCTCAAGCACAGCAAGGCCGAACGCTGCACGATCACGATCGAGAACGGGGTTCTGGAGATGTCCAACGACGGGGTGAGCGGCCCGGTGGGCGAGCACGCGGCCATCGGGCTGGCGGGCCTGGCCCAGCGGGTCGGCGCGGCGGGCGGCGTGCTGCGGGCCGAGCCGACGGGCGACGGCGGCTATCTGCTGCGCGCGGCGGTGCCGGCATGACCACCCGCGTGCTGCTCGCCGACGACGAGCACCTGATCCGCGGCGCGATCGCCGCCCTGCTCGACCTGGAGGACGGCATCGAGGTCGTGGCGCAGGTGGGCCGGGGCGACGAGGTCGTGGCCGCGGTCGCCGAGCACCGCCCCGACGTGGCCGTGCTGGACATCGAGATGCCCGGCATGGACGGCCTGAGCGCCGCCGAGCACATCAGCGCGCAGTGCAAGATCGTCATCCTGACCAGCCTGGGCCGCCCCGGCTACCTGCGCAGGGCGATGGCCGCCGGCGTGAGCGGATTCCTCGGCAAGGACGCCTCCGCCGAGGAGCTGGCGATGGCGATCCGCAAGGTCATGGCCGGCGGCCGCTACCTGGACGCCGAGCTGGCCGCCGCCGCGATGGCGGCCGGCGACAGCCCGCTGACCGAGCGGGAGCGCGACGCGCTGCGCCTGGCGGGCGACGGAGCGACGATCTCCAGGATCGCCGGCGAGCTCCATCTGACCGAGGGCACCGTGCGCAACTACCTGTCCAGCGCGATGACCAAGCTCAACGCCCAGAACCGGCTGGAGGCGATCCGCACCGCCCAGCGCATGGGCTGGCTCTGACCTCAGCGCCAGTTGGTGACCCGGCGCAGCACGTACTCCACCGGGCCGTGGCGGTGGGTGCGCAGCCAGCGTCCGCTCGCCCACACCAGCAGGGTGTAGATCACCAGGGCGATGCCCATCACGGCGATCGGCGACAGCCGGCCCGCCAGCGCGAGGCCGTACCCGGTGAAGACCAGGGCGATGAGCAGGGACTGGCCGACGTAGTTGGAGGCGGCCACCCGTCCCGGGGCGGCCAGGACGCGGCCCGCCGCCGGGTACCGGCCGATCACCCGGAGCAGGGTGGCGACGTACGCGGCGGCCAGCAGGATCGAGGTGATCGTGTTGACCGCGCCGCCGACCAGCTCCACCGCGCCGTTCCGACCCGACGTCCAGGCGTACAGGAGACCGCCGGGCAGGCCGACGCCGAAGCCCACCCACTGGACGCGGGGCAGCAGGTGCGACCAGCGTCCGAGGTCCTCCAGCAGCCTGGACTTGCCGGCCGCGAGCCCGAACAGGAACATGGCCAGCGCGGCCGGCCCCTGGAAGAGCCAGATCATGGTCACCAGCGGCGGGTACAGCTCGGTCTGCATCGTCAGGAAGTCCAGCGGGCCGCCGGTCGCCAGGCCCAGCACGCGGGCCGCCTCGGCCGGATCGGCCGGTACGGGCTGCCCAGCGGCCGGGTCGAGGGTCGACAGCCAGGCGAGCGCCAGCCAGAACAGGGTCAGCACGCCGATGATCGAGGAGCCGGCGATGACGGCCGTCCTGGGCTTCAGCCCGCGCAGGGCCAGCAGGACCACGCCGAGCGCGGCGTACAGGGTGAGGATGTCGCCGATCCACAACAACAGGCCGTGGGCCACGCCGATGACGAACAGGGCCAGGCACCGGCGCAGCGTCCTGGCCCGTACGCTCGCCCCCGCCCGCTCGGCCGCCCGCATCTGGAGCGTGAAGGAGTAGCCGAACAGGAACGAGAAGATGATGTAGAACTTCGTCAGCACGAAGGCGGTGACGGCCAGGGCCACGGGCCCGTCGGGGGCGGGCATGGCGCCCGACAGCGCGTACCCGGGGTCGGCCAGGAAGCCGATGTTCGCGACCAGGATGCCCGCCAGCGCGAAACCGCGTACGGCGTCGATCTCCTGCACGCGCCCGGCGAGGGTGGTGTGCGTCATGCCCCGACGCTAGGGACGCCTCCCCGCGCGGCGCGTCCGTCCTTGGTCTCGCCGGACGCGACCAAAGGCTCGGACCAGAGGCTCAGGAGGGCGGACCGGCCGTGACCGCGGCGGCCACGGCGGCGTCGACGGTCGTGTGGACCGGCAGGTGCGCGTCGACCCCGGTGATCTCCAGCAGCCGGGCGGGAGCACCCTGCGGGGCGGCGAGGTGGACGCGCGCGTCGTGCTCCAGCGCCTCCTGGTGGCAGGCGAGCAGGACGTGCAGCCCCGAGCTGTCCATGAACGTCATCGCGCTCAGGTCGAACACCACGTGGTCGCCCGGACGCGCCCTGGCCTGCCGGACGTGTTCCCGTAATCGTGTGTGGTTGGTGGCGTCGACCTCACCGCGCACCTCGATCACGGTCACGCCGGGCAGGTGCCGATGGCTCATCGCGAGCGGTGTCATCGGCGGCCTGTCCGATCCTGAGCGGCCCGTGCCTCCGGAGGCGACCATGGATGCACGATAGACAGCTTCACCCTCCCGAGGTTCCGGCAAACCGTCACGATGAGGTCACGCCTTGGCCGGGCGGCGCCTCTCAGCGCTTCACCAGCAGCGCCACGCACTCGACGTGGTGGGTCATCGGGAAGGCGTCGAAGGCCCGCAGATCGGTCAGATCGTAGCCCAGCTCGCCCAGCCACTTGAGGTCTCTGGCCAGCGTCGCGGGGTCGCAGGAGACGTAGACGATGCGCAGCGCCTCCAGCCCCGCGACGCGCTCCACCACCTCGCGCCCGAGGCCCGACCGCGGCGGGTCGACCACCACGAGGTCGGCGCGCTCGATCTGGAACCGGTCGAGCGCCTCCTCGACCCGGCCGCGCTCGACCCTGGCCTGCGGCAGGTCGCGCAGGTTGGCACGGGCGTCGCGGACGGCCGCCGCGTCGGACTCCAGCCCGAACACCGCGCCCTCCGGCCCGACCGCCTCGGCCAGCCCGGCCGCGAACAGGCCGACCCCGCAGTAGAGGTCGAGGGCCCACTCCCCCGGCTCGGGCGCGGCGTAGGCGAGCACCGCGTCGAGCAGCGTCTCGGCCGCCCCCGGGTGGATCTGCCAGAAGCCGCTGCCGGCCACCCGGAACTCGCGGTCGCCCACGTGCTCGTGGAGCACGCCGGAGCCGCGGCGCGGCACCGAGCGGCCCTTGCCCTGGTCGAGCAGGATCGAAGCCGGCGCGTCGAGGTCGGGCACGCTCACGCTGCGCCGCGGACGCGGGGAGACCACCACGGCACGGTCGCCGCCGGCGGAGGCGATGACCTCGACGCCCGCCGCGCCGGGCCAGTCGTGGTCTTCGGCCGCGACCGCCTCGACCTCGGGGTGGGCGATCAGGCAGGCGTCGACGACCTCGATCTCGTGCGAGCGGTGCCGGCGGAAGCCCAGCTCGCCCGCGGGGGTGGCGGCGAACTGCACGCGGGTGCGCCAGCCGAGCCCGTCCTTGGCGCCGGGCACCTCCTCCACGACGATCTCACGCTCGATGCCCGCCAGGCGGTGCAGCTGCTCGGCCACGACCTGGGCCTTGAGCCGGCGCTGCGCCTCCAGCGTGGCGTGCTGCCAGTCGCAGCCGCCGCACCGGCCGGGGCCGGCGTACTGGCAGGGCGGGACGACGCGGTCGGGCGAGGGCTCCAGGATCTCCACGGCGTCGGCGCGCAGGAACCGGCTCGTCTCCTCGGTCACGTCGGCGATCACCCGCTCGCCGGGCAACGCGTGCCGGACGAAGACCACCCGCCCTTCATGGCGCGCCACACACCAGCCGCCATGCGCGACCGGACCGACCGTCAACTCCAGAGATGCCTGTTCCACACCCCCACCCTATGGTGAGCCGCCACGGGCGGCGTCCGCGTGCCCCGCCTCGCGCCCCGGACGACCACTTTCCGGACTTGAGTCACTACTGTGGGTGATGATGGACAGGACTCGGGTGGTGCGCCGGCGGCTCGGATTCGGGGGCACGCTGCTGGCCGTGCTGTTCGCCTGCGCCTCGCTGACACCCTCGCTGCTGCCGCGCACGTGGCTGTTCCAGGGCGTGATGGGCGCGGTCACCGGCATCCTCGGCTACGGGGTGGGGGCCGCGGCGGGCGCGCTGGGGCGGGCGGTGATCCCGTACCGGCTGCCGGAGCGGGGGCGGCGGGCCGCCTGGCAGATCATGGTCGGCGGCTGTTGCGGGCTGACGGTCGTGGCGCTGTGGTACAGCATCGACTGGCAGCGCGACGTGCGGGCGCTCATGGGCATGGACACCCGCATCACCTGGTTCCCGCCGGTGATCCTGGCGGTGGCGGTCACGCTGTTCGCCCTGTTCCTGCTGCTGTCCCGTCTCGTACGGCTGGCCGGCCGCAAGCTGATCGACTGGCTCGACCGGTACGTCCCCGCGTACGTGGGCCACGTCGTCGGCGTGCTGATCGTCGCCTCGATGGTCGCGCTGTTCGCCGACGACGTGCTGTTCTCCGGCTTCCTCAGCAAGATGAGCGACGTCTCCTCGGTCGCCAACGAGGGCACCCACCCGGGCGTGCGCAGGCCGGGCTCGGCCAAGGTGTCCGGCGGCCCCGGCTCGCTGGTGACCTGGGACTCCCTGGGCCGCGAGGGCCGCCGCTTCACCGCCACCGCCTCCACGGTCACGGAGCTGGCAGCCTTCTCCGGCCGTCCGGCCGCCGAGCCCATCCGCGTGTACGTCGGGCTCGACGCCACCACCTCGCCCCAGGAGCAGGCCGCGGTGGCCGTACGGGAGCTGGAGCGGACGGGCGGCTTCGGCCGTCCGGTGCTCGCGGTGCTCGGCACGACCGGCACCGGCTGGGTCGACCAGCACATCGCCGACTCGCTGGAGTTCATGTACAACGGCGACACCGCCATGGTCGCGGTGCAGTACTCCTACCTGCCGAGCTGGGTGTCGTTCCTGGCCGACAGGCACAAGGCGGCGGCCGCGGGCCGGGCCCTGTTCGAGGCGGTGCGCGCCAGGTGGGACCGGCTCCCGCCCGCCCACCGGCCCCGGCTGCTGGTCGCCGGCGAGAGCCTGGGCTCCTACGAGCTGGAGAACTCCTTCCGCGACCTGGCCGACCTGGCCACCCGGACCGACGGCGCGCTGTTCGTCGGCCCGCCGAACGCCAACCCCGTCTGGAACCACCTCACCGCCCACCGCGACCCCGGCACCCCCATCTGGCGGCCCGTCTACCAGGACGGCAGGACGGCCCGCTTCGCCCAGCACCCGGCCGACCTGTCACGTCCCAAGGGCCCGTGGCCGCTCCCCCGCGTGGTCTACCTCCAGAACGCCACCGATCCCGTCGTGTGGTGGTCGCCCACGCTCATCTACCACCGTCCCGCCTGGCTGGAGGGCGAGCGCGGGCCCGGGGTGAACCCGCAGATGAACTGGTTCCCGCTGGTGACGTTCTGGCAGGTGCTGGTGGACATGACGGCGGCGATGTCCGTGCCGCCCGGCCACGGCCACCGCTACGGCGCCAACATCGTGGACGGGTGGGCCGCCGTCGCCGCGCCGCGCGGCTGGACGGCGTCCGACACCTGGCGGCTGCGGACGCTGGTCAGCGCGCCTTGATCTCGCCTTCGTCCTTGACGGTCTGGTGCCAGGGACGGCGCACCGCGCCCGGCGCGTACGGCTCGGGGCGGCCCTTGAGCCGGTCGGAGGAGTGGAGCTGCCAGGGCACGCTGGTCACCATGACGCCCGGCTTGAACAGCAGCCTGGCCTTCAGCCGCAACGCGCTCTGGTTGTGCAGCAGGTGCTCCCACCAGCGGCCGACGACGTACTCGGGGATGAAGACGGTGACCACGTCGCGCGGCGAGCGGCGGCGCAGGGTCTTGACGTAGTCGAGGATGGGCTGGGTGATCTCGCGGTAGGGCGAGTCGAGCATCTTGAGCGGCACCGGGATGCCCAGCCGCTCCCACTCCTCCTGGAGCCGGCGCGCCTCGTCGCCCTCGACGCCCACGGTGATCGCCTCCAGCGAGGACGGACGGGTGGCGCGGGCGTAGGCCAGCGCGCGCATGGTCGGCTTGTGGATCTTGGAGACGAGCACGATCGCGTGGTTGCGGGCCGGCAGCATGGCGGGCTCGTAGTCGTCGGTGATCTCCAGCTCGGCCGCGACCTTGTCGTAGTGGCGGCGGATGCCCTTCATCATGAGGAACAGCACCGGCATCGCGATGACCACGATCCACGCCCCGACCAGGAACTTGGTCAGCAGCACGACGATCAGCACCAGGCCGGTCATGATGGCGCCGAAGAAGTTGATCACGCGGGAGCGGTGCATCTGGTGGCGGACCTGGCGGTCGGTCTCGGTCTTCAGATGACGGGTCCAGTGGATGACCATGCCGATCTGGCTGAGCGTGAAGGAGACGAACACGCCGACGATGTAGAGGTTGAGCAGCCGGCTGACATCGGCCTGGAAGCCCCACAGCAGCAGGCAGGCGCCGAGCGCCAGGATGATGATGCCGTTGGAGAAGGCCAGCCGGTCGCCGCGGGTGTGGAGCTGGCGCGGCAGGTAGCGGTCCTGGGCGAGGATCGAGCCGAGCACGGGGAAGCCGTTGAAGGCGGTGTTCGCGGCCAGGAACAGGATGAGCGCGGTCACCGCGGAGATCACCACGAACGGCAGCGAGCCGCCGCCGAACACCGCGTCGGCCACCTGGGAGATGATCGGCTGCTGGTAGTAGCCGTCGCCGACCGGCGTGCCGTCGGGCCTGAGCAGGTCGTGGGCGACGACGCTCGGCTCGGCCACCCGCACGCCGGAGGCCAGCCCGAGCGCGATGATGCCGCCGAACATGGTGATGGCGATCAGGCCCATCATGAGCAGGGTCGTGGCGGCGTTCTTGCTCTTGGGCTTGCGGAAGGCGGGCACGCCGTTGCTGATGGCCTCGACGCCGGTCAGCGCGGCGCAGCCGGAGGAGAAGGCGCGCAGGATCAGGAAGGCCGCGGCGAAGGAGGCCAGGTTCGCCTGCTCGGGCCGGATGGAGAACCCGGCGCTGGGCGCCCGCAGCTCGTCGCCGAACACCAGCAGCCGGATGCCGCCCCACGCGACCAGGCCGATCACCGCGAACATGAACGCGTACGTGGGGACGGCGAAGGCGGCGCCGGACTCGCGGATGCCGCGCAGGTTCACCACGGTGAGCAGGATCACGATGATGATGGCGATCGCGGGCCGGTGGTCGGCCACGAACGGGATGGTCGCGCCGACGTAGTCGACGCCGTTGGCCACCGACACGGCGACGGTCAGCACGTAGTCGACCATGAGGGCGCTGGCGACGGTGAGCCCCGCGTTCTTGCCGAGGTTGGTGGTGGCCACCTCGTAGTCGCCGCCGCCGCTGGGGTAGGCGTGCACGTTCTGCCGGTACGACGCCACGACCGTCAGCATCACCACCACGACGGCGACGGCGATCCAGGGACTGTAGGAATAGAACGAGACGCCCGCCAGCGACAGGATGACCAAAATCTCCTGCGGGGCGTAGGCCACCGAGGACAGAGCGTCACTGGCGAAGACCGGCAGGGCGATGCGTTTGGGCAGGAGTTGCTCGTGGAGCTGCCCGCTTCGCAGGGCGCGCCCCACGAGCACGCGTTTGACAAGATCCGTTACCTTCGCCACGTAACGAGATGCTAGCCGCATGCCGATGCCCTAAACGCGGCGCTCCCCCATCGGGCCATACTGGTGTCGAGCAACCGGCCGACCGCGAAGTGCGGGGGAGTATGCATATAGTGATCATGGGATGCGGCAGGGTCGGTTCGACCCTCGCCCACATCCTCGAGGACAGCGGCCATTCCGTCGCCATCATCGACCGCGACCCACAGGCGTTCCGCCGCCTGCGCGCGGGGTTCCGGGGGCGGCGGGTGACCGGCGTCGGCTTCGATCGCGACGTGCTCACCGAGGCCGGGATCGAGTCGGCGACCGCGTACGTCGCCGTCTCCAGCGGCGACAACTCCAACATCATCTCCGCGCGTGTGGCCCGCGAGACGTTCGGCGTCGACAACGTGGTGGCCCGCATCTACGATCCCCGGCGGGCCGAGGTCTACCAGCGGCTGGGCATCCCCACGGTGGCCACCGTCCGCTGGACGGCCGACCAGATCCTGCGCCGCATCCTGCCCGAGGGCGCCGAGCCGCTGTGGCGCGACCCCACGGGCACGGTCGTTCTCGCCGAGGTCGCCACCAACCCGGCCTGGATCGCCACCCGCGTCGTCGACCTGGAGAGCCGGGCCGGCGCCCGCGTGGCCTTCATCAACCGCATGGGCGAGGCCCTGACCATCACGGACGAGACCGTGGTCCAGGAGGGCGACCTGCTCCACGTCATCGCGGCGGAGAACGACATGGACCGGATCAACAAGGTGCTCGCCGCGGCGCCGGAAGAGGACGACTGATGCGCATCGCCATCGCCGGCGCGGGCGCCGTGGGCCGTTCCATCGCCTCCGAGCTGCTGGAGAACGGCCACGAGGTCCTGCTCATCGACGTCGACCCGCGGGCGATCAAGATCGACAGCGTGCCGCGCGCCGAGTGGCTGCTCGCCGACGCGTGCGAGATCGCCTCGCTCGACGAGGCCGGGCTCAGCAACTGCCACGTCGTGGTGGCCTCCTCCGGCGACGACAAGGTCAATCTTGTGGTCTCGTTGCTGGCCAAGACCGAGTACGGCGTGCCGCGCGTGGTGGCCCGCATCAACCACCCCAACAACGAGTGGCTGTTCAACGAGTCGTGGGGCGTCGACGTCGCCGTCTCGACGCCGCGGCTGCTGAGCGCCCTGGTGGAGGAGGCGGTCAGCGTCGGCGACCTGGTGCGGCTGATGACGTTCCGCCAGGGCCAGGCCAACCTGGTCGAGCTGACCCTCGCCGAGGACGCGCCGGTCGTGGGCCAGCGCGCCGGGTCGGTGCCGTGGCCGGTCGACTCCGCGCTGGTGGCGATCCTGCGCGAGGGCCGGGTGCTGGTGCCGACCGCCGACGACCCCCTGGAGGCCGGCGACGAGCTGCTGTTCGTGGCCAGCCAGGAGGTCGAGGAGGAGCTCGCCCACCTGCTCTCCCAGCGCTGAGCCCGGTCTTGGACGCCGCCCGCGCCCGCTCGCTGTTCGCGGGCGCCCGCGTCGCCCGCCTGGCGACGGCCGACGCGGGTGGGGTGCCGCGTCTGGTGCCCGTCACCTTCGCCGTCCTGGGTGACACCGTGGTGTCCGCCGTCGACCACAAGCCGAAGAGCACGTACGACCTGAGGCGGCTGCGCGACATCCGGGCGAACCCGCGGGTCAGCCTGCTCGCCGACCACTACGAGGACGACTGGACCAGGCTGTGGTGGGCCCGCGCCGACGGCACGGCGACCGTGCACGAGGACGGCTTGTGGGCCTTGGAGTCCCTGGCCGACAAGTACCACCAGTACCGCGACCGGCCGCCCGAGGGGCCCGTGATCGTGGTCGCGGTCAGTCGGTGGTCGGGGTGGGCGTACTCGGGATGAGCAGGTCGCGGTGGGCGGCCTGCAGGCCCTCGGGCAGGTCGTCGGGGGCGACCCAGCGGGCTTCGAGGATCTCCAGCGGGTCGATCCTGAGCGTGCCGCCGACGAGCACGGCCTCGTAGGCCACCTCGGCCCGCAGCCCGAACCCGCTCCGCACGCGCAACAACCGGCCCGTGCGCACACTCAGGCCGGTCTCCTCGAACACCTCGCGCTCCACCGTGCCCTCGAAGGTCTCGCCCCTCTTGGCGAACCCCGTGGGGAAGCCCCATTGCCGCCCTTCCTGCCACAGGCGGTGGCGCAGCACGAGCACGCGTCCGTCGGCGTCGCGTACGAGGCCGGTGACGCCGACCATGAAGGTGGCATGGGTCAGCCACAACACCCGCCAGCGAACGCGCCCGCCCAGCGCCTTCCACACCCACGCCACCACCCGACCCACCCAGTTCCCCCTCACCCCACCCAGGCTCCCACGCCCCCGAACCCCCCGAACCCTCCTGCCGCCCACAACCCCCACGACCTGGCCCCTGCCCGGCCGGCCCGCGGTGTTGATGGTGGCCACCAGCCCCAGCTCGGTCGCGGTGAGAACGAACGTGGCCGCCCCGCCCTTTTCGCCCACCCCCTGCGGCGACCTTCAGCGGGGCTTCGGATGGGTTGGAGGTCCGCACGGCCCCTCGCCCCAGCAGCACGCAGGGGCCCTTGCCCATGGAGCTGCGAGCATCACGGCGGGTCAAGAGGTCAGAGGCGGTGGATCCCGCTCAGGTCGACGTCCAGGTCGAAGGGGACGGTCAGCTTGAGCCTGTCGTGGTGGATGCCGGTGAGCGCGTAGGCGCGGGTGGCGGGATCGCGCTCGTAGACGTAGACCACGGGCTCACCCGCCTCACCCTCGACCCGCCAGAAGTGCGGGATCCCGGCCGCGGCGTAGAGAGCCGGTTTACGCTCCCGGTCCCGGCTTCGGGACTCAGGTGAAACCACCTCGACAGCCAGGACCACGTCCTTCGCCTCGTAGAAGGTCTCACGACCGTCACCCAGGGCCTCGGCCTTCAGCACGACGAGATCGGGCTCAGGACGTTGATCACGCCCAAGAACCACGCTCATCTCACGGCGCACTCTGAGCTCATCGGGAGCGGCTCCGCGGAGGCCGGCAGCGAGAAGGTCGACGATCATCGCGTGAAAGGACGCTTGAGCACGGGCGAAGACCAGGCTTCCGTCGATCAACTCGGTGTGCGCAGGCAGATTCGGAAGGTCATCGAGGTCTTCTGCGACGAAGCCTCCCGGCGGCGGGAAGACCCAGTCGGGCAGCGAGGACGTGGTCATCTCCAGGCTCACCGCTTCGGCTGTCGTGCTCGAACGCTCGTAAGGTGCCAGGTGGGCGGACCCACCTGGTTCGGTGACCGGGAGCAAG
This sequence comes from Nonomuraea sp. NPDC049607, assembly GCF_040675375.1. Taxonomy (NCBI): domain Bacteria; kingdom Bacillati; phylum Actinomycetota; class Actinomycetes; order Streptosporangiales; family Streptosporangiaceae; genus Nonomuraea; species Nonomuraea sp. NPDC049607. The sequence goes on from NZ_JBFAOV010000008.1 coordinate 288,269, forward strand.
CCCCGGCGGGTCAGGCCGGGGCGACCGGGGGCTTGATGGGGGTGCGGCCGCGGCCGAGGAGCCAGAGCATCGCGGCCAGGGCCGCCACCTGCAGGGGCCAGCCCATCACGATCTTGGCGAAGCCGAGCGCGGCCACCGCCTCGTCGCCGCCGCCGAACAGGTAGACCGGGCCCTGCACCGCCACCCGCACCACGCACGGCAGCATGAGCAGCCAGGTCAGCCGCGTGCAGAGACGGACGATGCCCGCGTCTTTGTGCCAGCCCACCGGGTCGTTGGTGACCGAGCCGATGAGGAAGCCCACGACCGGCCAGCGGGTGACGATGGACAGCAGCATGCCCACCGAGTACGCGCCGTTCCACAGGATGCCGGGCAGGAAGTAGTCTTTCGCGTCGCCGGAGCGGCTGGCGAAGAACGCGCCGATCGCGATGCCGATCAGGCTGTTGATCACGAACTGCGGCGTGGACCGCTGGATCACCCGGGCCAGCAGGAGCAGCACCGACAGCGAGATGCTGATGATGAGCGACTTCTTCAGGTCTTCGGTGAAGATCCACGACAATGTGAAGGCGATCGTCGGCACCGCGGCCTCGATGATGCCGCGGACGCCACCGAAAGCCTTGGCGAGCTGGGCTCGCACCGCCGCCTCGACGGTCTCGTGCGCGACCTCTTCCGCCTCAGCACTCACCTGATCAACTCCCTGGGCGCAGTTCGTATCGCGGATTGAACATCACTTTGCGCCCGTCCTGCATGCTGACCAGGCCCTCGGCCTTGACCGTGCGGCCCGGCTCGATGCCGGCGATCTTGCGGCGGCCGAGCCACACCAGGTCGATCACGTCGGACCCGTCGTACAGCTCGGCCTCCAGGGCGGGAGCGCCGCCCCTCGGACGCAGTGTCACCGTACGTAGCGTACCCGCTACACAGAATCTGCGGCGCCCGCCACACGACACGATGGGCGTCGCACCGACCTCGTCGGCGTCTTCCCGCAGTTCCTGGGCCTCGATCTCGGACTGGGTCGTGGCCAGCCGACTGAAGAAGCCCCGCAATCCCCCGCGTTTCGGAGGCTCTGCCGTACTCATGATGGTTCAGCCTATGTGATGGTAAGCCGTCAGCGAATAGCCGATGGGGGGTCTTGGGAATGTCGCCGGACGGGCCCGGGCGAGTGCCCGCAAATGTAACACTCAGCGGGTCTCGCTGATTTCCGGACCGCGCTTGAAGGGGCTGAACGCCGGCCGTTCCTCCTGCTCCCCGGCCTGCCGCTCCTGCGGACGGCTCAGCGTGATGGGCTCCTCGCGGGTCATCGGCTCGTTGCCGCGCACGACCACGACGTCCTTGACGAAGTCGATGAACGCCCCGGAGACCCGTTCGTCGAAGGCTCCCGGGCCGGTGATGGCCGCCAGGAGGAACCAGCGCGGGCCGTCGACGCCGATGTAGCGGGCCGCCCTGGTGCCGCCTTCCATGGCGACCTCCCCGGCCAGCTCGACGCCGAACGGGCCCTCCCGCTCCTCCAGGGTCTGGGCCTGGGCCATGATCTTGGTCCTGACCTCGTCCCACAGGCCGGCCGAGCGTGGCGCGGCCAGGGCCTGGAGCTGCAGCGAGCTGTCCTCGTACAGGACGACGACGCCGACGTGCTGGTCGCCGAGCGAGGCCAGGCGCACGTCGAAGTCGGGGTTGTGCGGCAGCCGCAGGCCGCCGAGGTCGATCCTGTCGGTGTCGGGGTGGGGCTCGTCGGCGTCCCACGGGCCGGACTCACGGGTGGGGGCCGCTGACTCCTGCTCGGCCACCGCTTCCGGCTGCTCACGACGACGACGTCGGAACACGTTCCTCACTCTCCCTGTTCGCGGGGCCGTGGCCCCAGGCTTCTTCCCGGACCGCCGCTTCAGCGGCCCGTCGATCCGAATCCGTTGGCGCCGCGCACCGAGCCGGGCAGGCGTTCGACCTCGTAGAAGGCCGCGCGCTCGACCCGCTGGACCACGAGCTGGGCCACCCGGTCACCTCGCCGCAGGCGGAACGGCTCCTTGGCGTCGGTGTTGATCAGCGTCACCTTGATCTCGCCCCGGTAGCCGGCGTCGACCGTGCCGGGGGCGTTGACGAGCGTGACGCCGTGGCGGGCCGCCAGGCCGGAGCGCGGGTGCACGAACGCGGCGTAGCCGTCGGGCAGCGCGATCGCGACGCCGGTGCCGACCACGGCCCGCTCGCCCGGCAGCAGCTCGACGTCCTCGGCCGCGTAGAGGTCGGCGCCGGCGTCGCCCGGGTGGGCGTAGGACGGCACCGGCAGCCCGGTGTCGAGCCGGTGGATGAGGACCTCCACGTCGCTCACGGGTTCACCTCGAAGTCCTGGTGTTCGGCGGCGATGGCCGCGAGATCGCCGTGCTCGGCGAAGTGTTCCATGCTCACCTCGATGAACAGCGCTGCCGCGCGGACGGCGACCGGTCCGTCGGGAGCGCCGATGCGCCCCTCAGCCTCAAGGTACGCCTTCCTGCCCGTGATCCCGTTGCACCAGGCGCGCAGGTGGAGTGTCGTGCCCACGGGAACGGGGAGAAGGTAGTCGGTCTCCAGCCGTGCCGTCACATAGGGCTTGTGGAACAGGTAGACGGACATTCCGATGACCTCGTCCATCGCCGCGGCCAGCACGCCGCCGTGGGCGAGCATCGGCGCGCCCTGGTGGGCCTCCCCCACGGTGAACTCGGCCTCGACCGTGACGCCGTCGGGCGTGGCCGCCTTCAGGTGCAGGCCGGTCGGGTGGCCGTGGCCGCAGCCGAAGCAGCGGCTGTAGTGGGAGCCGAGGGAGCTGCCCGGCGCCGGGGCGCCGGGATGGGCCGCGGGCGCCGAGGCGTCCGGCGGCGGGGTGGTGAGGGAGGAACGCGTCACGGGTGACGAGGTTACTCGCTGCGGCCCCCGGACTCGCCCTCGACACCGGATCGGGACCGCCCGGCCTGCCCCACGTCATCACCCTCCGACGGCCCGCCGGGCGCGGACGGCGGCTCCTCGGCGGGACGCCCGCCCGCCGGCGCGTCGCCGGACGGCGGCTCCCCTGCCGGGGGCCCGTGCTCGGGCGGCGGCGGCAGGGCGGGCGGTTTGTGGCGCAGCTCCGGCAGCGCCCGGTAGATCACCGCCGCGACCGGCACGGCCACGGCCGCTCCGGCGATGCCCGCCAGGATGCCGCCCACGGACAGCACCAGGATGATCGCCAGCGGGTGGAAGTTGAGCGCCCGGCCCACGATCAGCGGCTGGAGCACGTGGTTCTCCAGCTGCTGCTCGACGATGAGGATGCCCAGGAAGATCAGCGCGTAGACCAGGCCCTTGGCGCCGAGGGTGACGAGGGTGGCGACGGTGCCGGCGAAGAAGATGCCGACGATCGGGATGAAGCTGGCGAAGAAGATCAGCACGGCCAGCGGCGCCCACAGCGGCACCCCCATGCCGGCCAGCACGATGCCCATGATCAGGCCGTGCACGGCGGCCACGGCCACGGTGCCCTGGACGTAGTGGGAGAGCGTGGTCCAGGCCGCCCGGCCCGCCCGGTCGACCCGCGGCGACATCGAGCCGAAGGCGCGCAGGAACCACGACCAGATGCGGTCGCCGTCCTTGAGCAGGAAGAACGTGACGAAGAGCAGCAGCACGATGGACGCGAGCACCTCGATCGCGACGGCGCTGGCCGAGAGCACGGTGCCGGTGATGGCGGTGCGCTGGGCGTTGACCATCGTGGCGATCTCGTCGACGTACCCGGTGATCTGGGCCTGCTTCAGGTGCAGCGGGCCGGTGATCAGCCACTCCTGGACCGAGCGCGCGGTGGCCTGCACCTGCGTGACCAGGTTGGGGAACTCTTCGCTGGCCCGCGCCCCGACCAGCCAGCCGGTGCCGGCCAGGACGGCCAGCGCGACCAGCATGGTCAGCCAGGTGGCGTAGATGGGCCGCAGGCCCGCCCGTCGCAGGCTCTTGGTCAGCGGGAACAGCAGCGCGGTCAGCAGCAGCGCGATCGCCACGGGCAGCGCCACGAACGTGAGCCGGGCGATCGCCTGGACGAAGAAGTAGACGACCACGCCGACGAGGATCAGGCACCCGCACCATGCGGCCATCTTGGCCAGCACGGGCGGTACGAGTGTGGTGGGGCGGTCGATCTGCACGTGTTCAAGACTGGCACGTCCGCGCCGAGGATGCGCACCGATAAAACGCCCGGGTACCGAAGTGGCCCGCCCAGGCGGCGACACACCGGGCCCGGCGACGCCCGCCGGGACGGTGAGGGACCTGGCCCCTCACCGTCCGAGGCGGACGCCGCCGCGGTTCAGCCCAGGTGCACCTCGACCGTCAGCTCGTCGCCGCCGGTCAGGACGAACTCCTCGACGTTGCCCGCCGCGCACAGGTCGTCCTGGGCCTGCCGGACGAGGTCGGCCTCGGGACCGGAGACGGTCAGCCTGGACACCTCGGCCCGCATCGACGACTTGGCCTCCGACTTGGCCTTGCGCATCCGCCGCAGCACCTCCGAGGCCACGGTCAGCACCGCCGGATCGCCCGTGCCGCGCTCGGGGGCCGGCCAGGCGGCGCGGTGCACCGAGCCCTCGCGCCACCACGACCAGACCTCCTCGGTCACGAACGGCAGCACCGGCGCGAACAGCCGCAGCAGCGTGTCGAGGGCCTGCCGCAGCGCCGCGTGCGCCGAGGCGGCGGCCGGCCCGGACTCGTAGGCCCGCGCCTTGACCAGCTCCAGGTAGTCGTCGCAGAAGGACCAGAAGAACCGCTCGACGGCCTCCAGGGCGCGGGTGTGGTCGTAGGACTCGAACGCCTGCGTGGCCTCGCGGGCCATGTCGGACAGGGCGGCCAGCATCGACAGGTCGATCGGCTCGGTGACCTCGCCCTCGCTGCCGGCCAGGCCGAGCACGAACTTCGAGGCGTTGAGGATCTTGATCGCCAGCCGCCGGCCGATCTTGAGCTGGCCCACGTCGAACGTGGTGTCCACGCCGTAGCGGCCGTTCGCGGCCCAGTAGCGGACCGCGTCGGAGCCGTGCTGCTCCAGCAGGTCGAGCGGGGTGACCACGTTGCCCTTGGACTTGGACATCTTCTTGCGGTCGGGGTCGAGGATCCAGCCGGAGATCGCCACGTCGCTCCACGGCAGCGCGTCGAACTCCAGGTGGGAGCGGACCACCGTCGAGAACAGCCAGGTGCGGATGATCTCGTGCGCCTGCGGCCGCAGGTCGTAGGGGGACACACGCCGGTAGAGGTCGTCGTCGGTCGCCCAGCGGCCGGCGATCTGCGGCGTCAGGGACGAGGTCGCCCAGGTGTCCATGACGTCGGGGTCGGCCATGAAGCCGCCCGGCACCCCCCGCTGCTCCTCGGTGTAGCCGGGCGGCACGTCGGAGGACGGGTCGACCGGCAGCGACTCCTCGGCCGGCAGGATCGGCGCGTCGTGGACCGGGTTGCCGGACTCGTCCAGCGGATACCACACCGGGAACGGCACGCCGAAGAACCGCTGGCGGGAGATCAGCCAGTCGCTGGTCAGGCCCTCGACCCAGTTGTCGTAGCGCACCCGCATGTGCGGCGGGTGCCAGGCCAGCTCGCTGCCGCGCTCCAGCAGCCGGGCGCGCAGCGCCTGCTCGCGCCCGCCGTTGCGGATGTACCACTGGCGGGTGGTGACGATCTCCAGCGGCTTGTCGCCGCGTTCGTAGAACTTCACCGCGCGCTGCACCGGGCGCGGGTCGCCGTCGAGGTCGCCGGACTCGCGCAGCAGCTCCACGATGCGCTCGCGGGCGCTGTGGACGGTCTTGCCGGCCAGCTCCTTGTACGGCTCGGCGTCCACGCCGTCGGGCGGCTCGGGCAGCAGCCGGCCGTCCCAGCCGATGACGGGCCGGGTGGGCAGGTGCAGCTCACGCCACCAGGTGACGTCGGTGATGTCGCCGAACGTGCAGATCATCGCGATGCCGGACCCCTTGTCGGGCTCGGCCAGGTGGTGGGCCAGGATCGGCACCTCGACGCCGAACAGCGGCGTGAGCGCGGACGTGCCGAACAGCGGCTTGTAGCGCTCGTCGTCGGGGTGGGCGACCAGCGCGACGCAGGCCGGGATCAGCTCGGGCCGGGTCGTCTCGATCCAGACGGGCCCGCGCTCGCCGTAGAAGGAGACGCGGTGGAAGGAGCCGGGCCACTCGCGGTCCTCCAGCTCGGCCTGGGCCACCGCGGTGCGGTAGGTGACGTCCCACAGCGTGGGCGCCTCGGCGAGGTAGGCCTCGCCGCGGCCGAGGTTGCGCAGGAACGCCCGCTGGGACACCGCGCGCGACTCGTCGCTGATCGTGGTGTAGAGCAGGTCCCAGTCGACCGACAGGCCGACCCGCCGCCAGACCTCCTCGAACGCCTTCTCGTCGATGGCGGTGAGCTGGTGACACAGCTCCACGAAGTTGCGCCGCGAAATGGAGATCTCACGTTTGCCGGGCTTGTCCGGTGGAACGAAGTCGGGGTCGTACGGCAGCGACGGATCGCAGCGCACCCCGTAGACGTTCTGCACCCGCCGTTCGGTGGGCAGGCCGTTGTCGTCCCAGCCGATGGGGTAGAACACCGACTTGCCGATCATCCGCTGGTAGCGGGCCATGATGTCGGTGTGGGTGAAGGAGAAGACATGACCGACGTGGAGGGAGCCGGACACCGTGGGCGGCGGCGTGTCGATGGAGTAGACCTGCTCGCGCGGCCGGGTGCGGTCGAAGCGGTAGGTGCCCTCCTCCTGCCAGCGAGCTACCCATACCTGCTCCAAGCCGTCGAGGGTCGGCTTTTCCGGCATGGATGCATGGCGTAGTCGCTGTTGAGTCATGCCTCCTTATGGTACGGCTTCGGGGGGACGGCAAGCGTTAGAGACTAGTGTTCGTTACATAGGGGAAGGGAGTTGGCATGGCGGAGGACAAACCCGACATCGCCTGGCGTGTCATCGGTGGTCTGGTGGGCATGGCGACCGCTTGGGGGATGAGAAAGCTGCTCGGGTTCGTCTGGGTCAAGGCGACCGGCAAGGAGCCGCCACTCGACGACGACTCGCCCGAGGTCAGCATGGGTGAGGCGATCGGTTACGCGATCCTCACCGGCGTCGGGATGTCCGTGGCGCAGATCGTGGTCAACCGGACCGCCAAGAAGCGTTACGACGCGTGGAAGTCTGTGAAGCAGGTGTCTCAAGGGCACTGAGGAACTCGCTCGCCCAGCGGTCCACGTCGTAGGTGGCCACCCGGCGGCGCATCGTGCGCATCCGGCGGGCCAGCTCGTGCGGCGTGGCCCGCATGGCGGCGATCATCTGGCGCTTGACGTCCTCGATGTCGTACGGGTTGACCAGGTACGCCTGCCGCAGCTCGTCGGCCGCCCCGGTGAACTCGCTGAGCACCAGGGCGCCCTGGAGGTCGTGGTGGCACGAGACGTACTCCTTGGCCACCAGGTTCATCCCGTCGCGCAGGGGCGTGACCACCATGACGTCGGCCGCCAGGTAGAGCGCGGCCAGCTCGTCGTGGCCGTAGGACTGGTGGAAGTACTGGATCGGCTGCACCCCGATCTGGGCGTGCTCGCCGTTGATCCGGCCCACCTGCAGCTCGATGTCGTCGCGCAGTTTGCGGTACTCGTCCACGCGCTCGCGGCTCGGGGTGGCGATCTGCACGAAGACCGCCTCGTTCGGGCGCAGGCTGCCGTCCTTGAGCAGCTCGCCGAACGCCTCCAGGCGCTGGCCGATGCCCTTGGTGTAGTCGAGCCGGTCCACGCCGAGCAGCACGTGCTCCGGATCGCCCAGCTCGCCCCTGATCTCCTTGGCCCGCGCCACCACCTGTGGCTCGCGCACCAGCGAGTCGAGCTGCCCGAAGTCCACCGAGATCGGGAACGCCTGCGTGGTCACCACCCGGTCGTCGAGGAAGATCTCGTTCCCCTTGTACGGCAGCCCGAGCAGCCGCCGGCACAGCCTGCGGAAGTTCGAGGCCCCGCCGGGAAGCTGGAAGCCGACGAGGTCCGCGCCGAGCAGCCCCTCGACCAGTTCCTTGCGCCAGGGCAGCCGCCAGAACAGCTCGACCGGCGGGAACGGGATGTGCAGGAAGAAGCCGATCCGCAGGTCGGGCCGGAGCCGTCGGAGCATCGCGGGCACGAGCTGGAGCTGGTAGTCCTGCACCCAGACGACGGCCCCCTCCTCGGCTGCCTCGGCGGCGGCCGCGGCGAAGCGTTCGTTGACCGAGCGGTAGGTCTCCCACATCTCCCGCTCGAACACCGGCGGCGCCACCACGTCGTGGTAGAGCGGCCAGAGCGTGGCGTTGGAGAAACCCTCGTAGTAGAGCTCGACCTCGCGGGCCGACAACGGGATCGGGATGAGGCTCATGCCGTCCTGCTCGAACGGTTCGAGCTGCTCGTCCGGCGCGCCGTGCCAACCGGCCCAGGCGCCGTGGCGGCGCTTCATCACGGGCGCTATGGCCGTCACGAGCCCCCCCGGGCTCCTGCGCCACGAGGCCGTTCCGTCTGGCTCGATCGTGCGATCGACCGGCAAGCGGTTCGCGACGATAAGAAACGAGCTACGGCCGGTCACGCAGTCCTCCTAGGGCTCAGGTAGAGGAGAGCCGCAGGCGCGGCTCACGGCGGCCGCGACCTCGTCCGGCCCCCCGCGGGGAATGATCGCGGCGATGTGGGCATCTGGCCTGATCACCCATGCTTCGTCCGGCCGCGCGCCCAGTCTTTCGGCGAGCGAGCCGGACGCATCCATCTCCGTGAGCTCGCGGACGGCGAGCGGTGCCGTAATGACCTTGCCCAAGACCTGCACAAACAAACGCGAATCACACATATCGCCCAACAGAACGAGGAAACCGTCCCGGCAGAACTCGCGCAGTCTGCCCTTCGCCAGCGGCACGTCCGGCAGGATCACCCCGGGGGCCGGCTCGCACAGCGCGCCCTTAGGCGGACGGCCCCGGAACGGCCGTTCCGGCTCGGGCGTGGTGAGCGGCGAGTCGACGTACCAGTAGGGCTCGGCGAAGCGTCCGGAGTCGACCTCGGCGACCAGGCCGCCCTCCAGCACCTCCCGCCGTCTGGCCCGGTCCCGGGCCGTCCGCGGCGCGAGGAAGCGCATGGTGGCGGCGGTGACCTCCAGGTTCTCCAGCGCCGCCGCGTGCCGCTCGACGTGGTACGACTCCAGCAGCTCGGGCCCGGCCCAGCCGTTGAGCGCGAAGGCCAGCTTCCAGGCCGCGTTCTCGGCGTCGGGCACGCCGGAGTTGAGCCCGCGGGCCCCGAAGGGCGCCACCAGATGGGCGCAGTCGCCCGCCAGCAGCACCCGCCCGACCCGCATCCGGGACGCGACCCGCGAGTGGAACCGGTACGTGCTGTGCCAGATCACCTCGTACGGCCGATCCCCAATGATTTGCCGGATTTTCTGCGAAATATCGTCTTTTGTTGGGATGAAGTCCGGCGCGATCTGCCAGTCGATCCGGTACGTCCCGTTCGGGCAGGGATGGATGAGGACCTGGCGGCCCGGGTTCCACACCGGGTCGAAGTAGAAGCGCCGCTCGTTCTCCCAGCCGGGCAGCTCCGCTCGGATGTCGCAGATCAGGAACTGGTCGTCGAACGCCTCGCCGTCGAAGGAGACGCCGAGCGACCGGCGTACCTGCTGGGCCCGGGCACCCGCGCAGACCAGCACGTAGGGGGCGCGCAGCAGCCGCTGCCCGCACTGGACCTCGACCCCGGCCGGGTCCTGGACCAGCCCGGTGACCTCGTGGTTCCAGCGCACCTCGATCAGCGGCTGGTCGGCGACGACCTCGTCGAGCAGCTGTTCGGTGCGGGCCTGGGAGATGTTCACGCAGGGCGGCAGCGGGCCCTGGCCGTCGAAGGACCAGGAGAACAGCTCGCGGTCACGGTAGTAGGTGCGGGCCGTGGTCCAGGCCAGCCCCTCCTCCGCCACCCGGCCCGCGCCCGCCGCGGCCCAGATGTCGAGCACGTCGCGCTGCTGGCAGATCGACTTCGAGCCGCCGCCGTCGCGGGCCTGGCGCCGGTCCAGCATCAGCACCCGGATGCCCCATCTGGCCAGCAGCAGCGCGGCGGTCTGGCCGACCGGGCCCGCGCCGACGACGATCACCTGCGGCACGGACTCCCCGGGTCTCATGACTGGAGCTCGTCCCACACTTCGCGGTCGCGTTCGGCGGTCCAGATGCGCGGACGTTCGACGCCGTGGAGCTCGTCCCAGAGGCGGGAGACGTTGAAGGGCAGGCAGTGCTCGAAGATGGGCCAGCCGCCGTAGCGGGGCGCGAGGGCCCGGTGGGTGCGCTCGAACGCCTCCTTCAGCCCGCCCGCCGCGCCGACCTCGCGCAGCATCACGGTCAGGAAGTCGCGGCTCTGGGTGATGGCCGCCTCGACCGCGGTCTTGCCGTGGGCCACCGCTCCCCTGCCGCCCACCAGCGTCTCGGCCCCGAACGAGGCGACGCGGTCGAGCGTGCCGGCGGCCCATTCGCGGTGGAAGGCGTCACCGGTGTAGAGCGCGGCCTGCGACTCGACCAGGTCGCCGGCGAACAGGATGCGCTGTTCGGGCAGCCAGGCCACCAGGTCGCCCTCGGTGTGGCCGCGCCCGCAGTGGGCCAGCACCAGGTCGCCCCTGCCGCCGCCGAGGTCGATGGTGAAGGTGTCGCCGAACGTGGCGGTGGGCCAGGTCAGGCCGGGGATCGAGGCGGGGTCCTTGAACAGGCGGGGCATCCGGGCGTACTCGCTGGCCCAGTCCTGCTCGCCGCGCTCGGCGATCAGCTCGCGGGTCTTGTCGTGGGCCACGATGACGTCGGCGCCGAACGCCGAGGCGCCCAGCACCCGGACCGCGTGGTAGTGGGAGAGCACGAGGTATCTGACCGGTTTGCCGGTGTGCTCGCGCAGCCTGGCCAGCCAGTCGGCGGCGGCCGTGGGCGTGGCCAGGGCCTCGAAGCAGACCAGGAAGTCCTCGCCCTCGATCGCGCCCACGTTGGGATCGCCCTCGGCGGTGAGCGCGTAGACGCCGTCCGCCAGCACCTCAAGGGACTGCCGCTTCTCACCGAGATCCGCCGACGAGGCGAACGGCTTGCTCATCGTCTCTCCTCACGCGCCGAGGCCGACCCGCTGATGAACCAGGACATACCCCACAAACGGCCCTTACCGCTCCACCGCGCCGGCCCTCCCTTGACAGTGCTCGGCAGGACGGTGAAGTGTTTACCGAACATTCGGTCAGTAAGCAAGGGAGACCTGTGTGGAGAGCGCGCGTCGCATGATGGACGCCGACACCGCCTCCGCCGCCCTGGGCATCGAGCTGGTGGAGCTGGCCGAGGGCCGCGCGGTGTGCCGGATGGCGGTGACCGGCCAGATGATCAACGGACACTCCCTCTGCCACGGCGGCTACGTCTTCCTGCTGGCCGACACCGCCTTCGCCTGCGCGTGCAACACCCGCGGCCCGGTGACCGTGGCGGCCGGGGCCGAGATCACCTTCGTCGCCCCCGCCCACGAGGGCGACGTGCTGGTGGCCGAGGCGGCCGAGCGCACCAGCTACGGCCGCAGCGGCATCTACGACATCACCGTGCGCGGGGCCGGCGGCCGGGTGGTCGCGGAGTTCCGCGGGCGCAGCAGGGAGCTGAGATGAGGCCCGTCCCCCCGCCGTCCCCCGAGGAGCTCGACCCGGTCGAGCGCGTCTCCAGGGACGAGCTCATGGCCCTGCAACTGCGACGCCTGCGCTGGACGTTGGCGCACGCCTACGACAACGTGCCGCTCTACCGGCGCAAGTTCGACGAGCACGGCGTCCGCCCTGACGACTGCCGGAGCCTGGACGACCTCGCGCACTTCCCGTTCACCACCAAGGAGGACCTGCGCGAGTCCTACCCGTTCGGCATGTTCGCCGTGCCGCGCGAGCAGGTGGCGCGGATCCACGCCTCCTCAGGCACCACGGGCCAGCCCACGGTCGTGGGGTACACGCGGGCCGACCTCGACGTCTGGGCGCAGGTGATGGCCCGGTCGATCCGGGCGTCCGGCGGGCGTCCCGGCGACGTGGTGCACGTGGCCTACGGCTACGGGCTGTTCACCGGCGGCCTCGGCGCCCATTACGGGGCCGAGCGGCTGGGCTGCACCGTCGTGCCGGTCTCCGGCGGCATGACGGCCCGGCAGGTCCGGCTCATCACCGACTTCCGGCCCAGGGTCATCATGGTCACGCCGTCGTACCTGCTGGCGCTGCTCGACGAGTTCGCCGCGCAGGGCCTCGACCCGCGCGAGAGCTCGCTGGAGATCGGCATCTTCGGCGCCGAGCCCTGGACCGAGCGCATGCGCGCCGAGATCGAGGAGCGCTTCGACCTGCACGCCGTCGACATCTACGGCCTGTCGGAGGTCATGGGCCCCGGCGTGGCCAACGAGTGCGTCGAGACCAAGGACGGCCTGCACGTCTGGGAGGACCACTTCTACCCCGAGACCGTCGACCCCTTCACCGGCGAACCGGCCCCGGACGGCGGCGAGCTGGTGTTCACCAGCCTCACCAAGGAGGCCATGCCGGTCATCCGCTACCGCACCCGCGACCTGACCAGGCTGCTGCCCGGCACGGCCAGGCCCGCCTTCCGCCGCATGGAGAAGGTCACCGGCCGCACCGACGACATGATCATCCTGCGTGGCGTGAACGTGTTCCCGACCCAGATCGAGGAGCTCGTGCTGCGCGTGCCCGGCCTGTCGCCGCACTTCCAGCTCCACCTGACCCGGCCGGACCGGCTCGACGTGCTCACCGTCAGGGTCGAGGCGCGGCCGGGCGCGACCGCTCGTGAGGAGGCCGGGCGCGCGCTGCGCCACGCGGTCAAGGCGGGCGTCGGGGTGAGCGTCGAGGTCGAGGTCGTGGACCCGGAGACGCTGGAGCGGTCGGTGGGCAAGCTCAAGCGCGTGGTGGACGACCGGGACGTCTGAGCCGTCCCGGTGCGCCGGACTACGGCGTCAGCTCGTCAGGGGGAGCCTGCGTCGGCAACGACGGGCCCTTGAGGCGCAGGTCGGCGCGGATGGCCTTGCCGAGCTTGCCGGTCGCGCCGCGGTTGAGCGCGCCGCCGGCGACGGCCCCGGTGAGGAAGGGGCCGAAGGTGGTCAGATGACGCCCGAGCGTACGCATGAGGCGGTTGCGAAGAGCGGCCTTGGACGCCGCGCCGAGCGCGAGCGAGACGGACGCGGGGGCGAGGGGGTCGATGCCGCGCTGTTTGGCCCAGGCGGAGGTGAAGGCGAAGGCCCGCTGGGTGCCGGTGCCCTGGACGCGGACGCCGTAGACCTCGTGCAGCTCGGCCAGGAGCTTGACCTCGATCGCGGCGACGACGATGGTCTCCGCCACGAGCTGCGCGGGCGCTGAGAGCAGGAGGGGTGGTGCGGCGAACTGGGCCGCCGCGAGTGCTCCGCCGATGGCCCCGACCGTCATGGTGGCCTTCTGGGCGGTGCGCACCAGGTCGTCGGCGAGCTCCTCGCCGGTGAGGCCGTGATGGTGCTCCGACAGCGTGTGCAGGTCGCGGATGGGGATGCGGGGCGCGATGCTGAGGAAGACCTCGGCCAGCCAGCGACCGCGGCCCGCGCCGCTCGCTCGTGCCTTCTTCGCCCCTGTGGCCAGGGACTTCGCCAGTCGGCCGAGCAGCCTGCGCCGCTCGGCCGGCTCCAGCTCACCCGGCTGGGTGAGCCGTACGACGAGCTCGCCGACCTCCTTCTCGGGGTCGGCGCTCCCGTCGTCAACTTGCCGGTCGTCCTTCTCAGGTTCGGCCACGCGATGCCTCCGTCCACTTGGTCACGACCGCTCAGGGCAGGCGGGCTCGGTCGTTCCTTGGGTCCCTCACCCTGAGCTCCTTCGCTCCAGCGGTCAGGCGGCACACTCCCGGCAGACCTGCTGGCCGTTCTTCTCGGAGGCCAGCTGGCTGCGGTGGTGTACCAGGAAGCAGCGCGAGCAGGTGAACTCGTCGGCCTGGCGGGGAATCACCCGCAGGGAGAGCTCTTCGTTCGACAGATCCGCGCCGGGCAGCTCCAGCGACTCGGCGAGGTCGGTCTCGTCGATGTCGATGCTGCCGGACGACTTGTCGGTACGCCGTGCCTGGAGTTCTTGGAGGCTGTCCTCCCCCAGGTCGTCGTCTGTCTTTCGCGGGCTGTCGTAGTCGGTAGCCATTGTGCTTACTCCATCCCCCTCATCTATATGTCTTCGCGCTCATCGCGCGTCTTCTAACGTCCGGGAGGCCCATCTTGTGCCCGTTCCGTCGGGGAGATTTTCCATCGGTACCCCGCGCGAACGGACAACGAACCTCCCAACACGTCCGGGCCTGCCGCCGACGGCAATGGTTAGCCAAATATGGCGAAACCCACAGCCTTGGCGTCATGCACCACCGTGTTCGACGGCACATCCAACCACATGTACGGCGAGAACGAGACGCCCCCACTACATCAACACGCGGACGAACACACCGGAACGTCACCCCGTCAGCGCCCCATGGCCCACACAAGGGCGCTCGATCAACGTGTCGGAAGCCGAATCGTCACCACAAGTCCTCCGCCATCTCGTGGCACAGCGGTCACGTTCCCACCGTGTGCCTGCACGACCGCACGGACGATGGACAGCCCCAGCCCCGAGCCCTTGGCCGATTCCACGCGGTCGGCGTGGAGCCTCCTGAACGGCTCGAACAGGCTGTTCACCTCGTACGCCGGGACGTGCTGCCCCGTGTTGGCCACCTGAACAACCAGCCCCCCGTCCGCCATTCCCGTTCGGATCCAGACTTTTCCGCTTTCGGGAAGGTTGTACTTGAGGGCGTTCTCCAGCAGGTTGCCGACCGACCGCTCCAGAAGCACCGGGTCGCCCACGGTAGGCGCGCTGACCAGTTCGGCCACAACGGTCACGCCCTGTTCCGCGGCGAAGGGCGCGAGCTGTTCCACGGCCGTCTGCGCGACTTCCTGAACGTCGAGCGGTTTGCGCACCGCGAGTTCGCGTTCGCTCCTGGCGAGCAACAGCAACCCCTCGATGAGCTTCTCGTTACGCGCGTTGACTTCCAGCAACGTACGGCCGAGCGCTTTGAGATCCTCCGACGCCTCCGGATCCGACAGCGCGATCTCCAGGACGGTCCGGTTAATCGTCAACGGCGTGCGCAATTCGTGGGAGGCGTTGGCCACGAATCTGCGCTGGGTGTCGAAGGCGACGTTGAGCCGGGTCAGCATGGCGTCGAAGGTGTCGGCCAGCTCCTTCAGCTCGTCGTTGGGGCCGCGCAGGGCGATGCGCTGATGGGCCAGCGTGCTCTCCGACAGCTTGCGGGCCGCGCTGGTCATCTGGGCGACCGGCCGCAGAGCCCGGTCGGCCACGAAGTAGCCGATGATGAGCGCGAGGATGCCGACCCCGGCCAGCGCCATGAACGAGCTGCTGAACAACGCGTCGCGGGCGCTGCTGACGGCCCGCCCCTTGGCCAGGGTCCACCGGTTCTGCATGATGGCGGCGTCGAGGGGGTCGAGGTCGTCGGTGATCAGGTCGGGCCAGGCGTTCTCGATCGACCTGCCCACGATCGAGTAGACGACGAACAGCAGCACGGCCGCGGCGGCGAACACCAGGGCGCTGTAGGTGAGCGTGAGCCGCCACCGGATGCTGACCTTGGCCGGCAGCCCCTTGACACGTTCCAGGGGGCTGCGGACGGGCGTCTCGGAGCCGGGCGGGGGCGGGCCGTCCCAGGCCGGCGGCCCGCTCGGGGGTGGCGCCTCCTGCACGCGCGTCGCCTTCCTGGCCGAATGGGGGCTGATCATCGGATGCGTCGGCCCCGCCCCGCCCTCTGGCCGTTCACTCACAACTTGTACCCAACCCCGGGCACGGTCTCGATCACCTGAGGCTCGCCCAGCTTCTTCCGCAACGTCATCATGGTCACCCGGACCACGTTCGTGAACGGGTCGATGTTCTCGTCCCACGCCTTGTCCAGCAGGTCCTCCTGGCTGACCACCGCGCCCTCGGCGCGCATCAGCTCCTCCAGGACCGCGAACTCCTTCTTGGTGAGGACGATCTCCTTGCCGTCGCGCTCGACCAGCCGCTTGCCCGGGTCGAGGCGGATGCCGGCCCGCTCCAGCACGGGCGGCAGCGCGGGCGCGGAACGCCGGCCGAGCGCGCGCACCCGGGCCACCAGCTCGATGAACACGAACGGCTTGGCCAGGTAGTCGTCGGCCCCGAGGCCGAGCCCCTCCACCTTGTCGTCCACGTCGCCGGAGGCGGTCAGCATGAGGATCCGCGAGGCCGAACGCTGCTCGACCAGCCTGCGGCACACCTCGTCGCCGTGCACGACCGGCAGGTCGCGGTCGAGCACGATGACGTCGTAGTCGATGTAGGAGGTGCGCTCAAGGGCGCCGCCGCCGTCGTAGGCGACGTCGACGGCCATGGCCTCACGCCTCAGCCCGGTCGCGATCGCGTCGGCGAGCACCCGCTCGTCCTCTACAACCAGCACTCGCACGCCTGGTACACCTCTTTCCGGTTCCGGTGCCTCATTCTGCCTACAGGCTCGATAAGCGCACGGTAAGGCATGTCCAGGGGTGGACCGGGCAGGGGCCGCGGAAATTCATGTTTCAGAGGGCGATAACCCGGGGTATGCCGTCGGGACACCCATTGCCCGGACATCCACTGGCAATGGGGTCCACTTCACCCCGCACGGATCGAACCCCTGAGAGAGTAGGTGAGATGGGCGAGTTCACCACCACGATCGAACGCCGCCTCGACCAGGCTTACAAGGGCCTCACCGAGGCCCGTTGCACCGGCGACGACTACCTCGCCGACACCCTCACCGCCGAGATCGAGGACCTGCGCCGCCTGGCCGACGATCACGGCATCCCGCTGCCGCGTTAGACAGACGTGTGCGACGGCCGGGGCCCATGGGGTCCCGGCCGTCCCGTCATGCGCGCCGATCCGTCAGGAGTCGCGTTCGGGGTCCAGCGGCACGAGCAGGTCGTGCAGCTCCTCGAACAGGCCGGGCGCCGCGCACAGCACGAACTCCGGGCCGGCCGGACGGCCGCGCAGCCCGCCGAGCCGGGCTCCCGACTCGGTCGCCACCAGCCCGGCCGCGGCGAAGTCCCACGCGTTGGTGCCGCGCTCGTAGTACGCGTCCACCCGCCCGGCCGCCACCGAGCACAGGTCGATGGCGCACGAGCCGCCGCGCCGGATGTCACGAACCCGCGGCAGCACCGACGCCACGACCCGCCCCTGGACCTCGCGGCGCGGCGCCGAATAGCCGAACCCGGTCGCGACCAGCGCCCTGGCCATCGGCACCTCTCTGTTGCAGCGCAGCCGCGCGCCGCCCAGCCAGGCGCCCTCGCCGAGCGCGGCGGTGAACACCTCTCCCCGCGCCGGCACGTTGACCACCCCCGCCACGACCTGCCCGGCCACCTCGACGGCGATCGACACCGCCCAGTCCGGCAGGCCGTACAGGAAGTTGACGGTGCCGTCCACGGGGTCGACGATCCACCGCACGTCGGACGCGCCCGGCGCCTCGCCGCCCTCCTCGCCGAGGAAGCGGTCGTCCGGGCGGACCGCCAGGACGCGCTCGCGGATCAGCTCCTCCGACGCCTTGTCCAGGACGGTGACGACGTCGGTGGGGCTGGACTTGGTCTCGACGTCCGCCGACATCGTGGGCCGCTTGGCCAGCAGCATGTCGCCGGCCTCCCGGGCGATGTCCTCGGCCAGCCGCAGGAAGTCGGTCATCAGGCCACCGAGTCCGGGCGCTTCCACTCCTCGCCGAGCACGTGCTGGGCGAGGAAGGCGAGAACGGTCTCGTACCAGGCGATGACGTTGCCCGGCTTGAGGATCCAGTGGTTCTCGTCGGGGAAGTACAGGAACTTCGACTCGACGTCGGAGCGCTGGAGGTCCCACCACAGGCGCAGGGACTCGCCGATCGGCACCCGGTAGTCCTTGTCGCCGTGGATGACGAGCATCGGGGTGGTGATCTTGCCGATCGCCAGGTGCGGGGAGAGCCGGTCGTAGCGCTCCGAGCCTGGCTCGCCGAACTCGCGCTGCCAGTACAGGGAGGAGTCGGTGGTGCCGGCGAACTGGTCGAGGTTCCACAGCGCGGCGTGGGTGACGATGGCCTGGTAGCGGTCGGTGTGCCCGGCCAGCCAGTTGGCCATGTAGCCGCCGAACGAGCCGCCCATCGCCGCCACGCGCTCGTTGTCGATGTCGTCCCTGGCCAGGGCGACGTCCACGATGGCGTCGAGGTCGGCCTGGGTGCGGGGGCCCCAGTCGCCCCAGCCGCGGTCGATCATCTCCTGGCCGTAGCCGGTGGACAGGCAAGGGTCGGGCATGAGGACGGCGTACCCGCGCTGGGCCATGATCCACGACTGCCAGCGCCACTGCCAGTCGTTCCAGGACGCGACCGGCCCGCCGTGGATCCACAGCAGGAACGGCGCGGGGCTGTCGGCCGAGGCGCCCTCGGGCAGCACGAGCCAGCCGCGCACGGTCGCGCCGTCGTCGGCGGTGGCCGAGATCTCGGTCAGCGTGCCCGGCACCTCGGGACGCGGGGCCGGCGAGGGCAGGTCGGCGATCTCGCCGGTGGCCACGTCGATCCTGGCGGGGGCGGGGGCGAGGGCGATGTTGCTGCGCAGGGCGTAGACGTACGTGCCGTCGGCGCTCGCGTTGACCCCGAGGTAGGCGGCGTCGTCGGCGGTGAGCCTGGTGTGCTCGCCGGCCAGCGGGACGCGGAAGACCGGACGGCGGCCCTGGTGGTCGGCGACCAGATAGAGGGCCGAGGAGTCGGGGGCCCAGGCGACGTCCGTCGGGAACAGGCCGGGGGCGTAGGCCCGGCCCTCGCCGGTGGCCAGGTCGGCGATCCACAGCTCCACGCGGACGGAGACGTCCACGCTCGTGATGCGCTCGCGCGCGCAGGCCACCCGCGTGCCGTCGGGCGAGACGGCGATCGGGCCGCCGAAGTCGTGGGCCTCGTCGGTGAGCAGGGTGCGCCGCTCGCCGGTGGCCACGTCGATGGCGACCAGGTCCGTGCGGTTGTCGCCGCCGGGCAGGTACCGGCGCCAGGAGGCGATCACGGTGGAGCCGTCGGGGGTGAGCTCGAAGGTGGTGTCGCGCAGCGCCTCGCCCGCGTCGGGGGTCAGCTCGCGCACGTCCTCCAGACGGTCGGCGCCGAGCCGGCCGGCGAACAGCCGGGTGCGGGCCGGGCCGAGGTCGTGGTCCCAGTAGCGGACCGGGTAGCCCTCGTGCAGGATCGCGCTGATGCCGGCGTCCTTGCGGGCCTTGCGCCGCTCGTCCTCGGTCGCCTCCTCTCCGTCGAGCACGTCGGAGGCGAACACCACCACGTCGCCCGCCGTGCGGGCGGCGCCGATGCCGCCGGGACGGGTGGCGATCTGGCGGGCCTCGCCGCCGGCGCGCGGCAGCAGCCACAGCGCGGGCACCTCGTCGGCCGCGTCCTTGACGGTGGGGTCGGGGCGCGCGGAGGTGAACAGCACGTCCCCCGCGTCGGTGAAGACGGCGGCCGACTCGCCCTTGGCGGAACGGGTCAGGCGGTACGGCTCACCGTCGACGGGGATCGCCCAGAGCGCGGTGCCGTACGACTTGCCGTCGGGTTCGAGCGCCTGCACGACCGAGATCAGGCGGGAGCCGTCAGGCGAGAGCTTCAGGGAGAGGACCCGGGGAATGGCCACATAGTCACGAATGTCATCGAATGCGCTCACTCGACCGAACCTACCTGGTCACCGCCGCTCCACGGGAGGCGGCGCGCTCGGCGCTCCCTCGGGCGCGGACCACCGGGCCTCCTGACTAGGCTTGACACGTGGCTGATTACGACGCTCTCCTCCTCCTGTCGTTCGGCGGCCCCGAGGGGCCCGACGACGTGCTGCCGTTCCTGGAGAACGTCGTGCGGGGGCGCGGCGTCCCGCGCGAGCGGCTGCTCGCGGTGGCCGAGCACTACCAGGGCTTCGGCGGCGTCAGCCCGATCAACCAGCAGAACCGCGAGCTGGTCGAGGCGCTGCGCCCGGTCGTGGGCGTGCCGGTCTACTGGGGCAACCGCAACTGGCACCCCTTCGGCGAGGAGACCGTGCGGCGCATGGCGGCCGACGGCGTGCGCCGGGCCGCCGTCTTCGCCACCTCGGCCTTCGCCGGATATTCGAGCTGCCGCCAGTACTACGAGGACATCGCCAGGATCTCCGTCGAGGGCGGCCCCGAGCTGATCAAGATGCGGCACTTCGGCGATCACCCGGGGTTCGTCGCGGCGATGGCCGACCACACGCGCGCGGCGCTGGAACGGCTCGGCCGCGACGACGCCAGGCTGGTGTTCACCGCCCACAGCATCCCGGTGTCGATGGCCGAGACCGCCGGCCCCTCGGGCGGCCTGTACGAGTCCCAGCTCCGCAGGAGCGCCGAGCTGGTCAACCGGGCCCTGGGCCGCGACGAGCCATGGGACCTGGTGTGGCAGTCGCGCAGCGGCCCCCCGCAGGTGCCGTGGCTGGAGCCCGACGTGTGCGACTTCCTGCGCAAGACGGACGCCGGCTCGGTCGTGCTGGTGCCGATCGGGTTCGTCTCCGACCACATGGAGGTCGTCTACGACCTTGACACCGAGGCCCGGCAGGTGGCCGCCGAGCTGGGCCTGCCGATGGAGCGCGCGGCCACGGCCGGCACCCATCCGGCGTTCGTGCGCATGGTCAGGGAGCTGATGGACGAGCCTGAGCCCGTCCCGTGCCCGCTCACCTGCTGCCCGCGTCCGGTCCGTCCCGGCGGGCGGCCTCAGGCGTAGGTGCGGGCGTACGCCTCGGCGATGCCCATGACCTTGTTCACGTAGTCCCACGAGTGGTTGTAGAACCAGATCGCCTTGCGCAGCTTCCCGGGGCCCTTGCCCGCGCCGTTGGCGCACAGGTAGTTGGCGGCGCCGGGCACCGCGTCGTACGGGCTCCAGATGTCGGCCTTGCCGTCGCCGTCGCCGTCCACGCCGTAGTGCTTCCAGGTGGCGGGCATGAACTGCATCGGCCCCAGGGCGCCGGCGCTGGAGGGCCCGTTGTTGCGGCCGTGACTGCTCTCGACCTGGCCGATGGCCGCCAGCACCGTCCATGACAGGCCGGGGCAGCGGGTGGCGGCGGCCTGGTAGAGCTCCAGGTAGCTGCCCGGCCGGCCGACGTTGACCGGCTGCTGCTGTTGTTGCTGCTGCCGCCGTTGCTGCTGGGCGCGGCTGGCCGCGTCGAGCACGACGACCTGCGCGCCCTTGCCCAGCAGCTTGCGCACCCCGGTCTCGCCGATGGTGCCCGGTTTGCCGTGCAGCAGCACCGCGACGCCCTTCGCGAAGCCGAGCGACCTGCCCACCTCGACACTGACCAGGCCGTCCACGCCGGAGAGCCCGAGCGTGGCCGAGGCCGCGACCCGGAGCCTCGGGCCGCCGTCCACCTGGTACATCGCGCCGAGGATCATGCTGTACTTGCGCATCGTGCCGGCCTCGGCGACCAGCTCGCCCCTGGCCAGGGCGCTCCAGACGGCCGGCTGGTCGGCGACGGGCTGCGGCGTCCAGGAGCGGAAGTCGGCGGGGTCGACGGCCAGCAGGTTCAGCGACGTGCCGGAGACCTTGACCGCGCCGGCGTCCACGACGGCCGCCTTCTGCACGTGCCTGAGCGCGCCGAGGGCGAGCCTGGTACGCCTGGAGACAGTGCCGGGCGCGATCGCCAGCACGCGCGGCGGCGTCACGGTGACGCCCGGTCCGCCCTGTCCGAAATCCTTGACCGGCGCCGTCGTGGGTACGAGCTTGTCGAGGCGCGGAGCGGCCTCCGGGGTCACGCGGGTGATCGGCCTGCGCACCGGCTCCTGGGCGGTTCTGACCAGGTCATCGCCCACGAGCACGACGACTCCCCCGGCCACGGCGGTGACCACGAGCACGCCGAGGACCATGAGCAGGACCGCGCGGAGAGAGGGAAGACCGGACATCAGGCACACGTTAACCCACTCGCCGGAAATTTCAGTTGCCATCCGGACAGACAGTGCGCGATCGTTGGGTCGCCAAGTAAGGGGGAAACAGCGTGGTCGGGCCTTACCGGGGTTTGTTCAACGGGCCCGGCGTCAAGGGATTCGTGCTGGCCGGGTTCGTCGGCCGGATGCCGATGTCCATGCTCGGCATCGGGGTCGTGCTGCTGATCTCCACCGTCACCGGGTCCTTCGCCACCGCCGGCGCGGTCGGCGCGACCACCAACGTGGCCTTCGCGATCGCGGCGCCGCTGTCGGGGCGGCTGGTGGACAGGTTCGGGCAGAACCGGGTGATCGCCCCCTTCTCCGTGGTCAACGCGCTGGCGATGGCCGCGCTGATGCTCAGCGCCGCGCTCCGCCTGCCCGAATGGACCCTGTACGTCTCCGGCCTGCTGATCGGCGCCTCCTCCCTGTCCATCGGGTCGATGGTGCGCGCCCGCTGGTCCACCATCCACGGCGGCACGGGAACGCTGCACACCGCCTTCGCGTTCGAGTCCGTGGCCGACGAGGTGGTCTTCGTCACCGGGCCCGCGCTCGTCACGGTGCTGGCCACGGCGGTCAACCCGTACGCGGGGCTGGTGGTGGCGCTGGTGTGCATGCTCGGCGGCTGCCTGGCCCTGGCGGCGCAGCGGCGTACGCAGCCGCCCGTGCAGCTGGTCAGGACGGGCGGCGGCACGCCCATCCTGATCCCCGGCATCGCCCTGCTGGCGTGCGTCTACCTCGGGCTCGGCTCGGTGTTCGGCTCGGTGGACCTGATCATGGTCGCCTTCGCCGAGGAGCACGGCGTGAAGGGCGTCTCCGGGTTCCTGCTGGCCTCGTTCGCGGGCGGGTCGATGGTGTCGGGGCTGTGGTTCGGCTCGCGGCAGTGGCGGATCTCGTTGCGCGCCCGGTTCGTCCGCGCGCTGGGCGTGTTCGTGGTCGGCCTGGTGCCGATCCTGCTCGTGGACGACCCGTGGGTCATGGCCGCCGTGGCGTTCGTGGCCGGTCTGGCCATCTCGCCGACGCTCATCACCGGGTTCTCGCTCACCGAGCGGCTGGTGCCGCCGTCCCTGCTCACCGAGGGCATGGCGTGGATCTCCACCTCGATCGGGTTCGGCGTGGCGATCGGCGCGTGGGCGGGCGGGCGGCTCACCGACCTGTTCGGCGCGTCCAGCGCGTTCGGTTTCGCGGTGTGCGCGGCGCTGCTGGCGGCGGTCGTGGGCGTCGGAGGTTCGGGTTTGCTGAGACTTCCGGAAGCGCCTTCACCCGTGAAGAGTTGATCCGCTACGGTCGGGAGTTATCCCTCGCAACACCCATCACACCGGAAGCTTTGCTATGTCCCGACAAATCACTTCACTTCTAGCTATCGCTGCAGTTTGCGTCACTCTGGCTCCCGCGCCCGCGTTCGCCCAGACGCCGAAGAAGGCCGAGGTCGATTGCGAGCAGGTCAAGTGCCTCGCGCTGACCTTCGACGACGGGCCCGGCCAGTACGCGGGAACTCTGCTCGACACCCTCAAGAAGACCGGCGCCAAGGCGACGTTCTTCCTGGAGGGCCAGTACGTCACCAGCCGTCCGGCCTTCGTCAAGCGCATGGTCGCCGAGGGCCATGAGGTGGGCAACCACAGCTACAAGCACCCGGACTTCACCAAGATCGAAGCCGGGGAGATCAGAAGCGAGATCAAGAAGACCCAGGACGCGGTCAAGAAGGCGGCGGGCGTCGAGCCCAAGCTGCTGCGCCCGCCGTACGGGCTGGCCGACATCCAGGTGTCCGACGTCGCGACCGAGTTCGGCATGCCGATGGTCCTCTGGACGGCCGGCTCGCACGACTGGGAGAGCAAGAACGTCGAGGCCATCAAGAAGAAGACCCTTGAGGTGGCCCAGCGCGACGGCATCATCCTCATGCACGACTGGGTCAAGCAGACCGTGGACGCCATGCCGTCCATCATCAAGTCCCTGCAGGCCAAGGGGTACCAGCTGGTGACGGTCTCCGACGTGATCAAGCGGCAGAACCTTGAGCCCGGCCAGATTTTCCCGGTTCCCGAAGGCTGGCAGAAGTGAGTATCGTTCACGTTTAATCGGAACGACGCTCGGAGGGGCGCCTCATGGTCTTCACTAACTGGGCCGGGAATCAGACGGGCGCCCCTGCCGAGGTGCGCACCCCCACGAGCGTGGCGGACGTCGTCCAGGCCGTACGGGACGCCTCGGCCGCCGGGCGTCGCCTGCGCATGGTGGGCACGGGCCACTCCTTCACCGGGGTGGCCCTCACCGACGGGATCATGCTGCGTCCCGAGGGGCTGAGCGGCATCAGGTCCGCCGCCGAGGACCGCGTCACCGTCCAGGCCGGCACGCCGCTCAAGGTGCTGAACGAGCTGCTCGACCAGCGCGGCCTGGCCCTGGCCAACATGGGCGACATCACCGAGCAGACCGTCGCCGGCGCGATCCAGACCGGCACCCACGGCACCGGCCGCGACAGCGGCGGCCTGGCCGACCAGGTCGCCGAGCTGGAGCTGGTGCTCGCCGACGGCTCGGTCGTCACGGCCGCGCCCGGCGAGGACCTGTTCGACGCGGCCAGGGTCGGGCTCGGGGCGCTCGGCGTGCTGACGGCCGTGACGTTCCGGGTGGAGCCCGCGTTCCTGCTGCGCAACCGGCGGCGCAGGATGACGCTCACCGACATGCTCGCCTCGCTCGACTCGATGACCTCGGCCAACGAGCACCTCGACTTCTTCTGGCTGCCGCACACCGACGCCTGCCTGGTCAAGACCAACAACCGGGACGCGGGCCCGGCCAGGCCGCCGAGCGCGCTCAAGCACTGGCTGGACAACGTGTTCCTGGAGAACACCGTCTTCGGCGCCGCGTGCGCCGTCGGCGGGCGGCGTCCGGCGCTGATCCCGCGGATCAACGCGATCAGCGCGGCGGCGCTGGGCGACTCCGAGGCGGTGGACACCTCGTACAAGGTGTTCACGGCCCGCCGCGACGTGCGTTTCCTGGAGATGGAGTACGCCGTGCCGCGCCGGTACCTGGCCCAGGCGCTGCGCGAGACCCGCGACCTGATCGACAGGATGGACTGGAAGATCACCTTTCCCGTCGAGGTGCGCGTCACGCCGCCCAGCGACGCGTGGCTGTCGACCGCGTACGGCCGCGACTCCGCCTACGTCGCCTGCCACATCTACCGCCCCACGCCCAACCCCGCGTACTTCGAGGGCGTGGAGGAGATCATGAACCGGCTGGAGGGCCGGCCGCACTGGGGCAAGCTGCACACCAGGGACGCCGCGTACCTGCGCAAGGTCTACCCCCGCTTCGACGACTTCGTCGCGCTGCGCGACCGCCTGGACCCGCGCCGGGTGTTCACCAACGACTACCTCGACGTGGTGCTGGGCTAGCGCTGCGGCTGGCGGCCCTCCTGCTGGAGGGGCGGGTCGTCCTGGGGTTGCGTGGGCGGGGGCGCGCTGGACTGCTGCTCGCCCGGGTCGGGGCTCTCCTGCTCCTCCCCGTCGGGCTGAGGTGTCTCGACGGGCTCGACCGTGTCCGTGGGCGTGGGCGTCGGCGTGACGCTCGGCTCCGGCTCCTCGGTCGGGGACGGCGGCGGCGTGCGCGGCGTGTCCGTCGGCGTCGGGAGCGGGGTCGGCGACTCCGCCGGCCCGGTCGGCAGCACCTCGCGGTCCCGGCGGTCGCGCCCCTGGTCCTGGACGGGGGCGCGCTGATGCTCCTTCACCGGCGTCTGCCTGCCGGTGACCCGCTCGTGCAGCGTCTGGTGGTCGACGGCCTGGAAGGCGAGGATGCCGCCCATGCTGACCGCGAACACCAGCGCGGCCGCCACCGCCATCTTCAGCCACGGCAGCCCCCTGTGCCCGTCGGCGGGAACGGCGACCGGCATGACCAGCGTGTCCCGCCCGCCTTCGCCACCCGGTCGAACGGCGAACACGGCCGTGTCCTCGTCGTCCTCGTCGTCCTCGTCGTCCTCGTCGTCCACCGGAGTACGGAACGCGGCCGTCTCCTCGCCTACCGCCGGGGGGCGGCGCGCGGCCGTCTCCTCGCCCGCGGCCGGGGTGGCGTACGCGGCCGCGGCGAGCAGGCCCTTGCCCTCCTCCTGCTCCTCGTGCCACGCGGACAGCGTGTGCTGCTTGACCCGCTCACCGGTGCGCTTGAGATAGTGCGTGTAGACGGCGCTCGCCACCGTGCTCGCGATGCTGACCACGGCGGCGCCGATCACGGTGCCCGCCACCCCGAGGTAGGAGGCGGCCACCGCGGCGGTGACGGCGGCGAGGGCACTCCCGAGGATCTGTGGCACGCTCAGCTCGAACTTCCGCTGCTCGGCGGTCATCCCCCGGATCAGTCCCCTCTGGTCATACGTTCGGTAAAGAGCTTCCTCGTGAATAGACGCGAGCGCGTGTCCCGTTGTTCCTGTGACCTGCGCGACAGGCATCCTCGTAACTCGTGCCCCGACGATTCGGCCTACCCTCCGTCTACCTCGCCGCGGCCGTGGCGACGGCCGCGACGACCGCTGTGCCTCTCGCCATGACGCCCGCCTCCGGACTCGCCCTGCGCCCCTCCGCCTCCGAGCCCACCCGGCCCTACATCGTCACCGCCCGCAGCCGCGCGGACGCCCGGGACCTCGTCGCGGAGGTGAGATGGCGGGTACGGCGCTACTACACCGAGGCCCTGCCCGGATTCGCCACCTTCCTGACCGCCGGCGAGCTGACCGAGCTCAGATCCGACCCCCGCGTCCTGGCGGTCGAGCCCGATCGCGAGATCCACGCCATGCCCGGCGACACGCCCGCCCCCGCCGACACCTCTGACACGTCCACCGGCGCGGGCACCACCGTCTACGTCGTGGACAGCGGAGTAGACGTCACCCGGACCGAGTTCGGCGACCGGGCCTGGCGCGCCTTCGACGCCACCGGCGGCACCGGTCGCGACTGCGCCGGGCACGGCACGCACGTCGCCAAGGCCGTCGCCTCGCGGGCGCCGGAGGCCAGGATCGCGTCGGTGCGGGTGCTCGGTTGCGCGGGGTCGGGCTCGCTGGCAGACGTGCTGGCCGGGCTCGACTGGATCCGGCGGCACGCGCGCGGCCCGTCCGTCGTCACGCTCGCCGCCGACGGGGCCGACTCGCCCGCGCTCGGCGCCGCCGTACGGTCGCTGGTGCGCTCGGGCGTGTTCGTCGCGGGCGCGGCCGACTCAGGTTGGTGCCAGGTTGCCTCCGGCGGGCAGGCGTTCTCGGCGGCCGCCCCGTATCTCGCCGCGGCCGCGGCGCGTCTTCTCGAACGCAGTCCCGATGCCGGCCCGTCCCTTGTCGCGAGTTCGCTGAAGTGCACAACAGCACGCCCCGCGATTCGCCAGAATCCGTCGAGGAGCTCTAACCTCCTCATGCACAGCGGCGGGCACTAGAGGAAATGGATTCCACAAATGTGACCGGCGTCACATCGCCCCCGGGGCTTCCCAGGAAGGCGATGTTCGGACATGCCGGGTACGGTGCTGGCAGGCAACCGGCACACGCGAGAGACTCAAGGGTCCGGGGGAAGAATGGCGACGCTGACGAAGGGACTCGCATGCAGGAGCTCCGACTCGTCGCGGTGAGTGAGGACGGCACCTATCTCGTGCTGGCTACTGCCGGGCGAGGTACGCGCTTCACCCTTCCTGTGGACGATCGGCTCCGTGCTGCCGTCCGTGGCAACTTCTCCCGTCTCGGCCAGTACGAGATCGAAGTGGAGAGCCCGTTGCGCCCCAAGGAGATCCAGGCACGCATCCGCGCCGGAGAGACAGCGGAACAGATCGCCGCGACCGCCGGGATCCCGGTCGAACGAGTCCGCTGGTTCGAGGGCCCGGTGCTGCAGGAGCGGGAGTACGTCGCCCAGCAGGCGCAGCGTGTCGCCGTCCGCATGCCCGGGGAGACCGCTCCCGGTCCCACCCTCGGCGAGCTGGTGGCCGAGCGGCTGACCAGGCGCGGCGTGCCCACCGACGAGATCGACTGGGATTCGGCCAAGCGCGACGACGGCCTGTGGCGGGTCAAGCTCGGCTACGTCTGGAACGGTCACACGCGCCACGCCGAATGGCTCTTCGACCCGCGCAAGCGCCACGTCTCCCCGCACGACGACGAGGCCATGCGCCTGTCGTCCGCCGACTTCGATCCCGATCCCGCCGTGGTGGAGGACACCACGGTCACGCCGTTCGCGCCTCGGGTGGCCAAGCTGCAGCCGGTGCCGCCGCTCGCCTCCGACCCGCTGCCCTTCCCGTCGGTCGTACGCCGCGAGCCGGAGGAGCCGGCCGTCGGCTACACCCCGCCGCCCAGGTCCGCCGACACCGGCGGTTACGGCCGGGGGCCGGACATGCCTGGGCGTGACGTGCCGTTCGACCGGCCGTCCCCGTCTCGCGAGACCGCGTCGGACACCTCGTCGTCCCTGTCCGACAACACCCGTGCCCCCTTCCGGGGCGAGGGCTTCCACCCCGACCCGTCCCGCGCCGACGGCTCCCGCCCCGCCTCCCGAGGGGACACCTACCGCCCCGAGCCCCCCCGCCCCGACGGATTCCGCGGCGAGGACACCCGCGCCCAGGGCTTCCACGGCGACGACCGTGGCCAGGGCTTCCGTGGTGACGACGGCCGGGCTCCTGGGTTCCGGGGGGAGGACACCCGCGCCGAGGGGCACCGTGGGGAGACCGCGGGGCGCGAGACCGGGTTCGGCCGCTCCGCCGACGCCTCCTCCCGCCGCGGCGGCACGTCACCGTGGCTGCCCGACTTCGGCTCCAGCCGCTCCGGCGAGCGCGACGACACGATCTACGCGCCCGCCAACCCGCCCTCCCGCCCGCTCACCTCCCAGCCTGCGCCTTCGCAGCCGACGCCCTCCGAGCCCGCCGCACCGCCTCAGCCGCCCACGGACGGCCCCACCCAGCACGCACCCACCCCGACCCCGGCACCCGCCCCTGAGGCCCCGGCGACAGCGACCGCTCCTGACGCCCTCCAGACGTCGACCGCTCCTGAGGCTCTCGCGACGTCCGCCGCTCCTGGCGGCACGGCGACGGGGGCGGCGGAGCAGCCGTCCACGGCGGCGGCGGCCGACGAACCCGCCGCCCGGTCCGAGGCTCCGGACTCGGCCCCGCCCCAGCCCGCCGCCTCGGCTTCAACGCCGACCCAGCCGGAGCCCGCCGCCACCTCGGCAGCCCAGCCAGAGCCGCCGGCCGCCTCCACCGTCCAGCCGGAGACGTCCGCCAGTTCTGCCGCACAGCCGGAGACGTCCGCTGCCTCTGCCGTACAGCCGGAGACGTCGGCCACGAACGCCGGGCCGGAGGCGTCCGCCGCCACCGACGTCCAGGCGGCGAGCTCGGCGGCCGTGGATGCTCAGCCGTCCACCGCGGCGGAGACCACCACCACCGGTTCTCCCGCGCCTGGAGACACCGCCGCCCCGGAGCCCGCCGTCGCGTCGGCCGCCTCCGAGACCGGCGATGCCCGGACCACCGAGGCCAAGACCGGCGCGCCTTCGACGCCTCAGGTCACCAGCGCCGCCTCCGCCGACGACGCAGAGCCCGCCACAACCGCCGTCCCGACGGCCGACGCGGCGAACGTTGCGACAGCCGACGCGCCCGACGCCTCAACGACCGGTGCGACGGACGTCCCGAAGGCCGCTGCGGAGGATGCCTCCGCCGCCGCATCCGCCATGAGCGAGAAGCCCGCCACCGCGGAAGCGGCCCCGCAGGCGACCACCGAAGCCACACCGGCGACCACGGCAGCCTCCCAGGACGCACCGGCCACCGAGACGTCCACCGCCACCTCCCAGGACGCACCGGCCACCGAAACGCCGCAGGCGACCACCCACCACGCGTCGACGAACGAGACGCCCACGGCCACCTCGCAGGACGCGCCGCGCGACGAAACGCCCGCAGCCACCTCGCAGGAGTCCTCGGCCGCCGCGTCGCCGGTCGCCCAGAGCGCGGCGGACTCCGCGAAGGCGGAGCAGACGAGCCCGGCGACAGCACCGGCAGCCACGGCCACCCAGGACGCGGCCATCCAGGACGAGGCCGCCAACGACACGGCCACCCAGAACGCCGCCGCGCCGGAGGCGCCCGAAGAGGCGGCCTCGAAGACCGAGGTGCCGGAGACGCCTGAAGAGGTGGCCCAGAAGGCCGAGACGCCCGAAAGGGTGGCCGAGAACACCGAAACGCCCGACGAGGTGGCCGGGAAGGCCGAGGCGCCTGAGGAGGTGGCCGGGAACGCCGGGACGCCTGAAGAGGTGGCCGAGACGGTCGAGGTGCCGGAGAAGAAGGCGCCTGCGCCCAAGCCCAAGCCCGGTCCAGGCGCGCCCAAGGGCGCCCCGCCGATCCCGGCCGCGCGTCCCGGCAAGGACGACGCCAAGGACGACAGCAAGGGCCCCGGCAAGGAGGACGTCCCGGTGCCCTCTCCGCCGCCCGCGCCGGCCGCGCGTCAGGCGCGCAAGGGCGCGCGGGGCCGCCGGGCCTCCGTGCCGACGTGGGACGAGATCATGTTCGGCGCCCGCCGCCAGGACTGACCCACCCGCGATCAGGGACACCGATCGCCGTCATCGACCAGGGGCCGCGCCCACCTCGACAGGAGGGCGCGGCCTCGGCCGTTCAAGGACGCGGTGCCACCCAGGCCGCACGGAACGGACAAGGCCCCTCCGCAAACCCCCCGAGAAATCGCCGTCCGACCCGCCGGGCCCCCGTGCGGACGCCTTGCGGCGGGACTAACCGAGCCCCGGTGCGGGGGCGCCCGGCGCGAAGTCACCGCTTTGCGGCGGAACCGGCCGCGGGTGGTGCCGGGCCGAGTCGCCGGCGCGAAGTCGCCGCCTTGCGATGGAACCAGCCGCCGGAAGGCTGAGGGGTTCAGTGTTGTGGCGGGAAGGGGCGGGCCGGTACGTCGGGCTGCGCGAACGGGGCCAGCCACTCCGGCGTCACCTCGGCGGGGAACGCGGCCCCCTGAGCCTCGGAGACGTCCAGTGCGTGGTAGCCGCCCTTCCCCGCCCCGACCCCCGCGATCAGCGTCAGCACCCCGGCCCGTCGCTGGAACCAGGTCTGGCGCAGCCGCCAGCCCACCACGGCCCGGCGTTCGACCACCGCCTCGGCGCGGCGCAGCGAGCCCGACCGGACCACCAGGCGGGCCCCGTCGTAGCCATGCCCCAGGGAGGCGTACCGGTCGAGGCCCAGGAACACCCCAGCGCCCGCCAGGAGCAACGCCAGGACCGCCAGAACCCACCAGAGCATCATTCCCGTGGCCCACGCCCCCGCGGCGCTCAGCGCGGCCAGGAGGAGCCAGGGGAAGACCGCCCGGAACAGGCGGCGGTTGCGCGCGATGGGCGGATGGGGGCGCAGGGTGGAGCGGAAGGGTCCGACCGCGTCGGCGGTGACG
Source organism: Nonomuraea sp. NPDC049607 (assembly GCF_040675375.1). Taxonomy (NCBI): domain Bacteria; kingdom Bacillati; phylum Actinomycetota; class Actinomycetes; order Streptosporangiales; family Streptosporangiaceae; genus Nonomuraea; species Nonomuraea sp. NPDC049607. Next base: position 319,462 of record NZ_JBFAOV010000008.1, read on the forward strand.
CCGACGGCGACCTGGCGCGGCACGTCGGGCAGGAGTTGCCCGCGCGTCTCGGAGTCGCCCAGCCCGGTCACGATCGCCCAGACGCGTACGACCCCGGCCAGGCGTTCGGCCAGACCGTCGACGATCTCGTAGCCACGCACCCTGCGGGACTCCAGCGACACGCTGCGCCGGTTGATCAGCCCGCGCTCGGCCACGAGGTAGCCGTCGCGGCGGGTGAGCCTGAAGTCCCAGTTGAACACCGCGTACATGACGCCGCCGACGAACGGCATGGCGACGACCAGCAGCAACGCCACGACGAGCAGCAGGTAGGGGTGCTCCCACAGCCACTCCCCCGCGCTCCAGGCGGCGTCCTGGCCGAAGCCCAGGTCGTCGCCCCACTGGAAGGCCAGCCCCACCGCGCCGCCGGCGAGCGCGAACGGCGTGAGCAGGTACGCCCCGGACAACGGCCCGTACAGGAGCCACCGGCGCGGGACGGCGATGATCGACCGGTCGACGGGCGCCGGACCGGGCCCGGGGATGTGCTCGGCGGCCCTGACCTGGACGGCGCGGCGCAGCAGCACCGCCTTGAGGCGTTCGGCCTCGCCCAGCGTGACGCCGTCGAGCGCGGCCTCCTCGTCGTCGCCGCTCGCGCCCGTGTCGACCTTGAGCACGGCGAGCCCGAGTATGCGGTGCATGGGCGGCGTGGAGACGTCCACGCCGCGCACCCGCTCCAGCGGGATGGTCCGGATCGAGCGGCTGATCAGCGAGCGTTTGGTCTCCAGGCGGTCGCCGACGATCTCGTACGTGAAGGTGGCCCAGCGGATGACCGCGAACGCCACGGTGCCGACGACGCCGATCGCCGCCCACGCGTACGACCTGGCCGAGAAGCCGCCCACGAACAGCACGCCGACCAGGGGCAGCAGCAGCGAGGGCAGCATCCGTACCGGATCTATGAGCAGCACCTTGGGGCTCAGCCGCCGCGGCGCGGGGGGCGGGGGCGGCAGGGGCTGAGGCGGAGGCGGCGGCGGGGGCGGCTGGGTCACGTGGCGTCGTCCCTGAGCTCTTCGGCGCGGTGGGCCAGCCGTTCGGCGAGCCCGGCCGCGACCTCGAAGTCGAGGCCCTTGATCGTGGAGGAGCCGGCGTGGGAGGCGGTGCGGATCTCCAGCGTGGCCAGGCCGAGCAGCCGTTCCATCCACCCCTGGCCCTTGTCGACCGTCTGGATGCGGCTCACCGGCACGAACACCCACTCCCTGGTCAGGAACCCCGACCTGGCGTAGACGACGTCGCCCGACAACTCCCAGCGGTGGACGGCGTACCGGACGAACGGCTCGGCCGCGAGGAACGGCGTCAGCACCACCCCGACGACCAGCGGCAACAGCCAGGTGTGCGCGGCGAGCCAGGACGGCACCCACGACCACCCGCTGCCGCCCACCCACCCGGCCACCACGGCCGAACCGCCCACGAAGAACACGAACCCGATGGCCGCCTGCAGCAACCACAGGCGGCGGGCCTTGGGCGAGACTCGGTGCGCGGGGTCACGCAGTGGGCCTTTTGACGTCACACGACCAGCTTAGGGCGCACGGCCCGAAAGACGATCTGGCTACGCCCCCCGAAGATCGCCCTCAGGGGCCTCAGGACGCCCATGGGGAATGGCGTCCGCGACCCATCGCGCTCACCGGCGGCGGCGGGTAAAGATCGGTCGGCCGTAGCGGCGTGTCGGGCGGACGCCCGGACGCGGCGGGTGCATGCTCGGTGGCGGCCGGCCGCAGGCTGTCGAGCTGGGCCACGTCGGCGGCGCCACGTTCGTGCCATCCAGGCCCGGCGGCGCGTTACCGCACCACGCGCGAAACGCCCTCACGAAGCGTGGCAGCCGCCGTCCGCCGCAAGGCACAACCGCCACTTCCGGCGCAGCTGAATTTTGCCTGCCGGACGCCGACCGAAACCATGCCCGTTTTGTCCCTACCTCCCGCCCGCCGGGACCCCGCCGCGCGCCCCTGGGAACGGGCAGGCCAGGAAGGTCATGGCGACACCCGTCCCGCAGACCCGCCGACGGCGTCGCTGTGGCCAACTTCACCTCTGAGATCCCCGCATTCTGGCCGGTTTCGGCTCCTTTGCCGACGACCGACCATCGGGAAACGGTCTGCGCACCGCCGAGAGCCGCGTAGCATCATCCGGCATGGGGCTGTGTAACACGGCATCACGTGTGAGGCGGGCCGCTGTCAGTGTGACAGTGGTGGCTTTCGCGCTCACCTTGTCAGGTTGCGCCGCCCTGGGCATCGGAAGGTCCCAGGCCAAGGAGATCGCGGAGATCAACGTCTCGAGCCCGGAGTTGCGCGACGGCATGCCGCTGCCGGGCGAGTACTCCTGCCGGGGCCGCCAGGGCAGCCCGCCGCTGCGCTGGTCCAGCGAGCCCTTGCCGAAGGCCAAGTCGATCGCGATCGTGGTCGACTCCCACACTCCCTCCGAATCGGCCGTTCACTGGGTGCTCTACAACATCCCGGCGACCACGACCGAGCTGGGGCCGGGTGCCGCCGAGAGTCCGCCCGAGGGCTCCGGCCAGGCCAAGGTCACCAGTGGGAAGGCGGGTTACGAACCGCCCTGCAACACCCCGGGCAGCTACCGGTTCACCGTCTACACGTTGAACGACAAGGTCGAGGCGAAAGAGGGCGGGCTCCCCGAGATCTTGAAGGAGATCGCCGACCACACGATCGCCCGGGGCCGGCTGACGGCGGTGAACATCCAGTGACAGGGCGATCACCGCAGGTAGACCGGATGGACCAATTCTTTGCGTAGGGTGTGACAACTCTCATAGTGGTCCGACAGAATCAGATCCAATTGTTAGGCATTGGTGATCAAAGGGGGCAGATCGCGTCGATGGCCGCGCGATCTCACCGATGCCACAGGGAGGCCATGGCTTTGAGGGTGGTGCAATGATCGCGGTCGTCGTGAGCTTGGTCGCTGTCGTGCTCCTCGTGCTCGTCGTCGTGGCACTGGGCATGCGTTCCATGAACCGCCGGGAGAGCTCTCTCCCTCCGGAACGGCTGAAGGAGATGGCCGAGAAGGAGGAGATGACGCACGCCCGGTCCACCGACGAGTTCGCCGCGCACGAACCACGGATGGCCAATTTCAGCCCTGACTTCTCCCCGATCGACGAGGTGAAGCCCAAACCCGTCCGCACCGGCCAGCGTGGCAGGCGTGGCGTCGACGAGTGGGGCAACCCGACCACCGACCACGAGGACGAGGAGTTCTGGGCGAACATCCGCAGCGACGCCGAGGAGGGCGGTTTCGGCGCCGGCGGCACCGTGGCGGCCAGGAAGGGCGCCGCGCGTCCCGTCGATCGCGAGCAGCCCGCAGAGCGCCGTGAGCGCCCGGCCGAGCGCCGTGAGCGTCCCGCGAAGCCGCAGCCCGTGGCCGCCGCGGCCGACCCCAACGCCGCGACCGTCCAGGCCCCCCTGCCCCAGCGCCAGCCCGCCCCGGCCGCCGCGGCCAACCTCGCCGACCTGGTGGAGCCCGCCAAGCGACCGGTTCCCTCCGCGTCCGACATGGCCGACCAGCGCACGGTGACGTTCGCGGCGCCGACGCCCGACGTGCTGAGCCTGCTCGGCGGGGCCGCCCAGCCGGTCGTGCCGGCCTCGCGTCCCGAGGCCCTGCCGGCGAGCGGCGCCCACCCCGCGAACGGCAACGGCTCGTTCCCCGCCTCCCCCTCCTACCCGGCGACGTCCGGCGGGTCCTACTCCGGCGTCACCTCCAGCGGGTCCTTCCCGGTCGCCCCGGTCACGCCCATCCACGGCGCGCCGACCAGCGACCCGTTCCCCGCCTACAACAACGCGGCCGACCCCCTTGAGACGACCTGGACGGGCGCGCCCGCCGCGGCCACCTCGGGCTCCTGGCCCGCCGCCTCGCCCGACATCCTCGACGACCCCTCCCCGGCCTCCTACGCCGCCCCGGCCGGCTCCTGGCCCGCCTTCGTCGAGCAGCCCGCGGCCACCGCCTCCCCGTCCGCCGCCTTCCCGGCGTCGTACGAGGTGCGCGCCGGCTGGGCCGTGGCCGACGACTCCGGCTCCCCGATCACCGGGCCCTCCCCGGCCACCGGCACCCCGACCGTCCCCGCCCGCGCGGTCTCGGCCTACGACGACGTGCTGTCGGCTCCTCCGGCGACGCCCCAGCCGTCCTCGGTCGCGTACGAGACGGGCGACTTCGCCGCCGGGCCCGGCCCCGCCTGGCCCGAGCCGCCGTCCGGCACGGCGAACTGGCCGACGTACGGCGGGCAGTCGCAGGACGCGGCCGCTCCCGGCCAGGCCGACAACGGCGGCGGCCGCCGCCGGGCCCCGGAGCAGGACTACAACGACTACTACCGCTGATCTCCGGCCCCTTACCGAATGAGTAAAACCCCCGCGACGACCCGCTAAAGCGGGGGTGGCGCACCACTAGGGTTTCCGACATGATCGGCGATACCCTCAGTAGCTGGTTGCGTACGCTACGGCATGATCTACCCGCTTCGCTCGTGGTCTTCCTCGTCGCAGTCCCGTTCTCCCTGGGCATCGCGACGGCCTCGGGCGCACCGCCGGCCGCCGGGCTCATCGCCGCCGTCGTGGGCGGGGTCGTGGCCGGCTCGCTGGGCGGATCGGCCGTCCAGGTGAGCGGGCCCGCGGCCGGGGTGTCCGTGGTGGTCGTCGAGCTGGTGCGCATTCACGGCTGGCGGGCCACGTGCATGATCACGCTGCTGGCGGGGGCCGTCCAGCTGGTGCTCGGCGTGGTCAAGGCGGCCAGGGTGGTGCCGGTCCTCTCCCCCGCGGTCGTCCGCGGCCTGCTGGCGGCGGTGGGCGTGATCCTCGCGCTCTCCCAGCTCCACGTGGTCCTCGGCGGGCAGCCCCAGCTCTCGGCCCTGGCCAACCTGGCCGACCTGCCCGGGCAGATCGCCGGCCTCCACGGGCACAAGGTCGCGCTGGGCCTGTTCACGATCGTGGTGCTCGCGTTGTGGACGCGGCTGCCCGAGCGGGTCAGGGCGGTGCCGGCGCCGCTGGTCGCGCTGCCGGCCGCGGCGGGCGTCGCCTGGCTGTCCGGCTGGGACGTCACCCGCGTCGACCTGGCCGGCAGCTTCTCCGGGTGGGGCTTCCCCGTGCTGCCGTCCGCCGACTGGCACACGATCGTGGGCGCGGTGCTGCTCGTGGCGATGCTGGGCAGCGTCGAGTCGCTGCTGGGCGCGACGTCCGCCGACGGAGGTCACCCCGGCCGTCGCGCCGACCTCGACCAGGAGCTGGCCGGACAGGGCGTGGCCAACATGGTGTCGGGGGCGCTGGGCGGCCTGCCGATCGCCGGTGGAATCGTGCGTACGGAGGCGAACGTGCGGGCCGGCGGGCGCACCCGGTCGTCGTCGATCCTGCACGGGGTGTGGGTGCTGGTGTTCGCGGTGGGGTTCGGCTGGACGGTTCGGCTGATCCCGCTGGAGGCGCTGGCGGCGCTGCTGGTGTTCACCGGCGTGCGGATGGCCGGCCTCGCGCGCCTCAGGAAGGGCCGCGGGCACGGCGAGGTGCCGGTCTACGTGGTGACGGTGGTGTCCGTGCTCGTGCTGGGCCTGGCCGAAGGGGTGCTGGCCGGGCTGGCGCTGGCCGGGCTGCTCGCGCTGCGCCGGCTGACCTGGGTGAACGTACGCAGGCGCGAGGAGCAGGACGGCCGCCTGCACGTGACGGTCACCGGCTCGCTGACGTTCCTCGGCGTGCCCAGGCTCACGCACGGGCTGCGGTCGATCGCCGCGGGCACGCCGGTCGACCTCGATCTCACCATCGACTTCATGGACAACGCGGCGTTCGAGGCCATCCACTCCTGGCGGCTGGACCACGAGCGGACGGGCGGCACGGTCGACCTCGACGAGCCGTACGACGAGTGGTACGCGCTGGCGGCCCGCGGGACCCGTACCGGCAGGTCCCCCGACCGGCGGTGGGTGCCGTGGACGCCGCGGACGCGTCCGGGACGCCGCACCATCCCCGACGACGGCGGCTCGACCCCGGCCACCTGCACCGAGGGGTCGCGCGAACTCCACCACCGTGCGGCTGCGCCGGTGCGGCCGATCTTCACCGAGCTGGCGGGCAAGCAGCAGCCGACCCATCTGTTCATCACGTGCGCCGACTCCAGGATCGTGCCCAGCCTGATCACGGCGAGCGGCCCCGGCGACCTGTTCACCGTGCGCAACATCGGCAACCTGGTGCCGCGCCGCGGCTCCGAGCCGCACGACGACTCGGTCGTGGCCGCGATCGAGTACGCCACGCAGGTGCTCGGCGTGCGCACGATCACCGTGTGCGGGCATTCCGGATGCGGGGCGATGGCCGGGGTGCTCAGCGCCGGGGTGCAGGCGGGCAGCCTGCCGGGGCTGCGGCGCTGGCTGCGGCACGGGAACCACAGCCTGGCCAGGTTCATCGAGACCGAGGGCGACCGGCTGCACAACGGGGCCCTCGACGTGTTGTGCCGGGTGAACGTGCAGCAGCAGCTGGAGAACCTGCGGACCTACCGGAAGGTGGACGAGCAGGTCAGGGCGGGCAAGCTGGAGCTGGTGGGCCTGTACTTCGACATCGGGTCGGCGCGGGTGCACCTGGTGCCGCCGCTGCGGTCTTCGCTCTCCGTGAAGTTGTGAGTCCGCGTCCCGCCGGGCGCCGAAGATGGGTTCATGAATATTTTGCTCATCGGCGGCACAGGGTTCCTGGGGCGCGCCATCGCGGAGGAGGCGTTGGCTCGTGGCCATGAGGTCACGACGTTCAACAGGGGGCTGAGCGGCGACGACGTGCCGGGCGTCGAGACCGTGCGTGGCGACCGCGAGTCCGTCGCCGACCTGGAGCGGCTGACCGACGGGCGGTCGTGGGACTTCGTGGTGGACACGTCCGGGTATGTGCCGCGGGTGGTGGGCGAGTCGGTGCGGGCGCTGTCGGGCAGGGCGGCGACGTACGCGTTCATCTCCAGCGTCTCGGCCCTCGACGGGTTCCCGGCCAAGGCCGCCACCGAGGACACCGCCGGATGGCCGTGCGAGCCCGCCGCCGGCCCCGACGACGGCGACTACGGCGTGCTGAAGGCCGGCTGCGAGCGGGCGGTCGAGCAGGGCTTCGACGGCAACGCGTTGATCATCCAGCCGGGGCTGATCCTCGGGCCGCACGAGAACGTGGCCCGGCTGCCCTGGTGGCTGACCCGTATCTCGCGGGGCGGCCGGGTGCTGGCGCCGGGCGATGCCGCCACGCCGATGCAGCTCGTCGACGCCCGCGACGTGGCGATCTTCACCCTCGACCAGGCCGAGCGGGGCGTCGCCGACCGGTTCGCGGTGACCGGCCCGGCGGGCAACACCACCTACGGCGAGTGGCTGGAGCTGTGCAGGCAGGTCACCGGGTCCGACGCGGAGCTCGTGTGGATGGACGCGGAGTTCCTGGTCGAGCAGGGGGCGGGCACGTTCGTGGAGCTGCCGCTGTGGGGCGGGCCGGCGTCCGAGGAGATCGACCACTTCTGGAGCGTGCCGACGGGCAAGGCCGAGGCGGCGGGGTTGCGGGCGCGTCCGGTCGCGGAGACCGTGCGTGACACGTGGGCGTGGCTGCGCGAGATCCCGGAGGAGCAGCGTTCCTACGGCCGCAGAACGGTCCACGGGATGGCCCCGGACAAGGAGGCCGGCATCCTCGCCGCCTGGGACGCCCGCTCCTCCTGACCCTCACGGCGAACCGTCCGGGCCCGGCGACGCGCCACCATCGGCGGCCCGCCGGCCCCGGGCAGGCGGCCGGGGCCAGATGGGCGGGCGGGCCCGGATGAGGCTGAAGGGGCCTCGTTCCGGTGCCGAGAACCTCGTGACGTGGGAATACGCATACACCGCAAACCGGCGGGCAGGTGACCCACGGTGTACGTGAACTCACGGGGGAGGGTTCGACGATGACGTACCAGAGCAGGCCCGTCACGGGCTGGGTGGGCTGGGTATGGTTCGCCGGCATGCTCATGATCATGTCCGGCGTGTTCAACATCATCACCGGCCTCTACGCGGTGATCAACAGCGGGCTGTTCGTCCGCACGCCATCCCGCCTGCTGTTCTTCAACATCGGCACCTGGGGCTGGATCCATCTGCTGTTCGGGATCGTCCTGCTCCTGACCGGTATCGCGGTGACCGTGGGGCAGACCTGGGCCCGCATCGTGGCGGTGGTCCTCGTCATGATCAACGCGATGACACAACTCACCTGGATCGCGGTCAACCCGTGGTGGTCGCTCGCGGTCATCGCGGTGGACGTGCTGGTGCTGTACGCACTGATCGTGCACGGCCGGGAGGCCCAGGAACTGGGAGGTGAGAGACGAGCCGGCCTGTAGGCCGGGTTCTGTCCTTCGCGAACGAAGGGGCGACCATCCATCTAGGGCCGCCGTTGCCGGCGGCCTCAAGCGGTCTACCCGCGCGGCTCGGGCGGGCAGCCCTCGAACGTCGCGCGCGGAACGCTCCGGAGAACGTCCCTTCTTGACCTTGCTCCGGGTGGGGTTTACCTAGCCGCCCACGTCACCGTGGGCGCTGGTGGTCTCTTACACCACCCTTTCACCCTCACCCCCCACCGAGGCGGGGGGCGGTCTGCTTTCTGTGGCACTGTCCCGCGGGTCACCCCGGGTCGGCGTTACCGACCACCCTGCCCTGTGGAGCCCGGACCTTCCTCGGCGGGCCCGGAGGCCCGACGCGGCCGCCCGGCCGACTCGTCTTCAGGAAGATTATCAAACCTCAAGCCGTTCCCAACCGAGTCGCAAGATCGATTGGGTGGAATGGGCATGTCACCGCCTGAGGGGGGCGGAGGCAGCAGTGGCCGCGCCGGGATGTTCTGGCGGCTCCCGGCGCGGCCGCGCTCAACGCAGATGGGCCGTGTCGTTGAACGACTTCACCACGGCCGGGCCATCGGCGTAGTACTCGATCAGCGACAGGCAGGCCAGGTCGAGGTGCATCCGGTAGAGCGCGCCCAAGGGCGCGGTCAGCGCTTCGCGCAGCAACATCTTGATCGGCGTCACGTGGGAGACGGCGAGCACGGTCTTGCCCTCGTAGCGCTCCACCAGCCGCTCCCCCGCCGCCTGGACGCGACGGGCCGCCGTGGCGAAGCTCTCGCCACCGGGCGGCGCGGTGTCGGGACCGGCCAGCCACGCGGCCAGCTCGTCGGGCCACTGGCGCTGCACCTCGGTGAACGTGTGCCCCTCCCAGGCGCCGAAATCGGCTTCCCTGAGGTCTTCGTCCACCTCGACGTCGAGCCCGGTGCGCTGCGCCACGGCCTCGGCCGTCTGCCTGGCCCGCCTGAGCGGCGAGGAGACGATCACCTCCGGCCGGTACGGCTCCCGCGACAAACGTTCGGCGGCCGCCGCGGCCTGGGCCAGCCCGTTGGCGGTGAGCTCGGCGTCGCCGAGGCCGGAGAAGCGGCGTTCGACCGACAGCGGTGTCTCGCCGTGCCTGAGCAGCAGCAACGAGGTGGCCACGCGGGTGGGCGGGGCCCAGCCGGTGCCCTTGGTGCGCTGCTGGGCGGCGGCCACGGAGGCCGTGGGGGCCGACAGCCCGGAGATCTCGCCCGCGTCGAGGAGGTCGGTCTGCTCGACCACCACCGGCGGCGTGCGGACCGCCGCGCCGGGCACGGGCACCGCCGGTGCGCCGGCGTCGTGGGTGCCGCCCGCCTTCCAGGTCAGGCCCTTGGCGGCGGCGTCCATGGCCTCGTTGGCCAGCCGGTCGGCGTGCTTGTTGTGCTCGCGCGGGATCCAGGTCCACTCGACCACCCGCAGCCGCCTGGCCAGCGCGCCGGCCTCCAGGGCGAGCGGGCGCAGGCCCTCGTTCTTGATCTTCCAGCGGCCGGCCATCTGCTCGATGACCAGCTTGGAGTCCATCCGCACGGCCACCTCGGCGCCCTCGCCGCCCACCCCGAGCACGGTGGTCAGCCCGGCGATCAGCCCCCGGTACTCGGCCACGTTGTTGGTGGCGACGCCGATCGCCTCGGCGGCCTCGGCCACGACCTGGCCGTCGGCGGCGTCCCTGACGACCGCGCCGTAGCCGGCCGGGCCCGGGTTGCCACGCGAGCCGCCGTCGGCCTCGATGACGTACGACGTCACAGGCCGGACTCCGGGGTGCGGACCAGGATCCGCCGGCATTCCTCGCAGCGCAGCACCTCGTCGTGAGGGGCGGCCTTGATGGAGTTCATCTCGGCGATGGACAGGGCCACCTTGCAGCCCTGGCAACGGCCGCCGCGCAGCATGGCGGCGCCCACGACGTACTGGTCCTTGAGCTTGTCGTAGAGCTTCAGCAGGTCGGCGGGGATCTCGCCGGCGACGGCGGCGCGGCGGGCCTGGACCTCGCCCGCCTCCTTGTCGATCTCCTGCAGCGCGGCGTCGCGGCGGTCTTCGGCGGCGGCGCGGGTGGTGGCCACCTCGTCGCGCTGGGCGACCAGGTCGGTGGCCTTGCCGTCGGCCGCCTCCCTGCGCTCCATGATCTCCAGCACGATCTCCTCCAGGTCGCCCTGGCGCTTCTGCAACGAGGTGATCTCGGACTGCAGGCTCGCCAGGTCGCGGGGGGAGGTCACGGCGCCGGAGTCGAGGCGCTTCTGGTCGCGGTCGGCGCGGGTGCGCACGGCCTCGACGTCGGTCTCGGCCTTGGTCTGCTCGCGCGCGAGGTCGCCGGCCTCGGTCTCGGCCTCGATGACCTGGGTGACGAGCCTGGCCAGGCGCTTGGACTGCTCGTCGATCTCGGCCAGCTCGGGCAGGGTGCGCCGGCGGTGCGCCAGCCGGTCGATCACGGAGTCGAGCTCTGCCAGGTCGAGCAGTCGCTTCTGGGCCTCAGGGGCTGCTTTCATGATCAATATCCTCTTGTCCAAGCATCGGTGACCGTGGCGGAGACGCGCGTTTCAACGGTAACGCCACTGGAGCGCAGGATGGACGCCGCGCTGTCGAGCCAGGGCCACTCGGTGGCCCAGTGGGCGGCGTCGATCAGGGCGGGGCCGCCAGACTCGACGAACTCGCTGGCCGGATGGTGCCGCAGGTCGGCCGTGAGGAACACGTCGACGCCCGCGGCCCTGGCCGCGCCGAGCAGTGAGTCGCCCGCGCCGCCGCTGACCGCGACGCGTGTCACGGGGCGGGCCAGGTCGCCCGCCACGCGCAGGCCGCCGGAGGTGCGCGGCAGCCCCTTGGCGGCGCGCGCGGCGAACTCCCCCAGCGTCGAGGGCTCGCGCAGCTCGCCGATGCGGCCCAGGCCGCGCCAGGGGTCGTCGGGGAAGGGCTGGAGCGGTACGAGGTCGCCGGTCAGGCCCACGGCCCTGGCCAGGGCGTCGGAGACGCCGGGGTTGGCGGTGTCGGCGTTGGTGTGGGCGGTATAGAGGGCGACGTCGTGCTTGATCAGCCGGTGGATCAGGCGGCCCTTGGGGGTCGTGGCGGCCACGCTCGTGGTGCCGCGCAGGTAAAGCGGGTGGTGGGTGACGATCAGGTCGGCGCCCCACTCAAGGGCCTCCTCGGCCACGACCGCGACCGGATCGACGGCGAACAGCACCTTGTGCACCCGTTCGGCAGGGTCGCCGCAGACCAGCCCCACCGCGTCCCACGACTCGGCCCGGGCGGGCGGGTAGGCCGCCTCGAGCACCTCGATCACCTCAGTCAGCGTCACAGCAGCCACCTGCGCAGACTACCGGCCCGCGGGAGGGCCGCGCGGGGCGTGGCGGAGGGTGTCGCCAGAACGCGGTTCGGCGTACTGTAAGTGGATCCTGACTTCGCGGAGGACGGCATGGCACCCAGCGTCGCGATCATCGGAGCGGGCTTCGGCGGCCTGTGCATGGCGATCCGGCTGCGGCGTGCCGGAATCGGCTCCTTCACGGTCTTCGAGAAGGCCGCGGACCTCGGCGGCACGTGGCGGGACAACAGCTATCCGGGGGCGGGCTGCGACATTCCATCGCATCTGTACTCGTACTCGTTCGAGAAGTACGCGAGCTGGACCCGTCGCTACCCGGCCCAACCCGAGATCCTCGGCTACCTAGAGCATTGCGCCGATAAATACGACGTCAGGCGAACAATCCGCTTCGGGACGGAAGTGCGGCGGGCGGTCTTCGACGGCCGCCGCTGGCAGGTGACCAGCGCCCACGACGGCGTCGAACACACCGAGGCGTTCGACGTGGTCGTCATGAGCGTGGGCCAGCTCAACCGCCCCCACCTGCCCGAGATCCCCGGCATATCCGACTTCGAGGGCGTCTCCTTCCACTCGGCCCGCTGGAACCACGACCACGACCTCACCGGCCGCCGCGTCGCCGTGATCGGCAGCGGCTCGTCGGCGGCCCAGCTCATCCCGACCGTCGCCGAGCGGGCCGCGCATCTCGACGTCTTCCAGCGCACGCCCAACTGGGTGATCCCCAAGCCGGACGCCACGTTCGGCCCGCTCGCCCGGCTGGCCTTCCACCACGTCCCCGGCCTCCAGCGGGCCTACCGCGAGTGGATCTACCGGTACGCCGAGGCCACGCTCTACCCCGCCCTGGCCGAGGGGTGGAGCGCCGGCCTGCTGAGGAAGCGCGCCCTGGCCCACCTGCGCGCCCAGGTCCCCGACCCCGTCCTGCGGGCGAAGCTGACGCCCGGCTATCCGCCCGGCTGCAAGCGCGTCGTCATCGACAGCGCCTTCTACCCGGCGCTGACCAAGCCGGACGTCGAGGTCGTGACCGACCCGATCGTCCGGATCGGGCCGAAGGGCGTGGAGACCACCGAGGGCCTGCGCGAGGCCGACACGATCGTGTACGCGACCGGCTTCCGCAGCACCGAGTTCCTGGCCCCGATCGAGGTCACCGGGCTCGGCGGGCGGTCGCTGGCCGAGCAGTGGCGCGACGGCGCGCACGCCTACCTCGGCATCTCGGTGCCCGGCTTCCCCAGCATGTTCCTGCTCTACGGCCCGAACACGAACCTGGGCCACAACTCGATCATCTACATGATCGAGTGCCAGGTGGACCACGTCATGGCGTGCCTGCGGAGGGTGGCCGAGCAGGGGCCGATCGAGGTGCGTCCCGAGGCTATGGCCGCCTGGAGCCGGCAGCTCGACGCGGCCATGGCCCGCATGGTGTGGGGCGAGGGGTGCCGGAGCTGGTACAAGACGGCCGAGGGACGGGTCACGAACAACTGGCCCGGCTCGACGACGCTCTACCGGCGGCTCACCGGCAGGCCGCCGCGCGGGGCTTACCGGCCCGTCGCGGAAGGGACGTCTTCGGCGTAGGAAGGCGCGGGGGACGGTCAAGGAGGGGCCGTCTTCGGCGCGGGGGACGGTCAAGGAGGGGCCGTCTTCGGCGCGGGGGACGGTCGAGGAGAGGCCGTCTACGGCGTGGGGGACGGTCGAGGAGGGGCCGTCTTCGGTGTGGCGGACAAGATGGCGGGGGAAAATCGCGCTTCGGGTGCATTGGAGCAGGTCGGGCGCGCGCGGTAACGTCCTTCGCATGACGCTTCCCCTGCACCGGCGTGCCGTCGTGGCCGACACCCACAATGATCTCCTCATGGCGGTCTCCACCCGGCCGCCCCAGCAGTGGGCCTCCTTCTTCCGCGAGCGGTGGCTGCCCCAGCTCGTCGAGGGCGGGGTCGACCTGCAGATCCTGCCGGTCTTCATCGACGACCAGTACCGGCCCGAGGGCGCGCTGCGGCAGACGCTGCGCATGATCGAGTGCGCCCACGTGATCGCGGAGGGCAACCCCGACGCCGTACGGCTCTGCCTGGACGCCTCGGCGATCGACGCGGCGCTGGAAGAGGGCAGGATCGCCCTGGTGCTGGCGCTGGAGAGCATGCCGGGGCTCGACGAGAGCGTGGAGCTGATCTCGACCGTCCACCGGCTGGGCGTGCGGGTGGCCTCGATCGCCCACTTCGGGCGTACGCCGCTGGCCGACGGCAGCGCCGAGGACGCCACCGGCAGCGGCCTGACCAGCCGCGGCGTGGCCGCCCTGAGCGAGATGGAGCGCCTGGGCATGGTGTTCGACGTCTCACACCTCGGCGCGTCGGGCGTGGCCCACGTGCTGGAGCTGGCGACCAAGCCGGTGATGGCCACCCACTCAGCGGCCCGCGCCCTGCGCGACCACCACCGCAACCTCACCGACGACCAGCTCCGCGGGGTCGCCGCCACGGGCGGCGTGGTCTGTGTGAACTTCTACGCCCCCTTCCTGGCCGACCGCATGGAGGACATGACGCTCGACCGCCTGCTCGACCACATCGAGCACGTCGCGCAGGTGGCCGGGATCGACCACGTCGGCCTCGGCCCCGACTTCATCCGCGAGGTCATGGACGACCTGACGCCCCCGTGCTGCGAGGACCTGGAGCCCGATGGCCTCGACCCCAAGGCGTCGGTCCCCGGCCTGGAGGGGCCCGCCGGGCTGCCCATGGTGACCGAGGGGCTGCTCGCCCGCGGCCTGCCGGAGAAGGACGTCACCAAGATCATCGGTGGCAACGTCCACCGGTTCCTCGGAGAGCGGTTGGCATGATCGAGGATCTGGAGGAGCTCGTCCTGTGCGAGTCGTTCTCGCGCGACCTGGAGGCCGTGGCCCGCAGCGCCGAGGTCGTGGCCGCGATGGGAGCCCGTCACCTGGGGGCGAAGCCGGAGTTCCTGGTCATCGACGGCGTCACCCATCTGCGCTGGACGTTCGGCACGCCCCGGGTGCTGCTGCTCGGCCACCACGACACCGTCTGGCCGATCGGCACGCTGGCGACCCACCCGTGGTCGGTCGTGGACGGGGTGGCGCGCGGGCCGGGCGTGTTCGACATGAAGGCCGGGCTGGTGCAGACGTTCCACGCGCTCGCCGGGCTCGACTCCCTCGACGGCGTCACGCTGCTGGTCACCGGTGACGAGGAGCTGGGCTCGATCACGTCCGCGCCGCTGATCACGGACACCGCGCGCGGGCTGGCCGCCACGTTCGTCATGGAGGCCAGCGCGGACGGCGGCGCGCTGAAGACGTCCCGCAAGGGCACGTCGATGTACACGTTGCGGGTGCGCGGCAAGGCCGCGCACGCCGGGCTGGAGCCGGAGAAGGGCGCGAACGCGGGCGTCGAGCTGGCGCACCAGATCCTGGCCATCGCCGCGCTCGGGACCGGTGACACCACGGTCACACCGACCGTGCTGCGCGGCGGGACCACGCTCAACACCGTCCCGGCCGAGGCGACCGTGGGGGTCGACGTGCGGGCGAGCACGGTGGCCGAGCAGCTGCGGGTGGACGCCGCGATGCGGGAGCTGGTCCCGGCGGTGCCCGGCACGCGGCTGGAGGTCGAAGGGGGCCCCAACCGGCCGCCGCTCGAAGCCGCGATGTCGGCCTCGCTCTACGCCCTGGCGCAGGACCTGGCCGAGCGGCTGGACGTGGGCCCGCTGCCCTCCGCCGCGGTGGGCGGCGCCTCCGACGGGAACTTCACCGCGGGGGCGGGCTGCCCGACGCTCGACGGGCTGGGCGCGGTGGGCGGCGGCGCGCACGCCGACCACGAGCACGTGGTGGTGGCCGAGATGCCACGCCGCACCGCCCTCCTCCGCGCCCTCATCGAGGCGGTGCGCTGAAGGAGCGAGGCTGTGCACCCAGGTGCACCCAGGTGCACCCAGGTGCGTGAGGCTGCGCACCCCTGTGCGCCCAGGCGTGCCGGGAAGCCGGGCCCGCGTCATGGCCTCGCGCCGGACGGACGGGTCCGGCCTCGGGGCCGGGGTGATCATCGGGGACAGCATTCTGTCACTCCTTCACCAGTGGTATCGGTACAGTGACTCCCTGTAGTCATGTGACGTGCGCCGCCACTCTCGGGGCGCACGTTGACCAGGGAGGTTCCCATGACATTCATGCTGACCGCCGCTCGCCGGACGGCCGCCCTAACCCTTTGCGCGGCCGCCGCGCTCGCCGTCCCGTTCGGGGCGAGCCCGGCGGGCGCCGCCGCCGCCGACGAGCCGGGCGTGCTGCTGTTCATCACCGTAACGCCCAGCAACGGCGGCGGCGCGTACTCGATGCGGCTCACCTGCGACCCCGACGGCGGCACGCACCCGCGCCCCCGGACGGCCTGCGCGGAGCTGCACGAGGTCGACGGCGTGATCAAGGACCTCAACGTCGACCCGGGCGCCTGCCCGCGCAACTACGCGCCGGTCGACGTCCAGGTCAGAGGCCACTGGTACGGCCGCACGACGTCCTACGACAGAAAGTTCGAGAACGACTGCGTCATGGAGCGCACGCTCGGGGCGCTCGTGAAGTGAGCCCCGGCCGTGCCTGACATGCCCGTCCGCGACCCGCGGGCGGGCATGTCGCCGTCCGGCGGGCATAGTGGGGGCATGACGAGCCGGGAGGAGGCCGCCGCGGCGGCGGCCAAGAGTGGTGTGGTGATCCGCGAGTTGCACGAGATCGGCGAGTTCTCGCAGGTCTTCCGGCTTTTCGAGCAGATCTGGCGGCCCGATCCGGGCAACGCGCCGGTCAGCGTCGAGATGATGATCGGGTTCGCGCACGCCGGGAACTACGTGACCGGGGCCTACGAGGGCGACGTGCTGGTAGGGGCGTCGGTGGGCTTCCGCGCGGCGGGCGGCGCGCTGCACTCCCACGTGACGGGCGCGTCGATCGGGCGGGGCATCGGCTACGCGCTCAAGCTGCACCAGCGGGCGTGGTGCCTGGAACAGGGCCTGGAGCGCGTCACCTGGACGTTCGACCCGCTCGTCCGCCGCAACGCCCGCTTCAACCTGGTCAAGCTGGGCGCCCGCCCCGAGGAGTACCTGCGCGACTTCTACGGCGTGATGGCCGACGCGATCAACGAGGGCGACTCCTCCGACCGCCTGCTGGCGGTGTGGCCGCTGGACGAGCAGCCGATCGAGCCACGGGTCGAACCCGCCGAAGGCCGCCCCCGGGTGCTGGAGGAGGGCGGCGACGGCCCGCTCGTCCGGGCGGCGGACACGGACACGGACGTCGACGTCGTTCTGGTTGGCACGCCGCGCGACGTCGAACGGCTGCGCGGGCAGGACCCGGCGGCGGCCAGGGCCTGGCGGGCGGCGATGCGCGAGGTGCTCGGCGGCCTCATGGAGTCCGGCGGACGGGTGGTGGGGCTCACCGACCACGGGGACTACGTGGTCGCCCTGACCGGATAGTTCACCGGCGTAAGAGATCTGCGTAAGGTGACGGTACGGGAAGCCGAACAAGGAGATCCGCATGACGGACTTCACCCCCACCGTCCCGGCGCGAATCCTGCCGTCCGTCACCGTCCGCGACCTGCCCGCCCCTCCCCGCTCGACCTGGCGCGTCATCGGCCCCGGGCTGGTCGGGGCGGGGGTGGGGCTGGCGTCGGGCGAGTTCATCATCTGGCCCTACATCGCCTCCCAGGTGGGGCTGGTGTTCGTCTGGGGCGCCGCGGTCGGCATCGTCACCCAGTGGTTCCTGAACATGGAGATCGAGCGGTACACGCTGGCCACCGGCGAGACCGCGCTGACCGGGTTCAGCCGGATGTGGAAGCACTGGGGCCTGGTCTTCGTCGTGATGACGCTGGCCTCGAATCTCTGGCCGGGCTGGGTGACCACGTCGGCCACGATGGTGACGTACCTGACCGGGTCCGGCGCGGGCGGCGTGCGGTGGATCGCGATCGGCATGCTCGTCGTGATCGCGCTGGGCCTGACGCTGGCGCCGGTGATCTACACGGCCCTCGAACGGGTGATCTTCGTGAAGATCGCCCTGGTGGCCACGCTGGCCGTGGTCGCGATCCTGTTCGCCGTCAACGCCGACAGCTGGGTCGAGCTGGGCAAGGGGCTCACCGTCAGCGCGCGTTTCCCCGCAGAGGAGCTCGGGATCGCCGTGCTCATGGGCGCCGTCGCCTACGCCGGCGCGGGCGGCGGCCAGAACCTGTGCCAGAGCAACTGGATCCGCGACAAGGGCTTCGGCATGGGTTCGTACGTCCCGCGCCTGGTCAGCCCGGTCACCGGTGAGGAGGAGGCGGCCGCCTCGACCGGCTTCCAGTTCCCGCCGACCGAGGGCAACCTGGCGCGCTGGCGCCGGTGGTGGCGCTTCGCCAACGCCGAGCAGGGCGCCACGTTCGCGCTGGTGTCGTTCCTGACGATCGCGCTGATGTCGATGCTGGCCTACTCGACCGTCTTCGGCCGGCCGGAGGTGGCGGGCAAGAACGACATCGGCTTCCTGAAGGTCGAGGGCGAGGTGCTGCAGGGCGCGGTCGGCACGTGGTTCGGGGTGCTGTTCTGGGTGATCGGCGCGCTGGCCCTGTTCGCCTCGGCGATGGGCATCGTCGACTACACCTCGCGGCTGGCCTCGGACACGATCAAGACGGTCTACCTGCGCGACCGGCCCGTCTCGGTGAACCGGGTCTACTTCGTCACCGTCTGGGCGATGACGCTGGTCGGGATCGCGATCCTGCTGCTCGGGTTCGACCAGCCGCTGATCCTGCTGGTGTTCTCGGCGTGCTTCGCGGCGGTGATGATGTTCGTCTACTCGATCCTGCTGATCGTGCTGAACCGGCGGTCGCTGCCGGAGGCGATCAGGGTCAGGTCGTACCGGCTGGGGGCGCTGGTCTGGTCGGTGGCGTTCTTCGGGACGCTGACCGTCCTGGTGGTCGTCCAGCAGGTGCAGAAGCTGACCGGATGAGCGCCGGGATTGACCTCAAGTTCGCTTGAGGTAGGACACTCGGCGGCATGGATGTTGTCGAGGTGACGAAGTTCGGTGGTCCCGAGGTGCTCCGGGTGCGGCGGGTGGACGATCCCGTCGCGGGGCCGGGACAGGTGGTGGTCGGCGTCTCGGTGGCCGACGTGATGTCGCTGGACGCCCAGTTGCGCGCCGGATGGGGACAGGAGTGGTTCCCCGACCGGCCGCCGTTCGTGCCGGGGACCGGGGTGGCCGGGCGGGTGCTGTCGGTGGGCGAGGGGGTGGACCCCGCCTGGACGGGACGGCGGGTCGCGGCCCTGGTGCCGGGCGGGTACGCCGAGCGGGTCGTGACCGGGGTGGACACCCTCGTGCCGGTTCCCGACGAGGTCAGCTCGTGGCTGGCGGCGGCGTTGCTCCAGGTCGGCCCGGCGGCGATCAGCCTGGTGACGGCGGCGGAGCTGAAGCCGGGGGCGCGGGTGCTGGTCACGGGGGCCGGCGGGGCACTGGGCCTGCCGATCGTCCGGCTCGCGCGGGCCGCCGGCGCCCGGGTGACGGCCGCCGCCCACGGCCCGGCCAAGCGGGCGGCGGCGCTGGCGGCGGGCGCGGCCGAGGCGGTCGACTACCCCGCCCTGACCGCCACCGGCTTCCGGACAGCCGAAGCGAGCGGGGACGCGGTGGGGGCGTTCGACGTGGTCTTCGACGGGGTCGGGGGGCGGGTGGGGGCCGAGGCGTTCGCGTTGCTCGGGCCCGGCGGGGTGTTCTTCGCGTACGGGGTGCCGAGCGGCTCGACGGCGCTGGTGGACCCCGCCGAGGCGGCGCGGCGCGGCGTGCGGCTGGTCGGCATGGAACAGGTGCAGTTCGCCCCCGAGGAGTTCCGTCGCCTGGCCGGGCAGGCGCTGGGCATGGCGGCCTCCGGCGAGCTGACGACCGTCGTCGGCCTGGCCGTGCCGCTCGACCGCGCCCACGAGGCGCACGCCGCCCTGGAGGCCCGCGAGCTGGTCGGCAAGGCGGTGCTGCTGGTCACCGCCCAGGCCGTGCGCTACCACGAGCACGGCGGCCCCGAGGTGCTGGCGCTGGAGGAGGTGCCGCTGCCCAGGCCGGGCGCCGGGCAGGTACGCGTGGCGGTCCGGGCGGCCGGGGTGAACGCCCTGGACTGGAAGCTGCGCACCGGCTTCCGGGGCACGCCGCCCGACGGCCCGCAGGGCACCGGGATCGAGCTGGCCGGAACGGTCGACGCGCTCGGCCCGGGGGTGGCCGGCCTGGAGGTGGGCCAGGCGGTGTTCGGCCAGGTCGCGTCGGGGGCGGCGGCCACGTACGCGCTGGCCGAGGCCGCCGCGCTGCGTCCCAAGCCGGAGCACCTGTCGTACGCGGAGGCCGCCGCGCTGCCCGTCGCCCTGGAGACCGCTCACCGCACGCTGGACGAACTGGGCCTGCGCGCGGGCGAGACGCTGCTCGTCCACGCGGTCGCGGGCGGCGTCGGCCTGGCCGCCGCGCAGCTCGCGCTGGCCCGGGGCGCCCACGTGGTCGGCACCGCGAGCGAACGCCACCACGCCTTCCTGCGCGAGCTCGGCGTCGTCCCGATCACCTACGGGGACGGGCTGGAGCAGCGCCTGCCCGGCCCGGTGGACCGGGTGCTGGACGCCTCAGGACGCGGCGAGGTCGGGCTGTCGGTCGGGCTCACCGGCGACCCGGACAAGGTGCTCACCATCGCCGACCCGGCGGGCGCGGCCGAGCACGGCGTGCGCTTCTCCACGGGCAAGGGCGGGACGTTCCCGGTGGACGTGCTGCCGCGCGTCCCGGTCGCGGAGGTGTTCCCGCTGGAGCGGGCGGCCGACGCCCATCGGCGCAGCCAGGACGGCCACTTCCTCGGCAAGCTCGTCCTGGACGCGGAAGCCTCCTTGCCGCGATAGCGGGCACACTGGGCCCATGCTGGAAACCTCCGCCCGCCTGCTCAAGCTGCTGTCGCTGCTCCAGGCGCATCGCGAATGGACGGGCCCGGAGCTGGCCACCCGGCTGCGGGTCTCGACCAGGACGATCCGCAACGACGTCGAGCGCCTGCGCTCGCTGGGCTACCCCGTGCACGCCACGCCCGGGACGGCCGGCGGGTACCGGCTCGGCGCCGGGGCGGCGCTGCCTCCGCTGCTGCTGGACGACGAGGAGGCCGTGGCGGTCGCGGTGGGCCTCGGCCGGGCGGCGGGCGGCGGGGTGGAGGGCATCGAGGAGACCTCGGTGCGGGCGCTGGCCAAGCTGGAGCAGGTCCTGCCCGCCCGGTTGCGGCGCAGGGTGAACACGCTCAACGCCTACACCGTGCAGGTCCCCGGCTCGGGGGCGGCGCCCGTCCGGCCGGAGGTGCTGACCGCGATCGCGAACGCCGCCCGCGACCACGAGCGGCTGCGCTTCGACTACACCGGGCACGACGGCTCGCCCGCGGTCCGGGACGTGGAGCCGTACCGGCTGGTCCACCGGCGGGGGCGGTGGTATCTGGTGGGTTTCGACGTCGAGCGGGACGACTGGCGCACGTTCCGGGTCGACCGCCTGCTGCCCCGGACGCCGACCGGCCCCCGGTTCACGCCCCGGGAACTGCCCGGCGACGGCGACCTGGCCGCGTACGTCGAGAAGGGCGTCAGCACGGCGATGTGGCGCCACCGCGCGACGGTGCTGCTGCACGCGCCCGCCGCGCACATCGTGGCGCTGCGGCCCGGCCTGGCGGTCGAGCCGGCCGGCGAGAACGCGTGCCTGCTGGAACTCGGCGGCGACGACCTCACCGGGATGGCGGCGTGGATCGGCTTCCTCGGCGTCGACTTCGAGGTGCTCGACCCACCGGAGCTGGCCGAGACGGTCCTCGGCCTGTCGGAGCGCTACCGGCGGGCGGTCAGCGGACGGTAGGAGCCCGGTCAGCGGACGGCGGCACTCTCGCGGCATGACGAACATGACCTGCGTCGCAGGCGGCAATGACGACTTCCAGCTTGTCACGCACCTCACTGTCACCGGCAGCCAGTTCGAGATCGGCCGGGTGCTCACCGAGGAGGCCCGCCGGCTCGGCTGGTCGCCCAGGGCCGCCGACCCCGCGGTGAACAGGGCGAGGATGTCCTGGTTCGAGCGGAACTGGCCGCAGCACCACGCCCGTCTGGACGGCGCGGCGGCCGCGCTCGGCCTCGACCCGGACCAGGACGACCTGGCCCTCGACGGCTGGAACCGCGTGCCCGAGGGCTCGGCCTGCTCCGGACTGTGGTGCCCGCCGTCCGCCTCGGCCGACGGCCACGGCAGGGTGGGCCGCAACTACGACTTCTTCGTCTCGACCGCCAGTGAGATCAGGGGCAGGCAGCCCCGCCCGGACGAGCTGCCGATGGGCGCCCGCCCCTACGTGATCACCACCGTCCCCGACGACGGGCTCGCCTCGACCGTCATCACCATGGACGACCTCGACGGCTGCATGGACGGCATGAACGAGGCAGGCCTGACCGTCATGCTGCTGCTCGCCGACGTCGAGAACGCCGCGCCGCCGGCGCACACCGCCCCGCAGGTCGGGCTGGGAAGCACCCAGTTGCCCAGGTTCCTCCTGGACACCTGCGAGACCGCGGCCCAGGCCAAGCAGGCGCTGCTGGCCGCCAAGCAGTACGACCACGGCCTGCTCCTGCACTACCTGGTCGCCGACGCGCACGGCCAGGCGTTCGTCTGGGAACGCGGCAGGGACGGCAGCGAGCACGCCGTCGAGTTCGGCGACGGGCCGCTGTGCGTCACCAACCACCTGCTGCACCGCCACCCGGACCCGACGGACCTGCCCGCCGACACCACGCCGAGCCTGGGCACCTACGGCCGGCTGCGCACCCTGTACGAGCGCAGCAAGGGCGTCACCCTGTCCGGCCTGGACCTGCGCGACCTGCTGCGCGCGGTCCGGCCGGACGAGGACCCGGGCGCGCCGTTCCGGACGTTGTGGACCACGGTCTTCGACACCGCCGACCGCACCCTCGCCACCCGCTTCTACCTCGGCGACGGCCGCGACTACAGCGGGGAGCTGGTGTTCCCCGCCTCGGCCAGGTAGCCCTCCCGCACCTTCGAGCGCGACAGCTTGCCCGTGGGGGTGCGCGGGAGCCGCGCGCGGTACTCGACGACCTTCGGGTGCTTGAACCGGGCCAGCCGGGGCCCGCAGTGTTCGAGCAGCTCGGCGGTGAGCGCCGGGCCCGGCTCGACGCCCTCGGCGGGCTGCACGAGGGCGACCACGTTGTGGCCCCACTCCTCGTCCGGCACGCCGATGACGGCGACGTCGGCCACCGCGGGATGCTCCAGCAGCGCGGCCTCGATCTCGGCGGGGTAGATGTTCACCCCGCCGGAGACGATCAGGTCGGTGCGCCGGTCGCACAGGAACAGGAAGCCGTCCTCGTCGAGGTAGCCGATGTCGCCGGGGGCGTACCACTCCCCCAGCATGCTGGCGGCGGTCTTGGCCGGGTCCTTGCGGTACTCGAAGGAGCCCATCGACGACTTGACGTAGATCATGCCGGGTTCGCCGGGCGGCAGCTCCTCGCCGTTCTCGTCGCAGATCCTGGCCTCGAACGTCGGCGCCGGGCGGCCGACCGTGCCCGGCCTGGCCAGCCAGTCGTGCGGCTTGACGGAGAAGGCGATCGTGGACTCGGTCGAGCCGTAGTACTCGTACAGCACCGGGCCCCACCAGTCCATGATCGCCTGCTTGACGGCGACCGGGCAGGCCGCGGCCGTGTGGATGACCTGGCGCAGGCTCGACACGTCGTACTTGGCCCTGACGTCCTCGGGCAGTTGCAGCATGCGGTGGAACATGGTCGGCACCATCATGGCGTTGGAGACGCGGTGGCGCTGGATCAGCTCCAGGATGTCGACCGGATCGAACCTGGGCGTGATCACCACCGTGTGCCCGAGGTGCAGCGCGAACTGGGTGTGCGCGCAGGGCGCCGAGTGGTACATCGGCGAGGTCACCAGGTGCACGGCGTCGCCCGGCGTGAGGTCGACGACCTCGCCGAGGAACCACGTGTACAGCGGCACGATGGCCTCCGGCTCGGCGTCGGGCAGCGCGCGCTGCACGCCCTTGGGGAAGCCGGTGGTGCCGGAGGTGTACCACATGACCGCCCCCGCGGTCCGCCCGGCGGGCGCGTCCGCGGGCTGCCCCTCGGCCAGCCCGGACGTGCCGACCTCCCCGCCCGGGACGGTGTGCGCCGCGTCGGTGACCACGACCTTGGCGTCGCAGTCGGACAGGATGTAGGCCACCTCGGAGTCGGTGAGGTGCCAGTTGACCGGCACGTAGTAGAGCCCGATCTGGCCGGTCGCCATGAGCATGACGACGGCGTCGAGGCCGTTGGTCAGCACGCCCGCGACCACGTCGCCCTTGCCCAGCCCGCGCGCCCGCAGGCCGTGGGAGACCTGGTTGACCCTGACGAGCAGGTCGCCGTACGTGGTCTCGGCGCCGTCGGTGTCGATCACGGCCAGGCGGCCGGGGTCGGCCGCCGCGATGGCGTAGAAGCCGGGAAGGCCGCTGATGTCCATCTACAACTCCAGGAGTTCCGCTAGCCGGGCCCGGTGGATGCGGGGCGGGCCGAGCAGCACCTCGTCGGCCTTGGCCCGCTTGTAGAACAGGTGCGCGTCGTGCTCCCAGGTGAAGCCTATGCCGCCGTGCAGGAGCAGGTGGTCGCGGGCGACCTCGAAGCAGGCGCGGCCCACGTACGCCTGGGCCAGGGCGGCGGCGCCGGGCAGCTCGCCGGGGGACTCGTCGGCGGCCCAGGCGGCGTACCTGACGATCGACTCGGCCTGTTCGAGCTTGCCGTGCATGTCGGCGAGCTTGTGCTTGACGCCCTGGTAGGAGCCGATGTAGCGGCCGAACGCGACGCGGATCTTGGCGTAGGCGACGATGGCGTCCAGTGAGGCGCGCAGCACGCCCAGCTGCTCGGCGGCGAGCGCGACGCACAGCCGGTCGCCGATGCCGCTGCCGGCGGGCGGCCGGCCGAGCACACGGGCGGGGGCCTGCTCCAGGGTCACCCGGGCCTGGCCGCGCGTGAGGTCGAGGGTCTCCAGCGAGGTCCGCGTGACGCCGGGTCCGGCCAGGTCGACGGCCGCCAGCAGCACGCCGCCGTCGGGGGCGGGGACGGGCGCGAGCAGCACGTCCGCCTCCATGCCGGACAGCACGCGTGGCAGGGCGCCGGTGACGGCCGCGCCGTCGAAGGCGAGGTCCTGCTCGGGCTGGACGAGCGTGGCGGCGACGCGGCCCTCGGCGATGGCGCCCAGCAGCTCCTTGTCGGGCACCTGGGTGAGCGCGAGCGCGGCGAACTGGGTGGCGAGGAAGGGGCCGGGCAGCAGCGCGGCGCCGGTCTCCTCCAGGGCCACCGCGAGGTCGGCGAGCCCGGCCCCCGCGCCGCCGTGCTCCTCGGGGACGACCAGGCCGGACAGGCCCAGCTCGCCGTTGAGCCGGGCGTACACCTGGGGGTCGTAGCCCTCGCGGGCCTTGCGCAGCGGCGAGGCGGCGCGCAGGAAGTCGCGCACGGCCTCGCGGAGCTGCCGCTGTTCCTCGCTGAGTACGAGCTTCACCCCTGCGTCCCCACCTTCAGGTCCTTGAACGGCACGGTCTTGTCCATCCTCGGCTCCGGCGGCAGGCCGAGCACCCGGTCGCCGACGATGTTGCGCATGATCTCGTTGGTGCCGCCGCCCAGCGCCATGCCGGGGGCCAGCGAGATCGACCGGGACAGCGGATGGTCGCCGACCACCGACTCGGGGCCGGCGAGCTGGGTGGCGAGGTCGGCCTGGAACAGGGTCAGCTCGGCCAGCAGCAGCTTGGCGGCGCTGCCGCGGGCGCCGGGGAAGATCCCGGCCCTGGTCTCCTGGGCGAGCCGCTGGTTGAACAGCGCCAGGGCGCGGCTGCGGATGTGCAGCTCGACGAGCTGGTCGCGGACCAGCGGGTCGCTGGTGTCGAGCGTCTCGCGCAGCGCCTCGAACGTGGCCGGGTTGTCCTTCTGCCCGCCCATGCCGACGCCGGCGGAGATCGACAGCCGCTCGTGCAGCAGGGTGGTGACGGCCACGCTCCAGCCGTCGTCGACCTCGCCGATCCGGTGCTCGTCGGGGATCGTCACGTTGTCGAAGAAGATCTCGTTGAAGTTGGCCCTGCCGGACATGTCCTTGAGCGGCCTGACGGTCACGCCGGGGTGGTGCATGTCCACCACGAACATGGTCAGGCCGCGGTGCTTGGGCACCTCGACGTCGGTGCGGGCCAGCAGCAGGCCCCAGTCGGCGTGGTGGGCGACCGACGTCCAGACCTTCTGGCCGTTGACGACCCAGGTGTCGCCGTCGCGTACGGCGCGGGTCTGGAGGCTGGCCACGTCGCTGCCGGCGCCCGGCTCGGAGAACAGCTGGCACCAGATCTCCTCGCCGCGCAGCAGCGGCCGGACGAAGCGCTCGCGCTGCGCGTCGGTGCCCCGGTCCACCAGCGTCGGCCCGGTCATGCCCAGGCCGATGGAGAAGACGTACGTGGGGAGGGTGTGGTCGCGGGCCTCGGCGGCGAAGGCGCGCTCCTCGGCCTGCGTCAGCCCCTGGCCGCCCCACTGCCGCGGCCAGGTGATGCCGGAGTAGCCGGCGTCGTAGAGCCTGGCCATGAACTCCTTGGCCTGGGCGAGGGCGTCGGCCCCCGGCTGATCGCCAGCCGGGACGTTGTCGCGCAGCCACTCCGCGGCGGCACGCCGATACTCTGCAAGGTCCACATCGACTCCTTGGCATCAGTGTTCACTTACTCTAGTCAGGTCGCGGCGGCACGCATAGAGCAATGCTCTGGAGGGCCTTTCGACCGTATTTGCGGCCGAATCTCCGCTAATTAGGACCATCAGCACCCCCTGTGATCACCTGGTCACCGGAGGGATGCGTGATCGTGTTCAGGCGCTGGTCCGTGCAACGGCGGCTGACGCTGGCCGCCCTGCTGTGCGCGCTGGCGGGCTACGGCGCCATCGCGCTGCTCGTCACGCCGATCATGCACACGGTGGTGACCGCTTTCCTCACCGAGCAGGCCGCCGGCGCCGCGCGCCGCATCGCCTTCGTCGTCGAGCGCGACGCCCCCGCCCGCCTGCGGCCCGTGGCCGTCACCGAGGGCACCGACCTCATCCAGGTCGTCGACGAGAGGGGCCGGATCCGGCAGGCCAGCCCCCGCCTGCTGGGACAGCCGCCGCTCAGCACCGCCACCGCCACCGGCACCGACGCCCGCCTCACCACCACGTCCTGCACGAACCGGGTGCCGGCCGTCCACTGCCTGATCACCGTCGGCTTCCGGGCGAACGTCGGCGGCAGACCCTGGATGGTCTACGCCTACATGCCCGCGCCGCCCTGGTACATCACCCCCCTGTACCCGCCGGCGGCCACGCTGTGCGTGCTGCTGCTGGCCGGCGTCACGGCCTGCGTGGCCTGGCTGACCGCGCGCAAGGCGCTGACCCCGGTCTCGGCGATCAGGAACGAGCTGGCCGAGATCACCGCCACCGACCTCGGCCGCCGGGTGCCCAGGGGCCGACACCGGGACGAGCTCGACGAGCTGGCCCGTACCGTGAACGAGACCCTCGACCGGCTCGAACGCGCGGTGGAGCAGCAGCGCAGGTTCGCCTCCGACGCCTCCCACGACCTGCGCAGCCCCATCACGGCCATGCGTATGGAGGTCGAGGAGGCGATGCTCGCCCCCGAGGAGGCCGACTGGCGCGAGACCGGCCGGCGCATGATGGAGGGCCTCGACCGCCTCCAGAACATCGTCGCCGACCTGCTGACCCTGGCCAGACTGGAGGCCGGCGCGCCCGGCCGCCGCGAGCCGGTCGACCTGGCCAGGCTGGTGAGCGAAGAGCTGGGCCGCCGTACGGACGGCAAGCCGGTGGAGACCCGGCTGCGCACCGGCGTGGTCGTCGAGGGGGACGCGCTGCGCCTGTCCCGCCTGCTGGCGAACCTGCTCGACAACGCCGAGCGGCACGCGGATACCATGATCACTGTGACTGTGGGTGAACGGAAGGGACAGGCGGTGCTGGAGGTGCTCGACGACGGCGGCGGCATCGCCCCCGACGAGCGCGAGGCCGTGTTCCGGCGGTTCATCCGACTGGCCGACTCCCGCCGTCGCGACGCCGGCGGCACCGGGCTCGGCCTGCCCATCGCCCGCGAGATCGCCGAGGCCCACGCGGGGACGCTCACCATCGAGCCCTCCGAACGCGGTGCCCGGTTTGTCCTACAAATACCGTTGATCAGTAGTTAGAGTTACTCGCCGTGACACCCAGTTTCAGCCGATTAAGGCGCGAAGACCTCCTCAAGACGGCCTGCGAGGTGATCGCCGAGCAGGGGTTCGGCCACACCCGGACCCTCGACATCGCCCGGGCGGCGGGCGTCAGCCAGGCGTTGCTCTTCTACCACTTCGACACCAAGGACCGGCTGTTCGCGCAGGCGTTCGGCTATGCGGCCAGGCTGCACCTGGAGGCGCTGTCCGACATCGAGGAGTCCCCCGCCGGCCCGCTCGAACGGCTGCGCGCCCTGCTCAGGCGCTGCTCGCCGGCGATCCCCTCGGACGAGCGGCGGCTGTGGATCGACGCATGGGCCGAGGCGATGCGCAGCTCGGAACTGGAGGAGATCTCCCGCGGGATCGACGCGCGCAACCGCTCGCTGCTGCGGTCGATCATCGAGGACGGCGTGCGCTCGGGCGCGTTCTCCTGCGCCGATCCGGAGGAGGCGGTCTGGCGCGTCTTCGCGCTCATCGACGGCCTGGCGGTCCAGACGCACGTGCATCCCAGGGTGCTCTCGCGCCGCCGGGCCGCTGTCCTGCTGCGTACGGCGGTCGCCGGGGAACTGGGGCTGCCCGTCGAGAACCTGTGACCCGGGCCGCTCTTCCCCGTCTATTGGATGCTTCGTACAATTGATGGCGGGAGGAGAGGAGCACCCGCGATGACAAGCGCACCGAGCTCTGCCGCCGCCAGGGAGAACGACGAGTGGACCGCCGGCGCCTACGAAGCGGTCGTCGAACGCCTCTCGAAGGCGTCGGTCGACAAGCACTGGGAGCCCTACCGCGACATCCCGTGGGACGACCCGGAGTTCCTCGTGGACCAGGACGACCCGCGCTGGGAACTGCCCGAGACCGACAGGCTGGGCGGCCACCCCTGGTACCGCACCCGCTCTCCCGAGGTCCGCGCCAGGATCGGCCTGTGGCGGGTCGCCACCGCCATGAAGATCGGCCTGCAGTTCGAGAACCTGCTCAAACGCGGCCTGCTCAACTACGCCTACCGCCTGCCGAACGGCTCCCCCGAGTTTCGCTACGTCTACCACGAGACGATCGAAGAGGGACATCACGGGATGATGTTCCAGGAGTTCGTGAACCGCACGAAGCTCCCCATATGCGGCATGCCTCGGCCGCTGTCGCTGATCGCCCAGGCCGTGCCGTGGATCCCGCTGGTCTCCACCGAGCTGTTCTTCGTCTTCGTCCTGGGCGGCGAGGACCCGATCGACCACGTGCAGCGTAAGGTGCTCAAGGACGGCCAGGTCCACCATCCGCTGGAAGAGACGATCATGCGCATCCACATCGCGGAGGAGGCCAGGCACATCTCCTTCGCCCGCCACTACCTCCGCGACCGGGTGCCGCGCATGCCCCGTCACCGGCGCACGATGCTCAGCGTGATCTCGCCGGTCGTGCTCGGCGTGATGGCCCGGATCATGCTCGCGCCGCCCGGCTCGATGGTCCGGCACTTCCGCATCCCGCCCGGCGTCGTGGCCGGGATCCACCGTGCCGACCCGGCCGCCCGGCAGGAGGTCCGCGACTCGGTCGCCAGGACGCGCGAGCTGTGCGCCGAGATCGGGCTCGTCAACGTCGTCAGCAGGAAGGTGTGGCAGGCCATGGGGATCTGGGCGGAGCCGCGCCGGTGAAGGTCGCGCTGGTTACCGGGGGCGCCTCCGGGATCGGCCGCGCGGTGGCGCGGGAGCTGCGGCGCAGGGGCGTGGCGGTGGTGATCGCCGACGTCGACGACAAGGCCGGCGAGCGGGCCGCCGCCGACCTCGGCCTGGAGTTCGCCCGCCTCGACGTCACCGACGCCGAGGCCGTGACCGCGCTGGTGACGCGGGTGAGGGCCGAGCGCGGGCGGCTCGACTTCATGTTCAACAACGCCGGCATCGCGGTCGGCGGCGTCACCCGCGAGCTGACGCTCGACCACTGGAACCGGACGATCGACGTCAATCTGCGCGGCGTCGTGCACGGCGTGCGCGCCGCCTATCCGGTCATGGCGGACCAGGGGTTCGGGCACATCGTCAACACCGCCTCGCTGGCCGGGCTGGTGCCGGCGCCGCTGATGCTGCCGTACACGGCGAGCAAGCACGCCGTGGTCGGGCTCTCGCTGGCGCTGCGGGCCGAGGCGGCCGCGTACGGGGTGCGGGTGAACGTGGTGTGCCCGGGGTTCGTCGACACGCCGCTGCTCGACCACGCCAACCCGGGGCTGCCGCAGAACGAGGTGGCGGCCCACGCCCGGAGCGCGGCGGTGCGGGCGCAGGGGCGGCTCTATCCCGTGGACGCGCTGGCCGCCGACGTCCTGCGCGGGGTGGCCAGGAACAAGGCGCTGATCGTGGCGCCGGCCTCGGCGCGGGTCGCCTGGCGGGCGGCCCGGCTGTGGCCGTCGGCCGCCGTACGGGTGGCGGGCCTGGCGGTCGGACGCCTCACCAAGCAATGAGACGGACGAACCGCACCGGTCAGGCGGGGCGGCGGGGTCGAGCGGTTGGGTCGGGCGGTCAGGCGGGGCGGCGGGCGATGAGGACCTCGGTCGTCGTCGTCAGCTCCCAGCGGCCCGACGGCTCGGCGGCCAGCAGGGCGGCCCTGGCCGCCTCGACGAACGCGGGCAGGCGGTCGCCGAGCCTGGCCGGGGCCGTGTAGGAGTAGGACAGCTGCAGGCCGAGCAGAGCGTCGAGGTCGTAGGCGAGGCGGTGCTCGTACCGGTCGGACTCCAGGGCGGAGAAGGGCGAGCCGGCCAGCACGTCGTGGTGGTGCTCGCCGGTCTTCTGGAAGGAGCCGGCGGCCGTCCAGGTGTTCACGCCGAACCGCTCGCGCACCCGGCGCATGACCGGCTCCCACGGTTCCTCGACGGGGTCGCGGGTGGGGCCGACGAGCGCGACGACGCCGCCGGGCGGCAGCAGCTCGTCCAGGTCGGCCAGCACCGCGCGGCGGTCCATCCAGTGGAACGACCGGCCCATCACGACGTGACCGAACGGCGGCAGCTCCCGCAGCGTCGTCGAGTCGCCGCGCAGCCACCGGATGCCGGGCACGTCCGCCGACAGCCGCCGGCCCTCGGCCAGCATCTCCTCGTCGGGGTCCACGGCTAGCACCTCGCGTACCCGCCGGGCCAGCGGGATCGCGATCGTCCCAGGGCCGCAGCCGAGGTCGAGCACGACGCCGTCCGGGCCGAACGCGCGAGCCAGCCGATCGATGGCGGGATCGCCGTGGCCGGGCCGGTACTTGGCGTAGTAGGGCGCCGCGCCGCCGAAGAGGTCCGTCATGGGTGGGACCATATACGGGTTCGAGACTCGTTCGATGGAAGGTTTTGATCGGTGAGGCGGCTACTCACGGTCCTGTTGCTCGCGTGCGCCGCGGTCGGGTTCGCCCTGCCGGCGCAGGCGCACAACGTGCTGGTCAGCAGCGATCCCAAGGACGGCGCCACGCTGTCCGCCTCGCCCGCGCGGGTGACGCTGGTGTTCGACCAGGCGGTGCGCCAGGGCTACGCGCAGGTCGGCGTGACGGGGGCGGACGGCTCGTCGTGGGCCGACGGCGCGGCGGAGGTGTCGGCCGAACAGGTCTCCGTCAAGGTCAAACCGCTGCCCGCGGGCGGCTCGTACGTGGTGGGCTACCGGATCCTGTCCTCCGACGGGCATCCGGTGACCGGGAAGATCGGCTTCAGCGTGGCCGCGTCCGCCGCGGGCGCCCCCGCCGGGCAGCCTCAGCAGGGCGACGGCGCGACGGCTGCCGGGCAGGACCAGCGGGCCGACAGCGCGAAGGCGGCCGAGGCCGCGGCCAACGGCGGGGCCGGCATGGCGGTCGTGTGGATCGTGGCCGCGCTGCTGCTCCTGGCCGCCGGCACCGCCGTCGCCCTCCGCCGCGCCCCCGCCGCTTCCACCGCCGCCGCCTCCACCGCCGCCGCTTCCACCGCCGCCGCTTCCACCGCCGCCGCCTCCACCGCCGCCGCCTCCACGGCTGAAGCAGAGGCCGAGGCGCGGCCGTCGGAGGGGACCCGGGCGTGACCGCGACCCTCACGTCCCGTTCCGGGCAGCGCGTCGCGGGCGGGCGGCTCGTCGCCGGGGCGTTCGTCGTGTGCGGGATCGTCGCCGCGGTGGCGGCCTCCACGCTCACCGCGCAGGAGTCCGTGCCGGGCATCCCCATGCCCGGGCCGATCGTGGCCTACGGCCTGCCCGTCGTCCGGGTGCTGCTCGACCTGGCCGCGGTCGCCGTGGTCGGCCTGAGTCTCGTGCCCAAGCTGCTCGGCTTCGACGACCCCGACGCCACCGAGCCGGTCCTGCGCCGGGTGCGTCCGCTCGCCGTGCTGGCGGCCTGGACGTGGGCGATCTGCGCGCTGCTCACCATCGTGTTCCAGACGGCCGAGCTCAACCCGGGGCGGGTGCCCACGTTCGGCCTGATCGCCTCCTACGTCGAGGAGGTGGGCACCGGGCAGGGCCTGCTGTTCAGCGCGGCGTGCGCGCTGGCGGCGGCGGGCATCGGGCTGATGGCGGTGCGGTTCGGCGAGAAGGTGCCCGCGGAGCTGCGGATCATCGTGGCGCTGTTCGGGCTGCTGCCCATCCCGGTCACCGGGCACGCGGTCAACTCCGTCTGGCACGACCCCATCATGATCTCGATGGAGATCCACGTGACGGGCGCGGCGGCCTGGGCGGGCGGCCTGGCCGCCACGGCCGTGTTCGTCGCGCCCCACCGGGGTCTGCTGGCCGTGGCGCTGCCGAAGTTCTCCAGGATGGCCACCGTCTGCCTGCTCCTGGTCTCGCTGTCGGGGCTGGTCACCGGGCTCGGCACGATGGCGCTCACGCCCGGCGTCGAGCTGCCGGGCGCGATCGTGACCAGCCACTACGGCGTGCTCGTCGTGATCAAGACGGTGCTGGTGGCGCTGCTGGTGCCGCTGGCCGCCCACATCCGCTTCCGCCTGCTGCCGGTGATCCGCCGCGGCGGGGCCACCGCCCTGGTGAGCTGGACGGCGGCCGAGGTGGGCGTGATGGGGCTGGCCTACGGGGTGGCGGTCGCGATCACGCGGGCCTCGATCGGCTGAGGCCGCCGGTCGCGCCGCCCGGCCAGCCACTCGGCGGCCAGCCAGGCGACCAGCAGCCCGAGCCCGGCCCAGACGGCCGACGACGTGGCCAGGGGCGGGGCTCCGTACAGGCCGGTCTGGCCCTTGATCGCGCCGTAGACCGGGCCCATGACCGCGTTCTGCGCGGCCAGCGCGCCGTAGGCGCCGGCGGTCACCGCGGCCGCCCCCACGACGGCACGCACGGCCGGGACGCGCACCAGGAACGCCAGGTCCACCAGCAGCCCGGCCACCACGAGGAAGAACGGCAGCGCCGACGGCGGGAAGCCGCCGAAGGTGAGCAGCGGCCAGATCAGCGTGCGGAACCCGACGTACGCGCCGGCCACCAGCGTCGCCGCGCCGAACCTGCCGATCAGCAGCCTGGCCGCGACCAGCACCGACAGCCCTCCGACCACCGCGTAGACCGGGTAGAGGTAGTCGGGCACGGGCAGCGTGAACCCGCTCATCATGATCCGGTCGACCGGACGGCCCATCTGGTCGGCGGCGAAGCGCAGCAGGATCTGCTCGGCGTAGGTCGCGTGGTTGTCCCAGGCGCCGAGGGAGAGGATGCCGTACTCCTGGTGCTGCTCGGGGAAGTGCACGTTCTCCAGGAAGAACGCGAGGAAGGCGCCGAGCACGACGGTGCGCTCGCGTCCGGGGGGCGCGCCCATGAACCAACCCCTGATCACGCCCATGATCATGAAGAACGTTCCAACATAGAGCATGATGTGCGACGGGCTCCACGAGGTGATGTCGAGCCCGTTGACGCGGTGGTTGATCAGGTCGAGCGGCACCGCGACGAGGAAGATCCCGGTTCCCCACTGGATGAGCCGCAGCGCCGCCTTGTCCACGCCGTAGCCGGTGTAACCGTGGATGACGGTCAGGACGACGACGAGGGCGGTGCCGGCGGAGTTGAGCAGGTGGGGCGGGGCGAGGTCGTCGCGCAGCCACTTGAAGTGCCACGACACGTCCCAGGCCGAGCCGAGCAGCTTGAGCGTGAGCGCCACCAGCCATCCGAAGTAGAGCACCCGGAACAGGTCTTGCGGCGTCTCGCGCCCCGCCTGGCCTCTGGTCCAGTACGGCAAGGCCCACGCTGCGGCCTTCTTGAACGATGCTGGTGACTTCACGGCGCAAATCTTACGGTCATCCGGCGCGTCGGTCTCAGATGTCTCCTTTGTGTGACTATGGATGCCTTCGGGGTGGCTTCACGTCAGGCGGCGGGTCAGGCGTACCGGGAGGTGTTTGAGCCCGTTCTGGAAGTTGGAGGTGAGCCGCACCGGGGGGCCGGCGGGTTCGACGTCCCAGGCGAGCAGCTCGGCGAAGACCGCGCGGAGCTGGACGCGGGCGAGGTGGGCGCCGAGGCAGAAGTGCGGGCCGAACCCGAAGCTGACGTGGTCGTTGGGCGTACGGGCGACGTCGAAGCGGTCGGGGTCGACGAAGGCCGCCGGGTCGCGGTTGGCCGAGGCGTGGTAGACGACCACCTTCTCGCCCGCCTGGATGCGCCGGCCGCCGAGCGTGAGGTCGCGGGTGGCCGTACGGCGGAAGTCCATCACCGGGGGCCAGTGGCGCAGCATCTCCTCGACCGCCGGCTCCAGCAGCGACGGGTCGGCGCGCAGCCGGGCCAGCTCGGCGGGATGGCTCAGCAGGGTGAGCAGGCCGCCGGGGATGCCGTTGCGCAGGGTCTCGTTCCCGGCCACGGCGAACAGGAAGAACATGTTCTCGAACTCGGCCTCGGTCAGGCCACCCTTCCTCATGGCGGACATGACGGACTCGTGCGGGGTGTCGGCCAGCGCGTGGGCATACGCGAACATGTCGGCCAGCGCG
Source organism: Nonomuraea sp. NPDC049607 (assembly GCF_040675375.1). Classification (NCBI taxonomy): domain Bacteria; kingdom Bacillati; phylum Actinomycetota; class Actinomycetes; order Streptosporangiales; family Streptosporangiaceae; genus Nonomuraea; species Nonomuraea sp. NPDC049607. Next base: position 354,083 of record NZ_JBFAOV010000008.1, read on the forward strand.
GCCCTGGACCTGGGGTTCATGCCCGGCTTGAGCTCAGGACGGGCGGCGGCCGCCAGGCGGCCCACGGGGGTCAGGGACTCGACCTCGGCCGTGGACAGACCGGCGTAGTCGTCGTCCTGGTAGCCGATGACGCGGGAGGCCCAGTCGTACAGCAGCCGCCGGTCCTGCTCGGGGACGCCCATCACGTGGGCCAGCGTCCAGACCGGCAGGTCGGCGGCCACCTCGACGAAGTCGCACGCGCCCGGTGCGAGCAGCGCCGCCACCCGGTCCTTGATCGTGCGTTCCAGGGCGCGGACGGCGCGCGGCGTGAAGGCGGCCGCCACGATCCGGCGCAGCCTGGAGTGGTCCGGCGGGTCCATGTTGAGCATCATCGACCGGACGAACTCCAGGTCGGCCGGGGTGTCGGGGTCGCGGATCTGGGTGGCGCCGAGGTGGGAGGAGAAGTCGTCGGGGCTGCGCAGCACCCGCTTGACGTCGGCGTGCCGGAACACCCCCCAGTAGCCCGGCCCCTCGCGCCAGGGGCCCACGGCGGGCTCGGGGATCCAGCAGACGGGGCTCTCGCGGCGCAGCCGGGCGTACAGGTCATAGGGGACGCCCGCTGCATAGGTGGACGGCAAGAACACCTCAGCCAGGTCCCCCGCCGAAGGCGGCTCCTTGACCGGCTCACCCGCCGAAGGCGGCTCCTTGGGCTGCTCGGACGCCGAAGGCGGCTTCTTGGCCGGGGCGGGTGCCGGGGGCCCGGGCCGGGGGCTCGCCGGGTTATCCACAGGACGCTCGCTCCGCTCCTCCGCCATGCCCTACAGCGTGCATGATGAGCGCGTGACTCCAGAAGACGCAGAGGCGATTCTCCGGCAATACTTCGCTCCCTGGATCCAGGAGCTCGGGCTGCGGGTGGAGGAGGTGGGCGAGCGCCATGCCCTCGTCCGGCTCCCCTGGTCCGACTCGCTGGCCAGGGAGGGCGGCGGGCTGTGCGGCCAGGCGATGATGGCCGCCGCCGACACCGCCACCGTCATCGCGATCTCCTCCGCCAGGGGCGGGTTCGTGCCGATGACGACCGTGCAGCAGTCGACCACGTTCCAGCGGCCGGTGATCGGGCGCGACGTGCTGCTCGACGTACGCGTCACCAAGCTGGGGCGTTCGCTGGCCTTCTCGGAGGTCACGCTGACGCCCGACGGCGACGGCGACCCGGCCGCGCACGCCTCGACCGTCTACGCGATCCTCGGCTGACGGCGACTGGTCGACGACTGCTGGTCGACGGCTGCCGCCTTCCCCGGGCGACGGTCCGTCTCAGGGATCTCTCAGGTGCGGAAAGTAGGCTCACCGCCATGAAACGTGTGGCCGCGCTGGTCGCGGTGCTCGCCGTCCTCGGGGTGACGACGTGGCTGGTGTGGCCGTCCGCCGGAGAGGCGCGCGGTCGGGACCAGCGGATCACGGTCGTCGACGGGCCCGCCGACGACCAGCGGGTGGAGCTCGACACCACGTTCTTCCCGCCCGCCGGGGGTGGCAAGGCGCCCGCCGTGCTGGTCGCCCACGGGTTCGGCGGCAGCAAGCAGAGCGTCCGCCAGCAGGCGGCCCGCCTGGCCCAGGACGGCTACGCCGTACTGACCTGGTCGGCGCGCGGTTTCGGCCGCTCCACGGGCGAGATCGCGCTCAACTCCCCCGACTACGAGGTCAAAGACGTCAAGCAGCTCGTCGACTGGCTGGCCAAGCGGCCCGAGGTCCAGCTCGACGCCGCCGGCGACCCTCGCGTGGGCATCACGGGCGGCTCGTACGGCGGCGCCATCGCCCTGATGACCGCCGCCTTCGACCAGCGCATCGACGCCATCGTCCCGCAGATCACCTGGGCCGACCTGGCCGACGCCCTCTTCCCCGACGCGGCCGCCGGCGGGTCCGCCACGGGGTCGGGCGCCCAGGCCACCATCGGTCAGGGCGCGGCCGACGGCGTCTTCAAGCGCATGTGGGCGGGCATCTTCTTCGGCCAGGGCGTCTCCCTCGACACCTTCGCCGCCCAGTCCCGCCGCGAGGCCGCCGCCCCGCTGACCGTCGAGCAGGCCAGGTGCGGCCGCTTCCTGCCGGCGATCTGCGACGTCTACCAGCAGGTCGCCGAAGACGGCCGGGCGACGCCCGAGGCGGTCGCGCTGCTGCGCAGATCCAGCCCGGTCACCGTGGCCGGCCGGATCAAGGCGCCCACCCTGCTCCTCCAGGGCCAGCGCGACTCCCTGTTCCCGCTCTCCCACGCCGACGCCAACGCCAAGGCCATCGCCGCCGCCGGCACGCCGGTGAGCCTGGCCTGGTTCGACGGCGGGCACGACGGCGGCAACGGCGAGGCCGACTGGCTCTACGACCAGTCCTCGGCCTGGTTCGCCCGCCACCTCAAGGGCGAGGCCGGGCCCGCGGTCAGCGCGTTCACCGTCACCCGTGACGGGGGCCGCGACCCCGGCACCCGCCAGCGCATCAGGCTGCACCCCGAGGCCGGCTCCTACCCCGGCCTGGCCGGCACCGACACCACCACGGTGCAGCTCGCCGGCCCCGAGCAGAACGTCATCAACCCGCCCGGCGGCGCGCCCGCCTCGATCTCGACCGTCCCCGGCGTCGGGGGGCTGCTGAGCGGCCAGGGCGGCGCGGGCGTGTCCATCGACATGCCCGGCCAGAGCGCGGCGTTCGAGTCGGCGCCGCTGACGGCTCCGCTCCAGCTCACCGGCAGCCCCACGGTCAAGATCAAGGTGTCGGGCAAGGGCCGGGCCACGCTGTTCGCCAAGCTCTACGACGTCGCCGACGCCGCGCAGCCGCCCACGCTGCCGGCGGGGCTGGTGGCGCCCTTCCGGGTCACGATCCCCGAGGGGGCCGGCTCCGCCGAGGCCACGGTCACCCTGCCGGCCGTCGATCACCAGTTCGCCGTGGGCCACCGGCTGCGGCTGGTGGTGACCACGACGGACATGGGGTTCGCGACCCCGGCCGAGCCCGCCGCGTTCGGGGTCTCCCTGGCCTCGCCCGCGCTGGCCGTCCCCACGGTCCGCGCGCTGGCCGCGCCGCCGACCGGGGTGGCCTGGTGGGTGTGGGCGATGCCGCTGGCCGCCGTCCTCCTCGCCGCCCTCCTGCTGGCCACCGGCCGCACCTCGGGCCGCGGCGGCTCCTTGCGCCGCACCCCCGCACCCCCGGCTCCCCCGCACCCCGCAACGGAACCGCCCCGAACCCCCACCAAGGCACCGTCCCCGGCCGAGGCAGCGTCGGAACCGGGCGTCGACGGCGAGCGGGTGGCTGATGGGCGGGAGGTGCCGTTGGAGATCGTCGGGCTGACGAAGGCGTACCGCAACGGCGAGCGGGCCGTCGACGGCCTGTCGTTCCGGGTCGAGCAGGGCCAGGTCCTCGGCCTCCTCGGGCCCAACGGCGCCGGCAAGACCACCACCATGCGCATGATGATGGGCCTCATCCGCCCCGACGACGGCGAGATCCGGATCTTCGGCGACCCCGTCACCCCGGGCGCGCCCGTGTTGTCCAGGCTCGGCTCGTTCGTGGAGGGCCCCGGCTTCCTGCCGCACCTGTCCGGCCGCGACAACATCGAGCTCTACTGGGCCGCCACCGGCCGCCCGGCCGCCGACGCGCACTTCGAGGAGGCGCTGGAGATCGCGGGCCTGGGCAAGGCGCTCGAACGTGCCGTGCGCACCTACTCCCAGGGCATGCGCCAGCGCCTGGCCATCGCCCAGGCCATGCTCGGCCTGCCCGACCTGCTGGTGCTCGACGAGCCCACCAACGGCCTCGACCCACCCCAGATCAGGGAGATGCGCGAGGTGCTCAAGCGCTACGCGCGCGACGGCCGTACCGTGATCGTCTCCAGCCACATGCTGGCCGAGGTGGAGCAGACCTGCAGCCACGTGGTGGTCATGCACCGCGGGCGGCTGGTCTCCACCGGGCCGGTGTCGCGGCTGCTGAGCTCGGCGGCCGGCAACGGGCACGGCGGTCCGCGCCTGGAAGACGTGTTCCTCGACCTCATCGGAGACAGATCATGACCGCCGCGCCGGGCTACGCGCCGCGCCGCACGCTGCCGCTGCGCGTGGAGATCGTCAGGCAGTTCAAGCGGCGGCGGACGCTGGTCATGTTCGGGCTGCTGCTGGCGTTGCCGTGGGTGCTGGTGATCGCGTTCCAGTTCGGGCCGCAGTCCGGCAACCAGGGGCAGTCCTCGGTGCGGATCAGCGACCTGGCCACCGCCGGCGGCCTGAACTTCGCCGCGTTCGCCCTGTCGGTGTCGGCGAGCTTCCTTCTGGTGGTGGCGGTCGCGCTGTTCTGCGGCGACACGGTGGCCGCCGAGGCCAACTGGTCGTCGTTGCGTTACCTGCTGGCCGCGCCGGTCCCCCGCGACCGCCTGCTGCGGCAGAAGCTGATCGTGGCGCTCGGCTTCTCGGCGGCGGCGGTGATCTGCCTGCCGCTGATGGCGCTGCTGGCCGGCACGGTCGCGTTCGGCTGGAACGACATCCAGGTGCCCGGCACCGGCGAGACGATCCCGGCGCTCGACGTGCTGCCCCGGTTCGGCGTCGTGATCGGTTACGCCCTGGTCAGCCAGCTCGTCGTGGCCGCCCTGGCGTTCCTCGTCTCCACGGTGACCGACTCGCCGCTCGGCGCGGTGGGCGGGGCGGTGGGCCTGTGGATCGTGTGCACCATCATGCAGGCGGTCGAGGCGCTGGGGACGCTGCGCGAGTTCCTGCCGACGTTCTGGAACAACGCGTGGCTGGACGCCCTGGCCCCCGAGCTCGACTGGAGCGGGATGGCCAAGGGCGCCTCGGTGTCGATCACCTACGCCGCGATCCTGATCGCCGTCGCCTTCCGCAGGTTCCGGCGCAAGGACGTGGTCAGCTGACGCCCTTGGCGGCGTCCTCCAGGCCCTTGATGTCGATCTTCCGCATGCCCAGCATGGCCTGCACGACCCGCTGGGCGGCGGCCGGGTCCGGCACGCTCATCAGCTCCTGCATGGCCCTGGGGACGATCTGCCACGACAGGCCGTACCGGTCCTTCAGCCAGCCGCACTGCGACTCCTCGCCGCCGTCGGTGAGCTTGGCCCACAGCTCGTCGACCTCCTCCTGGGAGCCGCAGTCGACGTAGAGGGAGGTCGCCTCGTTGAAGGTGTACTGGGGGCCGCCGTTCAGGGCGTGGAAGCGCTGTCCGGCCAGCTCGAAGGTGACCAGCATGGCCTGCCCGGCGGACCCGCGGCCGCCCTCGGTGTAGCGCTGGACCTCCACGATGCGGGAGTCGGCGAAGAGCGAGGTGTAGAACTCGGCCGCCTCTTCGGCCTGGTTGTCGAACCACAGGTAGGTCGTGATCTTCTGCATGTCGCCGGTCGTCCTTCCGAGACGTGTCGCGGGGGGCGGGTCCGTGCCCGTCCCCTCTTTTCATCGACGCGTCGAACGGGATCGGGCCGGATCGACACACGTCCCGAGAAATTTTTCAGAAGGTCTGAGGCCGGCGGAGAAGCCCCGGCCATGCGCGGGGCGCACCGGAGCGGGTCAGGCTTCGGGCGGCCTGGTCAGCCCCGGTTCAGCCCCAGTGCGGAGGCTTGTTGTCGAGGTAGAAGGCGTCGGCGTCGGCTTCGCGCCAATCGCCCCAGCCGAGGTCGGTGTCGTCCGAAGTCTGCTCCGGGAGAAATTCGTCCACGGAAACATGCTACCGAGATGTACAAACCAACACCGGTCGTCTTCCCGGCTCCACGGACAGCCCTCGCGACCGGCGGTACGATGCCAGGGCAGGTGTCGCCGATCCCCCGTGAGGCTGCGCATGGCCACCCCTTCAGGCTGGCGGAGAGAAGGCAATCTACCGGCGGAGCTCACCAGCTTCGTGGGGCGGACCCGGTTACTCGCCAACCTCAAGCGGCATCTCGCCGAATCCCGGCTGGTGACCGTCACGGGCATCGGCGGTGTGGGCAAGTCGCGTACGGTGCTGCGGCTGGCGCACCAGGTCCGCACCCAGTACCCCGACGGCGTGTGGTTCGCCGACCTGGCCCGGTTGCAGGACGCGGGCATGGTCAGGCACACGATCGCCTCGGCGCTCGGCATCGCCGA